>NZ_MSDP01000018.1:0-307693 GCF_001937155.1 Salinicola sp. MH3R3-1 | reverse complement strand
CCCACAGATAGGTGCGTAACTCGCTGGATTTCTCCTGGGCTTCCTGCTCGGAAAGTTGGCGATGGCTCATACGATGCCTCCCAGATAGACCAGCGAGAAGATTCCGATCCAGACCACATCCAGGAAGTGCCAGAGGATCGCCAGCCGCATCAGCCCGGTCTTGGTGGGCGTATCGAGACCGTGCACGGCAATCTGGCCGAGCAGGGCGATCAACCAGATGCAGGCACCGGTCACGTGAAGCCCGTGGAGCGGCACCAGGGCAAAGAAAGCGGACAGAAAGCCGCTCCGGCTAGGCACGCCGCCTTCGGTGAACATCTTGTGAAAGTCGTAGAGCTCATGGGCGAGAAAGCCAAGGCCCAGCAGCAGCGTTACCAGCAACCAGGCCACCAGCACCTTGCGGTCGGTGCGATATTTCAGCGTTAGCGACGCCATGCCGAACGTGAAGCTGCTGACCAGCAGCAGCATCGTCTCGATGAAGGCACTCTTGAGCTCGAACAGCTCGCCGGGGCCGGGGCCGCCAGCGGTGCCGCCGAGCATGGTGACGTAGGTCGCGAAGAGCAGACCGAACAGAATCAGATCACTCATCATGAACACCCAGAAGCCGAAGACGAACTCCTCGCTGGCTTCGTGGGCATCGCCGTGGGCGTGTCCCAGATTGAGGCCGGGGTGGCGGCTCGGTGTCGCAGTCATTGGATGGCTCCCTCGAGCGGTGACATGGCTAGCCCCTGATTGGCCGGCGTCTGTTCTTCGCGCCGGGAGACGGGCCGAATACGGCTGACGCGCTCGAGCCAGGCCTCGTGCTCCCGGCGCACCGTCTGTGCGGGGATCGTCCGGGTACGCTGGCGAACGTAGCCTCGTGCCACCAGCGCGATCAGGCTGACGATGCCCGCCGCCACCACCAGCCACCATTCGTACCAGGTCAGGCCGAAGGCGATCAGAAAGCCGGTGGCGGCCATGATCGGCCCCATGGCGCTGTTGGCCGGCATCACGATATCCGTGTACTCGTCCGGCCGCGGGTGCGCGCCACGGCCATTCTCCTTCTGGCGCATGTAGGCATCGCGGCTGTGGACTTCGGGAATGACCGGGAAGTTGTACTCCGGCGGTGGCGCCGACACCGACCACTCCAGGCTGCGGCCATCCCAGGGATCGCCCGCCGGCACGCGGTTGGCGTCCCGATCCCGGATGCTGATCCAGAGCTGGACCAGCAACAGCAGCATGGCCAGCAGAATGATCAGCGCGCCGACAGCGGCGGCCAATGTCCACGGCAGGTAAGCCGGTTCGAAAAAGGCCGCCGATCGCCGAGGCATCCCCAGTACGCCGAGGGCATAGAGGGGGAAGAACGCCAGCATGAACCCGACGATCCAGCACAGCGCCGCGCGCCGACCCCAGCGCTCCTCCAGGCGGAAGCCGAAGGCCTTGGGAAACCAGAAGTTGGTGCCGCCCAGCATCCCGAACAGCAGCCCGGGAATCAGCATATTGTGGAAGTGTGCGACCAAAAACAGCGAGTTGTGGATCTGATAGTCCACGCTCGGCACCGCCAGGATGATCCCGGTCAGCCCGCCGATCGCAAACAGCATGATGAAGCCGACCGCGTAGATCATCGGTACCGCAAAGCGGATACGGCCGCGGAACATCGTCAGCATCCAGTCGTACACTTTGACCCCGGTGGGAATGCCGATCAGCATCGTGGCGATACCGAAGATCGCGTTGATGTGCGCGCTCTGACCCATGGTGAAAAAGTGGTGGAGCCAGACCGTGAACGAAAGAACGGCGATGGCCATCGTGGCGATCACCAAGGCGCCGTAGCCGTAGAGTTTCTTGCCGGAAAAGGTCGAGAAGATTTCCGAGAAGATGCCGAATGCCGGCAGGATCAGGATATAGACTTCCGGATGGCCGAACGCCCAGAACAGATTGACGTAATTCATCATGTTGCCGCCGAGATCGGCGGTGAAGAAGTGAAAGTCGAGATAGCGGTCCAGCGCCAGCAGCGCCGTCGCCACGGTCAGCGGCGGCATGCCGAAGATCATCAGGATCGCCGTGCACAGCGCCGTCCAGGTAAACAGCGGCAGGCGGAACCAGCTCATGCCCGGTGCGCGTTTCTTGTAGATGGTCACGGCGAAATTGATGCCGGTGAGCGTCGACGACAGCGTCGACAGGGTCACCGCCCAGATCCAGTAGTCGACGCCGGCGCCGGGGTTGGCCGCGCTTTCGGTAAACGAGGGATAGCCGCTCCAGCCGCCGGTGGAAAACGGCGCCAGAATCAATGACACCATGACGAGTGCCGCACCGGCTGCGGTCAGGCCCAGGCTGACCGAGTTCATCACCGGAAACGACAGATCCCGGGTGCCGATCTGCAGTGGCATCAAGTAGTTGATAATGCCGGTCAGAAACGGCATCGCCATGAAGAACACCATGATGGTGCCGTGGGTCGTGAATAGCTGCCCGAAGTGCTCGGCGGTGAGGAATCCGCCTCCCAGCCCTACGGCCTGCTGCAGGCGCATGAACACCGCCTCGATCACCGCGCGCGCCAGCATCACCAGCGCGATGACGATAAACATGATGCCGATCTTCTTGTGATCGGGGCTGGTCAGCCATTCGGACCACAGCCAGCGCCAGCGGCGGGTCCATGTCAGCACGCCGATGGCGATCAGGCCGCCGAGGATCACCATGGCGCCGGCGCCGCTGGCGATGATCGCGTTGACGATGTTCTTGGTCGTCGGATCGACGACGGCGTCCCAGAACGGTAACGCGCTCCAGTCCAGGCGACCCAATACCCATTCTGTCCAATGATTCATGGCCGAGCCTCCCGCGAACCCGATACGTCGCTGGCGACGCCTGCCGACTCGGTCGAGATCGATGACCAGTCGGGCGATACATGGTCGACGATATCGCTGAACAGGTCGTCGGGCAGGTGGCCGAAACGAAGTCGTCCGGCGTCGTCGTCCCGGCCTTTACCGTCACCATCGTTGTTGCTGCCGACATCGGCGCGGGCGAGAGACTGCGCCAGCGTCCTGCCAGTGTTCTGCGCCATCAGTCGATCGAACATCCGGGCATCCAGCGTCATGCCGTCGTCACCCGTGTGAGCGACGAAGTTGTGGAATGTCTGCTCATCGACGACGCGAGTCACGAAGCGTTGATGCGAGAACCCCTTGCCGTTGTACTGCATGTTCTTGCCCGGGAACTCGCCGATATGGTCCGCTTCCAGATGCAGCTGGGTCACCATGCGGTTCATGACATCGATCTGGCTGCCGAGCGCCGGAATGAAGAATCCTTGCATGACGCTGGCGGAGGTCAGCTCCAGAGCCAGAGGGCGGTGAGCGGGAACGACCAGCTCGTTGACGGTCGCGATGCCCTGATCGGGGTAGATGAACAGCCATTTCCAGTCGAAGCCGACCACCTGCACCCGCAAGGGTTCGGTCTTCTGATCGCCTTGAATGGGGCGGTACGGATCCAGTGCCAAGGTGCTACGCCAGGCGACCGTGGCGAGCACCACGACGACGAGGAAAGGAATACCCCAGATGGCGATATCGGCCAGCTTGGAAAAGCCCCAGCGAGGGCGATAAGCCGACTGGGCGCCGTAGCGATAGCGGATCACGATCCAGGGGGTCAGGATCAGTACCGGTAGCACCACGATCGATGTCAGCGCGATGATCAAGCCGAACTGGTGGCGTTGGGCGGTAGCAACGGGCCCTTGAGGATCGAGAAACGAGATGGGGGTCTGACTGCATCCGGTAAGCAGGATCGATAGCAGTCCGGCCGAGAGCGCGCGATAGCGACAGGCCGTTTGAGCGGTGACAGGGGGATGGGACACGATGACCTCGGTGAAACGTCCTTGTTACGAAACTTACCGGCCGATGACCGATACCGTTAGCTCATTAACTATAGAAATGTTTGGCGATGGTGCCACTGTCAGCGGTGCCATCGAGCGGTGCGGATCAGCGTGATAACCATGAAATTTGCCCATGGGCGGTATTGGTCGCGACTATCAGTCCCGGGTCGCTGACAAGGCAGTGCCTATCACGCAGCCCTTGCGGCATCTGGCGCTGCCCGTTTTGGCTGTCGGGATGAAGCGTGGGCGTGTCCTACATTCGGCGTGACGTTGCCCTAAAGTCGGTTTTCCACGGTTGGACAGTGTCCAGGGTTCACTCTATAAGTTGTGGTGCGCCCGTATGGGGTAGCCGTCTTGCTCGGCTGGGTCTATGCACCTGAGCCGGGGATGGCTTAGGCGGGCAGAATTCAGGCGATCGTGTCGCAGACCTGACATCCGAGTCTCCTTGGCCATGTGGCAGTAGACTCGTTGCGACCACTCCTATTAGTAGGACATCTAGTAGGGCATCGCCAAGAGGTTTCAGTGCAAGGCGATCATCGTCTTGCGGCGTTGAATTAGGGAGAGATCATCGTGACCAGCGACAACCGCAAACCGACGACGACGGATGCCGGCATTCCGGTAGCGAGCGAAGAAAATTCGCTTTCCGTAGGCCCTGATGGCCCGATCGTGCTTCACGATCACTACCTGATGGAGCAGATGGCGGCGTTCAACCGTGAGATGATTCCGGATCGTCAGCCGCATGCCAAGGGCGGCGGTGCCTTCGGCCACTTCGAGGTGACCCACGACGTCAGCCGATATACCAAGGCGAAATTTCTCCAGCCGGGCAAGACGACCGAGATGGTTGCGCGCTTCTCGACCGTCGCCGGCGAAGGCGGCAGCCCGGACACCTGGCGCGACCCGCGCGGTTTCGCGCTCAAGTTCTATACCGAGGAAGGCAACTTCGACATGGTGGGTAACAATACCCCCGTGTTCTTCGTCCGCGATCCGATGAAGTTCCAGCACTTCATCCACTCCCAGAAGCGCCGGGCCGACAACGGTCTGCGCGATCACGACATGCAGTGGGACTTCTGGACCATGGCACCGGAATCGGCCCACCAGGTGACTTGGCTGATGGGCGACCGCGGCGTGCCGGCAAGCTGGCGGCACATGAATGGATACTCCAGCCACACTTACATGTGGGTGAACGAGCAGAGTGAGCGTTTCTGGGTCAAGTATCACTTCAAGACCGACCAGGGCATCAAGTGCATGACCCAGGAGCAGGCCGACGAGATGGCCGGTAGCGATGCCGACTATCACCGCCGCGACCTGTTCAATGCGATCAAGCGCGGCGACTACCCGACCTGGACACTGCAGGTTCAGATCATGCCGTTCGAGGATGCCAAGACCTACCGCATCAATCCGTTCGATCTGACCAAGGTCTGGCCGCACGACGACTATCCGTTGATGGAAGTCGGCAAGATGAAGCTGGATCGCAATCCGGAAGACTTCCATACCCAGATCGAACAGGCTGCCTTCGAACCCAACAACATGGTTCCCGGTACTGGACTGTCGCCGGACAAGATGCTGCTGGCACGCTCCATCTCCTATGCCGATGCGCACCGCGCGCGTCTCGGGGTGAACTACAAGCACATCCCGGTCAACACGCCCAAGGCGCCGGTCAACAGCTACAGCAAGGGCGGCGCGATGCGCATGCATAACGCCAGCGATCCGGTCTACGCACCGAACAGCAAGGGGGGCTCCAAGGCCGATCCCGAACGTTATCCGGAAGATGCGGTATGGCAGGCCGACGGCGAGTTCGTCCGCGCTGCCTACACGCTGCGACCGGCGGACGACGACTACAGCCAGGCCAATGACCTCGTCAACAAGGTGATGGATGACGCGGCCCGCGACCGGCTGGTCAACAACGTGGTTGGTCACGTCTCCGGTGGCGTCGAGGAGCCGGTGCTTTCTCGTGTGTTCGAGTACTGGCGCAACATCGATGCGACCATCGGTCGGCGCATCGAGGAAGGCGTCAAGGCCAATCGCGGCCAGTAAGTCGTTCAGTGCCTGAATGGCGGTAAAAAGACGGCCCACTCCTCGCAAGAGGAGTGGGCCGTTGTCGTTGTGAACGCCGTTATGAGCGTCGTTCTGAGCCCGTTGAGTATCGTTTTGAGCTTCGCGATGAGCGCAGTCGCGCGTGTCGCTACCGGCCTCGATTCCGAGACAGCGTCAGCGTCTCAGCCCTTGCGCTCCTTGATCTGATCCTTCAACTGCCCGGGCACCTGCTTGATGATCAGGCGGTCGCGCTCGTCGTCGTATTCGATGCTGTTGCCGAGCAGGTGGGAGTCGAAGCTGATCGACACGCCGCTGGCGCGCCCGGCAAAGCGCTTGAACTGCTGCAGGGTACGCTTGTCCGGCGGAATCTCGGCGGCGAGGCCATAGTCCTGATTGCGGATATAGTCGTAGAACGCCTTGGGATGCTGCTCATCGACCAGCTCCGAGAGCTCGTCCAGCGTGATCGGTTCGCCGCGCTTGGCCTGCGCGTTGGCATAGTCGATCAATGTCCCGGTCTTCTCGCGGCTGGCTTCCTCGGGGAGGTCCTCGCTCTCGACATAATCGCTGAACGCCTTGAGTAGCGTGCGGGTTTCCGCGCCCGCGTTGATGCCCTCCTGACAGCCCAGCCACAGCCTGAAATCTTCCACCAGTTTTTTGTTGCCGCGGTCCTGAACGTAGGCGATGTACTGGCGAGAGCCGCCGTTCTGCCACTGGGTCAGGTCGATACGCGCGGCCAGCATCAACTGGCCCAGGTTGAGCTGCTGCACGGGCACGAGATTGAGCTCGGCATCGAAGCCATAGCCGTCACGCTGATGCAGCAGGGCCAACGTCAGGTACTCCGCTTCGCCCTGGCGATAGTGGGTAAACCACCAGTGGCCGCCGACCGATAGATGCTGGTCGATCAGCGGCAACAGACTCTGGGTGGCTTCGCGGGTGAAATCGGTGAAGTTCGACTCTCCACTCCGATAGCGTTCCAGCTCGAAGGCGAATCGCGACGACAACGCGGGGCCGGCGTCATTATTCACCGCGTTATCGGTGTCCTCCTCCCCGCCACTTCCACCGAAGTGGCCCCAGGCCTTGGGTTTGCCGTGAAAGCTCGAGTTGAAACTCGCCAGCAGCGACTCCGCCGTCGCGGTATCGACCATGGATTCGCCGCTGGCCATGGTGGCCGGCTGG
The DNA here is from genome assembly GCF_001937155.1 of Salinicola sp. MH3R3-1. Lineage (NCBI taxonomy): Bacteria > Pseudomonadati > Pseudomonadota > Gammaproteobacteria > Oceanospirillales > Halomonadaceae > Salinicola > Salinicola sp. MH3R3-1. The sequence continues at coordinate 300,654 of NZ_MSDP01000018.1, read as the reverse complement.
TCATCGGCGTGCTTGTCGACGCGGTGCGCGCAGGTTTGCAGTATCGGCATGACGTGACTCGTGAAGCGTGAAAGGGCGGGTGGCTATTCGGCGACCCGCGAAGAACGGGGAGGGCGGCTTTGGCTTCCGCCTTCCGGTCCGGACCTGGCTATACGTCAGGGGCGCAGCCGATAGCCGGTGCGGAAGATCCAACTGATGACGCCCAGGCTTACCGCCAGGAAGACGCCGATCATGACCAGACTGGCAACGACGCTGACATCGCTGATGCCGTAAAAGCTCCAGCGGAAACCGCTGACCAGATAGACCACCGGGTTGGCCAGCGTCACCCCCTGCCAGAACGACGGCAGCATATCGATGGAATAGAAGCTGCCGCCGAGAAAGGTCAGGGGCGTGATGATCAGCAACGGCACCAGCTGCAGCTTCTCGAAGCTGTCCGCCCAGATTCCGATGATGAATCCGAGCAGGCTGAAGGTGAGCGCGGTCAGCAACAGAAACAGCATCATCATGAACGGATGCTGGATATGCAGATCGACGAAGAAGTTGGCCGTGCCCAGAATCACCAGCCCCAGAATGGCGGACTTCGATGCCGCCGCGCCGACATAGCCGAGCACGATCTCGAAGTACGAGATCGGTGCCGACAGCAGTTCGTAGATGGTGCCGGTGAACTTGGGGAAGAAGATCCCGAACGAGGCATTCGAGACGCTCTGCGTCAGCAGCATCAGCATGATCAGGCCGGGCACGATGAACGCCCCGTAGCTGACGCCTTCGACTTCCTGAATGCGCGAGCCGATGGCGGCACCGAAAACGACGAAGTAGAGCGACGTCGAGATCACCGGCGAAATCAGGCTCTGCAGCAGCGTGCGTCCGGCGCGAGCCATTTCGAAGACATAGATGGAGCGAACGGCTTGCAGATTCATGGGCGCTCTCTGACCAGGTTGACGAAGATATCTTCCAGCGAACTCTGCTTGGTGTGCAGATCCTTGAAGCGAATGCCGGCGGCCTCGATCTCGTTGATCAGCGCGCTGATGCTGACGTGCTCGCTGTCCCCGGCCTCGCTGGCGTCGTAGGTGTAGACCAGCACGCTGCCTTCCTCGGCCAGCGTCAGCGGGTGGTGGGCCAGCGCGGGGGGCACGCTTGCCAACGGCGTCAGCAGATGCAGCGTCAACTGCTTGCTGCCGAGCTGTCGCATCAGTGCCGCCTTCTCCCGTACCAGCACGATCTCGCCGCCGTTGATGACCCCGATGCGATCGGCCATCTCCTCGGCTTCCTCGATGTAGTGCGTGGTCAGAATGATGGTCACGCCACTGTTACGAAGCTCTCTCACGACTTCCCACATGTCGCGACGCAGTTCGACGTCTACCCCGGCGGTGGGCTCGTCGAGAAACAGGATCTCGGGTTCATGGCCCAGCGCCTTGGCGATCAGCACGCGTCGTTTCATGCCGCCGGAGAGCGTAATCAGCTTGTTGTTGCGCTTGTCCCACAGCGACAGCGACTTCAGCACGCGCTCCAGATGGGCATCGTTGGGCGCCTTGCCGAACAGCCCGCGGCTGAAGCGCACCGTGTTCCAGACGGTCTCGAAGGCGTCACTGGTCAGCTCCTGAGGGACCAGGCCGATCTTGGCGCGCGCGGCGCGGTAGTCGGTGACGCTGTCGTGACCGTCGACCACCACACTCCCGGAGCTGGCGTTGACCAGTCCGCAGATGATGCTGATCAAGGTGGTCTTGCCGGCCCCGTTGGGGCCGAGCAGGGCGAATATCTCGCCGCGCTGGATCTCCAGGTCGATCTGCTTCAGCGCTTCGAAACCGGAGTCGTAACGTTTGGAGAGACCGGTAATGGCAATCACCGGCGCAGGTTGAGCGCCGGGATTTTCGGACTGCGCGTCGACCGGCGTGTCGACGGTGGCATCGCTGGATGCCGCGCGCTCGGGCGCTAGGGGCGTCTCGTGACTCATGAAGGCGATACATCGTGACGTGAAGGGCCACTATTGTAGGCGAAAAACACCGGCAGGCGAAAAACATAAGCAGGTTAAGAACATCGGCAGGTAAAAATTGAGCTGGCTGTAGCCGGGAGTGGTCGTCATCGCATTGATCGATCAAACCGGACCGAGAACAGCGACTGACGATTGCCGTGAAACGGGCGCAATGGCGCAGAGTTGTCTATAACGAATAGGCAACATCAAAAATCAGACAGGCAGGATCGGTGTTGAAACGACGCCGAGTTTTTCAAGCAAGGAGACCATTCATGGCACGCTTTTCATCGATCAACCGTACCGCCGTCATGCTGCTCGTCGCGGTTCTGGGCAGTACAGCATTGACCGCCTGTACCACCACCTCGTCTTCGGATCGCGAAAGCCGTCTCTCTCAGCGTGCGCAGCTGGATCAGGACGTCCAGCAGACGCTGGACCGGCTCTATCGCTCGGTGCCCGACGCCCGATCGCTGGCGCAGCAGTCCGAGGGCGTACTGGTGTTTCCCGGGGTACTGGGCGCCAGCTTCATCGTCGGCGCCAGTCATGGTGACGGCTCGCTGCTGATGGACGGCGCCAAGGCCGGCTACTACACCACCACCAGCGGTTCGATCGGTTTCCAGGCGGGGGCGCAGTCGCAGGCCATCGTCTACCTTCTGATGACCGAGAAAGCGCTCAATCGCGTGCGTAGCGACAATGGATGGTCGGTGGGGGCCAGCGCCGGAGTGGCGGTCGCCGATATCGGTGCCAACGGCCAGATCACCAACGCTACGGCCGACAAGGAGGTCATCGCGTTCGTGATGAACAATCAGGGCATCCAGGGCGGTGTCTCATTGAACGGCGCCAAGATATCCAAGGTCAGCCCCTGATCCTGTCTTTCTCGGATTGATTTCCTCCAGACGCAAGAAACCCACCGCAAGGTGGGTTTCTTGCTGATGCCGGCAATCCGTGACGGATCGATCGCGTCAGGCGCTCTCGGGCAGCTCGGCATTGTGATAGACGTTCTGTACGTCGTCGAGGTCGTTCAACATGTCGAGGAACTTCTCGAACATCGCCACGTCGTCGCCTTCCAGCGGCGTATGGGTCTGGGGCAGGAACTGAATCTCGTCGGCTTCGAACTCCAGCTCGCCGAAGGTGTCGAGCAGCGCCTGCTTGGCCTTGGCATAGTCGGTATGCGGCGCGAACACGGTGATGCGACCGTCTTCGCTTTCGATGTCGGTGACGTCGACATCGGCTTCCATCAGCGCTTCCAGCACGGCTTCCTCATCCTCGCCGGCAAAGGCGAAGATCGCGCAGTGATCGAACATGTGGCTGACCGAGCCCTGGGTGCCGATCTTGCTCTTGGTCTTGGTGAAGCAGCCGCGCACGTCACCGAAGGTGCGGTTCGGGTTGTCGGTCAGACACTCGACGATCACCATGCAGTTGCCCGGGCCGAAACCTTCGTAGCGTGCCGCCGAGAAATCCTCGCCGCCGCTGCCCTTGGCCTTGTCGAGCGCCTTGTCGATCACGTGCGACGGCACCTGATCCTTCTTGGCCTTGTCGATCAGCCCGCGAAGCGTCAGGTTGCCGGAAGGATCGGTACCACCGGACTTGGCGCAGACGTAGATTTCACGGCCGTACTTGCTGTAGACCTTGGTCTTGGCATCGGCCGTCTTGGCCATGGATTCCTTGCGGTTCTGGAAGGCCCTTCCCATTGTCACACCCTATCGGTTGTCAACGACGAGCGGGATTTTACGCAACATTGCGCGGATGTTGCAGGTTTATTTGGCCTTTCTCGCACCAATTGCCTAGCTCGAACGACGAGACGGCGTCAATCTTCGCGCGCTCTGGTATTCTGCCGCGCCTGAGCATGACATGGTGAGACCGAGTCGTCCGCCGGTTGACTGCATCGACCTTTTCATCTCGACCAGGAGCGCGTGCCGTGCCCGACACTCATCACTCGAAGATCCCGCATTCGGAGCTCCCGAACTCGGAGGCCGATGCCTCCGCGACGGGTCAGCCCGAGGCGTTCTCCTCGTTACCGTTACCCGCGGCACTTGTGGATAATCTCGAATCGCTGGGCTATCTGGCGATGACGCCGATTCAGGCCGCCAGCCTGCCTTTGATCCTGAGCGGTCAGGACGTGATCGGGCAGGGCAAGACGGGGTCCGGCAAGACGGCGGCTTTCGGGCTGGGCCTGCTGTCGGCGCTCGATGTCTCGCGCTTCCAGGTCCAGGCGCTGGTGCTTTGTCCCACCCGCGAGCTGGCGGACCAGGTCGCCGAAGAGCTGCGTCGGCTGGCGAGAATGCTGGCCAACGTCAAGATCCTCGCGCTGTGCGGGGGAACGCCGCTGGGTCCGCAGCTGAATTCGCTGTCCCACGGGGCGCATGTGGTGGTCGGCACGCCGGGCCGCATCGAGGAGCATCTACGTAAGGGCTCGCTGGATCTTTCGTCGCTTTCGGTGCTGGTGCTGGACGAGGCCGACCGCATGCTCGACATGGGCTTTCAGGCGGCGCTGGACACGATCGTCGCGGCGACCCCGAAAGCACGTCAGACGCTGCTGTTCAGCGCCACTTACGGCGAGAGCGTGCGTCCGGTCGCCGAGCGTATGCTGCGTCAGCCGGTAATGGTGGAGGTGGATTCGTCCCACGATGACGAGAGCATTCGCCAGCATTTTCACCGGGTTGCCGACGAGCCGGCCCGCCTGGCTGCGCTCAGCCAGCTGCTGCTGCACTATCGGCCGGAATCCAGCGTGGTGTTCTGCAACACGCGCCGTGAAACCCAGGAGGTCGCGGACCAACTGCTGGCGGCCGGATTCAGCGCCGAGGCGTTGCATGGCGATCTCGAACAGCGTGATCGCGATCAGACCCTGATTCGTTTCGCCAACAAGAGTCTGTCGGTGCTCGTTGCGACCGATGTCGCGGCGCGTGGGCTGGATATCGACGCGCTGGATGCGGTATTCAACTACCAGATCGCCCGCGAGCTCGAAGTGCATGTCCATCGCATCGGCCGGACGGGGCGCGCAGGCGCGAGTGGCGTCGCCTGTACCATATTGACCGAGAAGGAAGCCTATCGCCTCGAGCGACTCGAAGCGTTTCTGGGCGAGACGCTGACCATCGAGCCGCTGCCCAGCCGTGGCTCGGCATCCCAGGCGCCGTTTCAGCCGCGCATGGCGACGCTACAAATCGATGCCGGCAAGAAGCAGAAGATTCGCCCGGGCGACGTGCTGGGCGCGCTCACCAACGGTGACGACGCGATCGGCGGCGATCAGGTCGGCAAGATCAAGGTGCTCGATCGCAGCGCCTACGTTGCGGTCGAACGCTCGATCGCCAAACAGGCGCTGGCGACGTTGAGCGCCGGCAAATTGAAAGGGCGCAGCTGTCGGGTGCGCCGAATCGGACGCTGAAGATAGCGGGGACATGTGAGGATACATGTGAGGATAGCGAAAGCATGAAGGTACCCAAGCGATTGCAGCCGTTGGTCGAAGACGGGCTGGTGGACGAAGTCGTCAGCCAGTTGATGAGTGGCAAGGAGGCGCAGGTTTTCGTGGTTCGTTGCGGTGACGAACTGCGCTGCGCCAAGGTGTTCAAGGAGGCCAAGCAGCGCAGCTTCAAGCAGGCGGTCGCCTACCAGGAAGGGCGCAAGGTGCGTAACACGCGTCGCGCCCGGGCGATGTCGAAGAAGACCCGCTACGGCCAGCGTGAGCAGGAGTCGGCGTGGCTGAATGCCGAAGTCGATGCGCTCTATCGGCTGGCCGAGGCGGGCGTGCGGGTGCCCACTCCGCATGGCTTCGTCGATGGCGTACTGCTGATGGAGATGATCGTCGATGCCGACGGCGACGTGGCCCCACGCCTCGATGACGTCGAGTTGACGCCGGAACTGGCGCTCGAGTATCACCAGCGCCTGATTGGTGAAGTGGTGCAGATGCTGTGCGCCGGTCTGATTCATGGAGATCTGTCCGAGTTCAATATTCTTGTGGGCGCCGAGGGGCCGGTGATCATCGATCTGCCTCAGGCGGTCGACGCGGCCGGCAACAACAATGCGCCTTGGATGCTGGTGCGCGACGTCGACAACCTGCGCGGCTATTTCGGCCGCTTCGCCCCGGCCCTGTTGAAGACGGACTATGGCAAGGAGATCTGGGCGCTTTACGAGGCCGGGGAACTCCACCCCGAGACGCCATTGACCGGGCGTTTCGAACCGGACGCGTCGCTCGTCGACGTCAGCGATGTCATGCAGGTCATCGATGCCGCTCGCGAGGAAGCCGCGGAGCGCCAGGCACGGGAACAGGATGACGACGAGGACGATTGACAGGAGCGCAGAGAAAGCGACCGACGAATGGCACCGGCAGGAGGCCGCTGCCTGTCAGCCGGGCAAAAAATATAGGTTCGACCGGCTGGCTTGATCACCACCGGAGGAGACCGTCTACACTTCGGGCACCCGTTAAACGATTCCATGGGATCGTTTCGTTCAAGGAGTGCACCATGCAAGTCGTCAATCTGAAGTCTCCCGGCGGTCTGGACCAGCTCAATCTTCACGAGGTCGAAGGGCCCGGCGAACCCGGCTCCGGAGAAATCCGGGTTCGTGTTCATGCCAACTCGCTCAACTTCCATGACTATGTCGTCGCCAGCGGGAAGTCGCCGACGGAGGAAGGGCGCATTCCCATGGCCGATGGCGCCGGCGTCGTCGAGGCGGTGGGCAAGGGCGTTACCGAATTCGCGGTCGGCGATTCCGTGGTTTCCACGTTTTTCCCGCACTGGCTCGACGGGCCGGCGCGCGTCTCCGACTTCAAGACGGTGCCGGGTGACGGTGTCGACGGTTACGCCCGCGAACAAGTCGTTCGTCCTGCGCAATGGTTCACCCATGCGCCCAAGGGCTATACCCATGCCGAAGCCGCGACGCTGACCACTGCCGGTCTTACGGCGTGGCGGGCGCTGGTCGTCGACGGCGGCCTCAAGCCGGGTGACACTGTGCTGACTCTGGGTACCGGCGGGGTGTCGATCTTCGCGCTGCAACTGGCCAAGGCCATGGGCGCCACCGTCATCTCGACCTCGTCGTCCGCGGACAAGATCACGCGGCTCAAGGCGCTGGGTGCCGATCACACGATCAACTACCGCGAAGAGTCGGAGTGGGGCAAGAAAGTGCAGGAGTTGACCCACGGGCATGGCGCCGATCACGTCATCGAAGTCGGCGGCCCGGGCACCTTGCCGCAGTCCATCGATGCCGTTGCCATTGGCGGACATATTTCGCTGATCGGCGTGCTGACCGGACGCGGCGGCGATATCCCGACCTCCAAGCTGATGGCGAAGCAGGCCCGGCTGCAGGGTTTGATCGTGGGTAGCCGTCGGCATCAGATCGAGATGATTCGCGCGCTCGAAACGACCGGGATCAAGCCGGTCATCGACTGCTCGTTCGCCTTGGACCAGATCGGCGACGCCTTCCGCCATCAGGAATCCGGCAAGCACTTCGGCAAGATCTGCCTGGAGTTTTAAGCCTCCCGTATCACGCCTCGTGAAACGCCAAGACGAGTAGCGCCAAACCCGAAGCGCCGCTGGAAGATTCCAGCGGCGCTTTTCATTGAACGGCGCTTTTCATTGAGCGGCTAATGGAACGACGGCGTTTCCCGCGGTATCCCTACTTGCGGGAGGCGGGACGCAGATCGTAGTCGAAATACTGGTGCATCAGGGTCTCGAAGGTGCCGTCCGCATAGACGCTATCCAGCGCCTGATTGAAGGTCTCGGCCAGATCCTTGTCGCGCGGGCGCACTGCGATCGCGTTGCCTTTGCCGAAGATCGACTCCGGGCGATCGATGCGCGGCCCGACTTGCACGAAATCGCTGTCGGCGCTGCCGATTTCCAGCGCGTCCAGTGCCACCGGATAGTTGAGGAACGCCAGGTCCAGGCGCTGCGATTCCAGATCCAGCGCGACATCCGCCGCCGTGGCGTAACGCTGAACGTCGAGCTTGTCGCCATACTGCTGGGTGATGTAGCTATCCTGCGTCGTCCCTCGCTGCACGCCCACCGACAGTCCCTTCAGCGATGCCGGATCATCGAGAGAGATATCGCTGCCGCGTCGTGCCACCCAGACCTTGGGCGACATGGCGTAAGGCCTGGTGAACAGCACCTGGCGTTCGCGAGCCGGGGTGATCCGCATCGACGACATGATGGCGTCGTACTTGCGTGAGAGCAGGCCGGGAATGATGCCATCCCAGCCCTGTACCACCCATTCACAGTCGAGCTTGGCGCGCTCGCAAAGCGTGTTGCCCAGGTCGATCTCGAAACCCTCCAGCTCGCCATCGGCATTGCGATATTCGAACGGCGGATAGGGCACATCGACGGCGATGCGAACGTGCTGCGGCGCGGCAGCCTGAGCGGTGGAAGCCAGGCCGAGTCCCATCGCCAGGGCGGCAAGGGGAAGGGTAAATCGATGGTTGAAGCGTAGTGTCACGCGGAAGATCCTTTTTTGAATGGCCCTTTGTCTGAAGACCTTTTGTTGGAAGGGCTTTATCGATAGCCCTTGAGACGACCCTTTGTGCTCATCGACGGTGATGTCACACATGAAGATCGTTTCCCCATGTTGGCGCAGCCGTCGGCGAATGACCAGTGCGGCGAGAGCCAGCGGGCAGGCGTCACCAGCCGTTGGCACCGGCCACTCCGCGTTGCTCCGGGAGCGCACTCGGCGCTGGGCATTCACCTTCTCATGGTGCCGGGGATTCACCTCCCTATGGTGCCGGGGATTCACCTTCCCATGGCGCCGGCCAACCTGTAACTTGGCGTCATCGCCGTCTTGCCATCCTCGAACCCGCGTGACGCGTTCGAGCTATCGAGACGACACGCCATGATTTCTCATCAGGAACCCTTCATGCAGACACCCGTGACCGCTCTCTCCATCGCTACCCGTCAACCGTGGCGGTGGATGTTGCTGCTGGTACTGATGCTGTCGCTGTCAGGCTGCGGCATCAACAACATCCCGACGCTGGACGAGAAGGTGAAGTCGTCCTGGTCTCAGGTCGAGAACCAGTATCAGCGCCGCGCGGATCTCGTTCCCAATCTGGTGCAGACGGTAAAAGGGTTCGCCAGCCAGGAGCGGGAAACGCTGACGGCCGTTACCGAGGCGCGGTCCAAGGCGACCTCGATCCAGGTCGATGCCGATAGTCTGAACGATCCGCAGAAGCTTAAGCAGTTCCAGCAGGCCCAGAGCCAGCTGACCGGCGCGCTGAGCCGGCTGATGGCGGTTTCCGAGCGCTATCCCGATTTGAAGTCGAACCAGAACTTCCTGGCGCTGCAGTCGCAGCTGGAAGGCACCGAGAATCGCATCGCGGTGGCGCGTCGCGATTTCATCCAGGCGGTCGAGGCGTACAACACCGAGATCCGGACGTTCCCCGGCAAGATCTGGCATAGCGTGTTCTACAGCGACATGCCGGTTCGCGAGAACTTCGAAGCCACGGCGGAGGATGCGGATCAGGCACCCAAGGTGGAGTTCTGATGCCGGTCATGATGCGACAACTGTTTCGACGAACGGCTCCGCGGGCCATCTCGCTGACACTGGGCCTGTGGTTGCTGGCGTTTACCGCGATCGCCCAGGCGGCGCCGGATTTCCCCGAACTGACCGGCCGTGTCGTCGATAACGCCGATCTGCTCGACGATTCGACCCAGTCCCAGTTGACCGACATGCTGGCGGCGCACGAAGACGCTACCGACGAGCAGGTGGTCGTCGTAACGGTGCCGAATCTGCAGGGCGAGGCCATCGAGGATTACGGCTATCAGCTCGGCCGCGAGTGGGGTATCGGCGAGAAGGGCGAGGATAACGGTGCCCTGCTGATCGTGGCGGTGGACGAACGCGCGGTGCGGATCGAGGTCGGTTATGGCCTCGAGGGCCGACTGACCGACGCCCAGTCCTCAAGAATCATCAATCAGATCATCACCCCGGCGTTTCGCGACGGCGACTTCGCCGGCGGGATTACTCGCGGGGCCGAGGAGATGGTCAAGGTGCTGGGGGGCGATCCCTTGGCAGAAGCGCCGCCACAGCAACAGCCCGATCGGCAAGAATCGCGGCATATCGGCGGCGCGGGATTCTGGTTCTTCGCGCTGTTCATGATCGTGATGCTGATCGTCCGCAGCGGCGGGGGCGGCGGCGGTCGTGGTGGTAAACGACGTCGGCGCGGTGGCTTCATGGGTGGCGTGCTGATGGGCGGCGCTCTCGGCGGGTCCGGTGGCTTCGGCGGCGGAGGTTTCGGCGGTGGCGGCTTCGGCGGCGGTGGCGGCGGTTTTGGCGGCGGCGGTGCCTCCGGTGGCTGGTAGGGAAACGCTGAATAAATCGACGAGCAGGATGAAGCGCAACGCGGCGATTCGCCTGCGTAGCCATTCGGGCAGTGTTCCCGTAGACGACAGGATAATGACAGCATGGCCTTATTGAGTGAAAGCGAACAACGGCAGGTCGGCGATGCGATCACCCGGATCGAGCGCGACACCGACGCCGAAGTCGTCACCGTCCTGGCGCGTCAAGCCGACGATTACACCTACATCCCGCTGCTTTGGGCGGGGCTGACGGCGCTCATCGTTCCCGGCGCTCTGGCCGTGATCGCCAGCTGGCTGAGCGGGCTGGACAGCATCAGCGCCTGGTATCTGCTGCTGGTGCAGTGGCTGGTCTTCATTGTCCTGGCGGTGGTTTTCCGGCTGCCCACGGTCCTCACGCGCCTGATCCCGCGTCATGTGCGGTTCTGGCGCGCTTCCAATCTGGCCCGGCGCCAGTTCCTGGACCAGAACCTGCACCACACCGATGCTGGTACCGGCATGCTGATCTTCGTCTCCGAAGCCGAGCGTTACGTGGAGATTCTCGTCGATCGGGGAATTTCGGATCGACTGGACGATGACACCTGGCAGTCGATCGTGGTCAGCTTCACGGCCAAGGTGAAAGCCGGAGAAACCTTGCAGGGTTTCCTCGACTGCATCGATAGTTGCGGCGAGCTGTTGAAGACCCATGTTCCGGCGACCCACGAGCGCAACGAGTTGCCGAACCGGCTCGTCGTGCTCGACTGAGTTTCAAGCCCCGGCTCAGGGCCGGTTCTCGATTCGCCTCTGGATACGACAACGCCACCGTCATTGACGGTGGCGTTGTCGTTGATACGAGCTGAAGCCGTTGATACGAGCGGCAACGTCTAACTTTCAGACGTTGCCGTTGGGCGTGCCGCCGCCGCTGCGACGCTGGCCACCACCCGAGCGCTGGCGACGTTGCGCCGGGGCCTCGCTGTTGCGATTGGCGCCGTCCCGGTTGCCGTTGGCATCGCCGCGCTGGCCTGAGGAGGAACCGCGCCCGCCACCATTGCCGCGTCCGCCCGTATTGCCGCGTCCGCCCGTATTACCGCGGCCACCGGCGTTGCTGGTGCGTCCGCCACCGTTGCTGCGTCGCTGACCGTTGCCGCCATCGCTGCGACGCTGGCCACCGCGAGGCTGACGATCATCGTTCTCGTCGACCTTGGGGCCGCCGCCGGGCGTCGGTTCGAAACCTTCCACCGTCTGGCTGTTCAAGCGCTGACTGATCAGCCGCTCGATGCCGGCCAGCTCTTTCTTCTCGTCCAGGCTGACCAGCGATACGGCCTGACCGCTGGCGCCGGCGCGGCCGGTACGACCGATACGGTGAACGTAGTCTTCGGCCACGTTGGGTAGCTCGAAGTTGACGACCTGCGGCAACTGGTCGATATCCAGTCCGCGGGCGGCAATATCGGTCGCTATCAACGCACGAATACCGCCGCTCTTGAAGGAGGCCAGCGCCTGGGTCCGCGCGTTCTGGCTCTTGTTGCCGTGAATCGCCGCAGCCTCGATGCCCTGACCCTCGAGATACTTGGTCAGGCGATTGGCGCCGTGTTTGGTGCGGGTGAAGACCAGCACCTGCTGCCACTGATGGGTCTGGATCAGGTGCGACAGCAAGGCCGGCTTGCGGCTCTTGTCCACCGGATGAACCCACTGGGTAACCGTGGCGGCAGCGGCGTTGCGCGGCGTGACCGAAAGCTCGACCGGATCGTTGACCATGCCCTTGGCAAGGTTGCGGATCTCGTTGGAGAACGTCGCCGAGAACAGCAGGTTCTGACGCTGCTTGGGCAGCACCGCCAGAATCTTGCGAATATCGTGGATGAAGCCCATGTCGAGCATGCGATCCGCTTCATCAAGCACCAGCACTTCGAGCTTGTCGAAGCGAACCATTTTCTGCTGATAGAGATCGAGCAGGCGGCCGGGCGTGGCAACGAGAATGTCGACGCCCTGGCGCAGGGTAGCGATCTGCGGGTTGATCTTGACCCCGCCAAAGACCACGGCGCTTTTCAGTGACAGATGCTTGCCGTAGGTCGCCACGCTCTCGCCGACCTGTGCGGCCAGTTCCCGAGTCGGGGTCAGAATCAGGGCACGGACCGGAATCTGTGAACCGCCCTGGGGGCGTTCACCTTGAGACAGACGGTGCAGGATCGGCAGGGTGAAACCTGCCGTCTTGCCGGTACCCGTCTGTGCGGCCGCCATGACATCTCTTCCCTCGAGGACGGCGGGAATCGCCTGCGACTGAATCGGGGAAGGGGTGTCGTAGCCTTGTTCGGCAACGACTTTCAGCAACGGGGCACTAAGGCCCAGTGAGGCAAAACTCATTCGGTATTCTCTAGGTCGCGGCGATTGGCGAAGCGAAGCGGCTACGCTCTACCGGGGAATGCCAGTGCTGGCTGATGCGCCTGGAGGCGACAAAAAGGAGGGTCGTCGACTTTTTCAGCTTCGCGTGACGACGGTCAGACAGATAACGGCAATGGGCACGCAGCTTAACGCATGTGCGGGCCCGCCGCCATCCGATACTGCGACTATCGTAGAATGGCGTTCGCCATCGGTTTCATGGCGACGCAGATTATTGCAGCGCCTGCCCGCTAGCCTCCAGCCGAAGTAAGGACTGACTGGGGCGGTGGGATGTCGCCCCGTTCAGCGCGGGCTATGCTGGATAGCGCGCCATCTGGATTTTCAGCACGAACAGGAGAGCGACCATGCACAGGAGTCGTCTGGCGGCACTCGTCATCGATAGTCAGCGCGAAGAGAAATCGTCGGCCATCGATTTCTGGGCCGGGGCACTGGGTTGGCCCGGCCACGAGACCGACGAGAAATACGGCAAGCTGGCCACGCCGTCCGATCAACCTGATGTACTGATCCAGCAGGTCGATCATCCCAGCCGCGTTCATCTGGATATCGAAACCGACGATATCGATGCCGAAGTGGCCAGACTGGAGAAGCTGGGGGCGACGGTCGTAGAGCGTCTGGAACGCTGGACCGTCATGGAAGCCCCCACCGGCCATCGGTTCTGCGTCGTCCATCCGCAGCGATCGGATTTCGACGACGCCGACAGCGTCAACGTTTGGCCCTGACTTGGTCGTCAGCGGGTTATGGGGTAGCGTCGACGTTGGATTCGGTCGAGAAACTCGATAATGAACAAGGAGATAATGATGACCACCTCGACGCGTCGCTGGCTTCTGGCCTGCGGTGTCAGCCTGTTGCTGCCGGTCAGCGTGACTCAGGCCGCCGATTCAGCACCGGCCAGTAACGGCGAACCCCAAGGCTCGACGCTTTGTACCAAGATTCCAATTCCCTGTGACGCGGTCATCGCCCATCGGGGTGCTTCCTACCAGGCGCCGGAGTCGACCCGGCCCGCTTATCTTCTGGCGCGGGACCTGGGGGTCGATTATCTCGAGCTGGATCTGCAGCGAACGAAAGATGGCGTGCTGGTGGCCGTCCATGACAATACGTTGGGGCGCAATACCAACGTCGCCGAGGTGTTCCCTGACCGGGCCGATGCGCCGGTGTCAAGTTTCACGCTCGACGAACTCAAGCAGCTCGATGCCGGCAGCTGGTTCAACGCGAGCTATCCGGACCGTGCTCGCGACAGTTATTCGGGTCTCGAAATATTGACGCTGGATGAGGTGATCGACATTGCCGAAGGCGGCGACAACCATCCCGGGCTCTATATCGAGACCAAGGTGCCCGAGCAGTTTCCGGGCATCGAGGAGGACCTGCGCAAGAAGCTTCAGTCGCGGGGCTGGTTGGGAGATGAAGCGAAATCCCGTCCGGCGGCGAAGAAGGGAGCCGTCAACGTGGGTGACACGCCGGGTCGTGTGGTAATGCAGACCTTTTCCAAGGCAAGCCTGAAAGCGTTGGAAACGTCCATGCCGGATGTGCCTCGCGTGTTGCTGCTGTGGCTAGGCAAGGGCGGTATCGAGGCCGCACCAGGCAAGCCGCAGGGTGACGACGAGAGCACGGCCGATTACTACGCCCGTCAGCAGGTCGCTTCACCTGAGGCGTATCGATCCTGGCTCGACTTCGCCAAGGATCATGGCGCGATCGGAATCGGTCCGTCGGCCGTGCAGTCGGAGCACGACGGCAATTTCAGCAGCCAGTTCAGCTATATGGACCTAGCCGAACCCTGGATGATCGGCATGGCCCACGATGATGGCATGCTGGTACACCTCTACACGGTCGACGAACCGGCGGACTTCGAACGCTATCAGCAGCGCGGCGTCGATGGTTTCTTCACCAACCGGGCCGAACGGCTGCTGGAATTTTACGGTCACCCGACTCAGGACCAGGACGCCATTCTGAAGCGTCACGGCTACTGAGCCAGTTTTGGCAACGTGTGCCGGCGTAGCGTCGGCGCCGAACACCTCTATTTATCGGTTGAAGGATTGGAATCATGAGCTCCTCGCGCCCACAGGCCCAGCCCAGCGTCCAAGTGGACAACGACCGGGTCCGGGTCACCGAATGGCGATTTTCTCCCGGCGCCGAAACCGGCTGGCACGCGCATGACTGCGACTATGTGGTGGTGCCGCAGACCACTGGCAAGCTCGAACTCGAGACGCTGGACGGCCATACATTCTCGACCCTGGAAGCCGGCGTTTCCTACTATCGAGACAAGGGTGCCGAGCATAACGTGGTCAACGCCAACGATTTCGAATTCGTCTTCGTCGAGATCGAGATCAAGTAGCGTGCTCATGTCGCCAGACAATGGCGCTGCCTCGATCCGTGGAGGATTATTGCCCGTCGTTTATCCTCCATTCATCACGGTATCGCGTTATGACTCAGCCCCACGTCCACGGCCCGGACTGCCAGCACGATCACGACCACAGCCACGACCACAGCCACGTTCATGATCAGGGTGCCTCTGGTCACGTTCATGGCCCGCACTGCCAGCATCATCACCACGAAGCGCAAGCGCCGGTGCGCAATGCGATGAAGGACATCGGCCGCAACGACCCTTGCCCCTGCGGCAGCGGCAAGAAGTTCAAGAAGTGCCATGCCGGCTAGCAAGAATTACCCCATAGGTTCTCCATCGATATAAATCCAAAACGATCCGGGAGATAGCATGAGTACAGTAACGTGCTCGAACGAGCGATATGACATCACCTGCGACTGGCTGGCCGGGCAGCAGTCGCAGATGGTTGAGTCCCTGAAGACGCTGGTGAACATCGATTCCAACAGCTACGACAAGGCCGGCACCGATGCGGTGGCGGATGTCATCGTCGAGTGGCTGGAGGCTGACGGGATTGCCGTGACGCGGACGCCGCGACCGGACGCCGGCGATATTCTCGAGGCGTGGCTGGAGGGTGATGGCAGCGATGCGAGCGCCGGTCATGTGCTGATGATGGGGCATCGCGATACGGTGTTTCCGACCGGTACGGTCGCCGAGCGTGGCTACACCCAGCAGGGCGAAATTGGTTATGGCCCCGGCGTTGCCGACATGAAATCCGGGCTGGTGCTCAATATCTTCGTGCTGCGAGCGCTCAAGCGGCTAGCGCCGTTGCCGTTTCCGGTGCGGGCGCTATTCACGGCGGACGAGGAGATCGGCTCCCGCGACGGTACGGCTTTCATTCGCGAGGCGGCCAGTGGTGCGCGAGCGGTGCTCAACGCGGAGCCGGGGCGAATCAGCGGCAACGTGGTCACCGGCCGCAAGGGGGGCGCAGCTTTTCTGATCGAAGTGACCGGCAAGGCGGCGCACTCCGGTGTCAGTCATGCGGATGGCGCCAGCGCCATCGAAGCGCTGGCGCGCAAGATCGTCAGGCTGCATGCGCTGACCGATTACGAGAGCGGTGTGACCACGAATGTCGGCCTGATCGAAGGCGGTGTATCGCGCAATACCGTCGCGCCTGCGGCCACGGCACAGCTGGATACGCGCTTCGTCACCAACGAGCAACGCGCCAATCTGTTGGCGGCGATCGAGACGATCATCGCCGAGGAGGAGGTGCCGGGTACCCAGGCGACGATTCGCCAGACCTCCGGCTTCCTGCCGATGGAGCCCGCCATGAGCGAGGCCCTGTTTGCGCGTTATCGGGTCCAGGCCGAAAAGCTGGGCTTCAGCGTCGGCGGCGAATTCACCGGCGGCTGTTCGGATGCCGGTACCACGGCGAGCCTGGGCATCCCCACGCTCTGCGGCACCGGTCCGGTCGGCGCCAAGATGCACACCGACGACGAATATTGTCGGCTCGAAACGTTCGTGCCGCGGGCCCAGGCGGTGGCGGCGACGATTCTGGATCTAGCGGCAGACGCCTCTCCGAAATGACCAAGGCCATGAAGTCTTCAGCCAGTCGGCAGGCGAGCTGTGCCTGCGGTCAGTTGACGCTCGAGGCCAGCGGCGAACCGATTCGGATCTCGGTTTGCCACTGTCGGGCGTGTCAACGTCGCAGCGGGGCGCCGTTCGCGGCTCAGGCGCGCTATCCCCGGCCCAGGGTGCGGCTCGACGGAGAGTACAAGACGTTCGTCCGCGTCGCCGATAGCGGCAATGAGGTGACGGCGCATTTCTGCCCGCACTGTGGTTCGACGCTCTGCTATTGGCTAGCCGTCGATCCAGACGTCCTGGCCGTCGCCATCGGGGCGTTCGGAGACTCCGACTTTCCGTCGCCGAACTTTTCGATGCACGACGGGCAGCGTTACGGCTGGATCGGCCTGCCAGCCTCTATCGAGTACCACCCCTAACCGGGCGGTCGGCCCGCGAGGGTTTTCTGGCCAGGCCACATGGTGGTTGCCCTGCCGGAGCGCGCGAGGACCCTGCCCTGGTTCAATGGCGGTCGGCGAATCGATCGGTCGCCCTGACCAGCGCCGCCAGAGTCTCGGGTTCGCTGAAGGCGTGGCCGGCGGCCTCGATGATCTCGAGCGTCGCGTCGGGCCACGCCTTTGCCAGATCCCAGGCGTTTTGAAGCGGGCAGACCATGTCGTAGCGGCCGTGGATGATGACGCCGGGGATGCCCGCGAGGCGATCGGCCTGTGCCAATAGCTGATCGTCGAATTCGAAGAAGCCCTGGTTGATGAAGTAGTGGTTCTCGATCCGCGCGAAGGCCAGCGCAAAGTGATCGGCCGCGTGGGATTCGGTAGCATCGACGGGAATCAGTTTCGATGTCTCGCCTTCCCACACGCTCCAGCGCCGGGCCGCCTCGAGCTGGCGTTCGATATCATCGCCCATGAGCCGTTCGTGGAAGGCGGGAATGATATCGCCACGCTGGTCTTCGGGCAGGATTTCCACCAGACGCGCCCACTTCTCGGGGAACACGTTGCGTGCGCCGTTCTTGTAGAACCAGTCGAGCTCTTGCTGGCGCATGGTAAAGATCCCGCGCAGCACCAGTTCGCTGACCCGCGACGGATACTGTTCGGCATAGGCCAGCGCCAGCGTCGAGCCCCACGACCCGCCGAAGACCTGCCACTGTTCGGCGCCAATCATCTGGCGCAGGCGTTCGATGTCCTCGATCAGGTGCCAGGTGGTGTTGTTGTCGAGACCGGCGTGCGGCGTCGAACGCCCGCAGCCGCGCTGGTCGAACAGCACGATGTCGTAGCGTTCGGGATCGAAAAGCTGGCGGTGGACCGGCTTGCAGCCGCCGCCGGGGCCGCCATGCAGGAAGACCACCGGCTTGCCGTTCGGGTTGCCACAGCGCTCCCAGTAGACCTGATGGCCGTCGCCGGTCTCCAGATGACCGGTGGCATGAGGTTCGAGGGGCGGATAAAGAGGATTGGATTCGGACATGATTGACCTTGTTGGAAACGTGAGGCTATCAGTGCGTTGAAGACGACCCAGCATAAAGGCCGCGTGAAACAGGGGCCAGGAACGACGTCCGATGGCCTAGGTCTGAAATCTGCAGAAGCTATCGCGACTTCGATGATGTCATCATGTGCCTCTGCTACCATCGTCGCCATTCAATTGGCTTCGGCGCGCCGAGATCGGTGCCGAGCTATCGTTTCGTTGCCGAGGGGGCGATCGCCAGCGCGGTCGAATCAGAGAGTCCATGAAATCACGTTCCGGCGATACCGGTTTTCGCCACCTGTTTCACTCCACGGGCTACTCGTTGAAGGGGCTGGTTGCCGCCTTTCGCAACGAGGCTGCCTTTCGCCAGGAGGTGGCGCTCTGCGTCATTCTGGTGCCGTTGGCCTACTGGATCGGCAAGAATCCCGTCGAATGGCTGGTGCTGGTCGGCAGTTGCGTCTTCGTGCTGATCGTCGAACTGCTCAACAGTGCCGTGGAGACGGTCGTCGATCGAATCGGCCCCGAACACCACGAGCTTTCCGGTCGCGCCAAGGATATTGGCTCGGCTGCGGTCATGCTGG
Organism: Salinicola sp. MH3R3-1; assembly: GCF_001937155.1. Taxonomy (NCBI): domain Bacteria; kingdom Pseudomonadati; phylum Pseudomonadota; class Gammaproteobacteria; order Oceanospirillales; family Halomonadaceae; genus Salinicola; species Salinicola sp. MH3R3-1. The sequence continues at coordinate 282,117 of NZ_MSDP01000018.1, read as the reverse complement.
CGCTGGGGATGGCGGCGGTGACTTGGGGCCTGCTGGCGTACCAGAAGTTTTTCGGTTGATGTCGCCCAGCCCGTTGTCCGCTGGCGAGTGAACAACGTCTAGCCTTCGGTGATCTCCGAGCCCTCCAGATCCTGCGGGGTGTCGACATCCCGCCAGATGCCGGGGTCATCGACATCGACGAGGTGAACAGCTTCGCGATTCGCCCTCACGATGGCTCTCGCGCCGTCGCCTTCCTTCAGCTTTGCCAGCGCCGGCCAGAAGTCTCGCCCAAACAGCACCGGGTGGCCGCGCTTCCCCTTGTGACAGGGCACGACGATACGCTCGGCACGGGCATGGCGATTGAGTTGTGCACAGGTGGTGGCTTTCAACCACGGCATGTCTGCCAGTACCACGGCAGCGGCGATCGCCGGATCGTCTTGCGCGATCAGATGGCGAAACGCGTCGCCCAGACTGCCGCCCAGTCCATCGCCCGCGTGTTCTGCCTCCCACCGTCGAAGCTCGCTCTGCTCGGAGAAAGCGTTCAACGCCAACTCGATATCGTCGTCCCGACGCGTGATCAGTCGACACCGTAAATAGACCTGCGAAACCGTGTCCATCGTCGTTTCCAGCAGGGTCCGCCCGTCAGGCAGCTCGACCCGACGCTTGTCGCTGCCGAAGCGGCGGGAGACGCCGGCCGCCATGACCAGGGCAACGACATCGGGCTCTTGATGATGTGGAGGCCTAGAGCTCATCCCGGCCCTTGCCGCGCCGCACGCGAAGTACGTCGGCGACCACGGCCAGCGCGATCTCCGCGGGCGTCTTGCTGTCGAGATGGAGCCCGATCGGCATGTGGATTCTTGAGATAGCCTCGTCGTCCAGGCCGCCGGAGCGCTTCAGCCGCTCGGCGCGCTTCTCGGACGTGCGTTTCGATCCCATCACGCCGATGTAGAACGCCGGCGTGCGTACCGCCTCGATCATTGCCAGGTCGTCGATCCGTGGATCGTGGGTCAGGGCGACGATAGCGGTAGCGGCGTGGGTGGCGCCGGAACCGATGAACAGTGACGGCAACACCGACTGCACCTCGACGCCCTCGACCTGGAAATCGCGGCGGGCGTCTTCTCTGGGGTCGCAGACGATCACCTCGAAGCCCAGCGTGCGCGCGAATTCGGCGCAGAAACGCGACACCGGTGAAATGCCGGCGATGATCAGACGTAGCGCCGGACCGACGCGAAGCTGGATGATCTGGCCGTCGCGCTCGACGCGCGGACCATTCTCGCCGGCCTCGACGAAGCGCTTGCGGCCGCTCTCCAGATCGATCCGCCGTACCAGCGAGCGCTGGCCCAGCAAGGTGGCGTGAAGCACTTCCAGGTGCGTCAGCGTCTCGGCATCCGGCGTCAGTCGCTCCACCAGCACGTCGAGAATTCCGCCGCAGGGCAGCGACACCTGCGGCGATTCGTCGGCGCCCTCGCCGTAACGCACGACCGATAGCGCAGCGTCGAAATGGCCTTCGGCGATCCTGCCGAGAAAGTCCTCTTCGATGCAGCCGCCGGAAAGCGAGCCGACATGCGTGCCGTCCGCTTTCGCGACCAGCATCGAGCCCGGCTCGCGCGGCGACGAGCCGAACGTCGCCAGTACGCTGCAGAGCCAGATCGGTTCGCCGGCATTGGCCCATTCGAGGGCGGCATCGATGACTTGAAGGTCGAGATGTTGCATGGGCGTCATCTATTGGGGTCAGTGAAATATCCTGACGCGGTGGTGAATCGATGCTGTGTAGAGTAATCGATACCGACGACAGGAAGAGAGAGGTTCGCGACTACCATGACCGTTTCGTAGGATCGGGCAAGAATTCCGCAGATTCTGGTTCATGCGGCCATGACTTTTTCACAGAAGTCCTCGAAGCGGCCGCTGTAGTAGTGCTCGCGAGGCCAGCCGGTGCGCGGCAGATAGAAGAACATCTCCTCGAGCCGTGACTTGATGGTCGAATGATTCTTGGTGTCGATGACGAACACGTGCTTGCCCTTGGCATCGTTGGGGCTCTCCGCCAGCTGGCGCAGGATGAACCGTACCAGCGAGTCCTCCTGCGGCATGCTGTAGCCGACGATCACCAGCACGTCGGTTTCTCGCAGCAGGCGCACGGCCTTGGGAAAGACCTGGTGGAAATAGGATTCATCGTAGTCCTGAACCTGAGATGGCAGGATCAGCAGCGGCGGCTCCTGCCGGATTTCGGTGTCGCTGCGGCGGCGATACTCGAAGTCGAAACCCTGAGCCGTGGGCAGGATCTCGAACCCGCCGTTGATCTTGATCACGTTGCGGTCGACGGTGCGCGGCAGGTGCTCCCAGATCGAGCCGCCGCAGATCCGTTGTGGCGTGATGCCGCGATACAGGCGCCCGAACACCGGAGCCTGCTGGCGGTAGACGTGCTCGAGGATGGTTTCGATGGTGAAGTCATAATTGGTGGTCAGGAAATGGTAGAGCGGCCAGTTCTCGTCGAGGCCGGCGCGTTCCGCGCGATCTTCCAGCGAAGCGAAGAACTGCGTGATCGCGCGCTGGCCGTCGCTGTCGTAGGGCGAGGTGAAGCGTAACGTGGTGTCATCGACGTTGTGAATGTCGCAGGCGGCGCTGAAGCGACGCATGACCAGGGTTCGCAACTCGTGAATGCTCAGGCGCAGGTTCTGATCGTCGAAGTAGCGATTGCGGATATCGGGGTAGCGTACCTGCATGTCGAGTACATAGCGCAGGTTCTTGAATCGCTCGAAGTCCAGGTGGCGATAATGCTCCCAGCCAATCACGTGCATCACATGCTGAAGGTTGGGAAAGTCGCGAATGTCGTCGAGATCGATGGCGAACAGCTCTCCATCGGTGGGCGAGCGCGGATCCCACGCCTTGGAGAAACCCGCGCCGCACCAGAAGGTGACGACGGGCGGCTTGCGCAGCCCGAAATCCTGCGCCAGCAGGCCCGACATGAGCGTATCGAACGCCTCGACGGTGGCGGCGTTGCTGATCTCGGTGGATGACATCGAATTACGCCTCCCGGGTCGGTGGCACGTCCACGGCGTCATCCAGGCCAATATCGACCGCGGGTGCCGATTGGGTGATCCGCCCGACCGAGATGAAGTCGACACCGGTTTCGGCGATGGCGCGTATCGTCTCCAGACGCACGCCGCCGGACGCTTCCAGCGGCACGCGGCCGCCCACTAGCTCGACGGCGCTGCGCATCGTCTCCACCGACATGTTGTCGAGCATGATCATGTCCGCGCCGGCGGCGAGCGCTTCCTCCACCTGATCCAGCCGGTCGCACTCCACTTCGATACGCGTCAGCACCGGCACTCGTGATCGGGCCCGTGCCACGGCCTCTGCGATACCGCCGCAGACCGCGATGTGGTTGTCTTTCAGCATCACGCCACTGTCGAGGCCGAGCCGATGGTTGCGACCGCCGCCGCAGGCCACGGCGTGTTTTTCCAGCGCGCGCAGGCCGGGCGTCGTCTTGCGGGTATCGACCAGCTGGGCGCCGGTGCCGGCGATCCGTTCGACGTATTGCGCCGTGAGAGTCGCGATGCCCGACAGATGCTGAATCAGATTCAACGCGGTGCGCTCTACCGTCAGCAGGCTACGGGCCGGACCTTGCAGCCGCATCAGCGTTGCGCTTTCCGGGACCGTCTGGCCATCCACGGTCAACCGCTCGATCTCGATACGCGTGTCGTAGAGCGAGAACACGCGGGCGGCGACCGCAAGCCCGGCAATCGTCATTGGCTCTCTCGCGCGCATCTCGAACTGGCCGGTCGACGCTTCGTCGATCATCAGGGTCGCGGTCAGATCCACGTGACCGATATCTTCGGCCAGAAAGTCGCGCAGGCGTGCGTCCAGGGTCATGGGGTCCATCTGCCACACGGTCGAAACGTCAGAGACAAGGGGTGTTGCGGTCATCGAAAATTCCATGGCGGTTTCATTGTCTTCGAGACTATCGCGTTATCATGGGTGCTGCAGTGATGCGCTTACTGTAAATGACAAAATGTCCAAAAAGCACAAGGTGGGGAATTGCCAATGAGCGCTCGGCGTTGGATATGGGGCGTCTGGATACTGGTCCTTTCGTGTTATGTCGTGCCGTATGGTCTGCTTGGACAGGTTCATGCCTGGTACGGCAGCTTCCTGTTCTGGTGCGTGGTCGGCGTGCTGGTCATCGTCGCCAACATCATGATCACCCGGACGTTCCAGTCCGAGGACGTGGTTGACGGCTTGTCTCGAAATGATGAATTTCATGACGATAGGGAAAATAGGCGATGACCATCGGACTGATCTGGAGTGCGGTCATCGTCTATCTGATCGTGGGCCTGGGCGTTGCCTTTCTCTCCCGCGGCAAGACCACCAACGGCGCTGGTGTCGACATGTCCGGGTATTTTCTCGGCAACCGCCAGATGAACGGCTTCGTCTCGGCGCTGAGTTACAGCGCGACGACCTACAGCGCATTCATGATGGTGGGGCTGGCCGGGCTAACCTACGCCGGCGGCGTCGGCGCGTTCGGGTTCGAGATCGTCTATTTCGCCGGCGTGTCGCTGGTGGCGATCTTCGGGCCCAAGTTCTGGGCGGTGGGCAAGCGCTTCGGTTACGTGACCCCCAGCGAGATGCTCGGCCATCGATACGGCGATCGAAAAGTCGCCGTAGCGACCGCCATCGCCAGCTGCCTGTTTCTGATCCCCTATGCGGCGGTGCAGCTGGCCGGCGTCGGGTATCTGCTGGCGGGGATGAGCGGCGGAGCGATCTCGTTCACCACCGGCGTGGTCGTGGCGACGGTACTGGCGATCCTGTTCTCCTATATCGCCGGGATTCGGTCGGTGATGTGGACGGACTCGCTGCAGGCGCTGTTCATGATTGTCGCCTCGACGCTAGTGGCACTGCTGGTGGTGCACTCGCTTGGCGGCTTTGCCGAGCTGTTCGACACGCTCGCCACGGAGCATCCCGCTTCTCTTACGGTCCCTGGGCCGGGGCTTTTCAGTTTCACGACTTTCCTGGGGCTGACGATCCCGTGGTTCTTCTTCAGTCTCTCCAACCCCCAGGTCAGCCAGCGGCTGTTCATGCCGGCGTCGCTCAAGTCGATGCGCCAGATGCTGATCGGCTTTCTGATCTTCGGTTTCCTCTACACCGTGGTCTCGGTGCTATGGGGCTTCTCGGCGCTGGTGGCGTTCCCCGATCTGGCCCAGTCGGATCTGGCGACGCCGACACTGCTGGCCTCCGAACACGTGCCGCCGGTGCTGGGCGTGATCGTGATGGTGGGGATTCTGGCGGCGGCGGTGTCGACCATCGATTCGATCATGCTGACGCTGTCGTCGATGCTGTCGCGGGACGTCTATGCCAACATCGCCACCGGTGCCAGCGAGGCGACACAGCTCAAGGTGGGCAAATGGGTGCTGCCGATCATCGCGATTCTTGCCTTCCTGTTCGCGGAGCTGCAGCTCAGTCTGATCGCGGTGCTGTCGGTGGCGGCTTCCACCGGTCTGGTCGTCGTCGTTCCGGCAATCATCGGCGCCTTCTACTGGAAACGCGGCACGGCAGCCGGTGCGCTGGCCAGCATCGTCATCGGCGGTCTGGTCGTCATCGCGCTCTACCTGGGCGGCGCCAAACCGCTGGGGCTGCCGGCAGGTATCTGGGCGCTACCGGTTGCCGTGGCGCTGTTCGTGATCGTGAGTCTACTGACCCGGCCGAACCCTGAACTGGCCAGGAAATTCATGAAGACCGCCGGGACAGGGCCAGCAACACAAGCCACATCACGGCGACCAGAGGAATCAGCGTCACGTTGAGCGTCTGCCAGCCAAGCCAGGCGTTCAGCGGTCCGGCGAGTAGCGCCGAAAGAGTCGTCAGCGAAAACACCGCGCAGTCATTGAGGGCCTGCACTCGTGGGCCTTCGCCGGCCCGATAGGTCGTGGTCAGCCACGCGCTGGCAGGCAGAAAGGTGAAGTTCCAACCCAGTCCCAGCAGGAAAAGACCGATGGCGAACGTCCAGAAGGAGGCGGGCAGCAGGGCGTAGAGCAGGCTGGCCAGTAGACTCAACGACCCCACGACAATCATCCGCTGATGGCCGAAGCGCCGGGTCAGGTCGCCGGTGACGAACGAGGGGGCGAACATCGCCAGGATATGCCACTGGATCACGTTGGTGACATCGCCAAAGCCATGCCCGGCGTGTGTCATCGCCAGCGGCGTTGCGGTCATCGCCAGATTCATGGTGGCGTAGCTCAAGGTGGCGATCGCGATAGCCGCCAGCAGCCGAGGCTCGCGCAGCAGGATGCCGCGTCGGCGGGCCGGTTCGTGACTGGCGGCGCCTTGGGGCAACGGAAGTTCCAGCCGCGACAGCAACAGCAGTGCCAGTGTGTAAAGTCCGGCGAGACCCACGAAGCAGCCCAGAAACGGTGTCTCGAAAGTGTGCTGCGACGAACGCGCCAGCCAGGGGCCGAGAAAGGCGGCAATGACGCCGCCGGCCATCACCAGGCTCAGCGCTCGGTCACGTTGGGCGGGACTGGCCGCGTCGATGGCCGCGAAGCGATAGAGCATGCCGGCACCGATGCTCATGCCGATGGCGAATGTTCCCAGATTGAACAGTGCAAAGGCGGAAGTCTGCAGCGCCAGCAGGCAGATCGCGATGCCGGTTAGCCCGAACCCGTTGCCGATCACGAAAGTGCGTTTTCGCCCCAGCCTCGCGGTCAGCCAACCGGAAGGCAGGGTCGCCGCTGTCAGCCCCAGCAGCTGGGCGGCCACGGGCAGCGTGCTCCAGTCGGCATTCGCGGATAGCTGATTACCCACCAGCGGCGAGACCGCAATCAGCAGGATGTTGCCACTGACCAGCAGCGCCTGACATAGCGCCAGGCCCCAGACGGTCAGAGGCAGGCGCGGAGTCGCGACAGTCGTCATGAGACCTCTCTCGGCTCGAGGTTGAAGAGGGCATGGCCGCGATGGGCGCGTAGGCGATAGGCACCAGGTGTTCGACCGCAGCGGCATCGAGGTGTGACGTGGGTATTCGAGCAGTTTGCGTTCAGCGCGCCGCGCCGGCAATCGCAAGCGTTCAACGACATTCCTCACGCTGGCGATATTCCGATGTTTCCCTCTTATCCTTTAGTCGAGCATGGCGCTCTGAGCCGGCTCGATCGCTGTTCGCTATCCCTGATAAGGACTACCATTTTCTGCGCATTAGTAACGTGCTAACTATATTTCGGGAGGCCAGGTCATGGCAGAGGTCACATCACGGGTTATCGGAATCGGCCGCATAGCGGCGATTCTATTGGGTGGTTTCGGGGTGATGGGGACGGCGCAGGCTTATTCGGCATTCTCTCCGGATTCCCCCACTATGCTCGGAGACTGGGGCGGCGAGCGTACCGCGCTGGAGGACGCCGGTGTGTCCTTCAATTTCGGCTATGTGGGGGAAGCGGCGACGATTCTCGATGGGGGCTATCGCGACAGCCACGTGAGCAAATACGCGGATCAGTTCGCGGTGGGTGCCAACTTCGATCTCGATCGACTGCTGAGCATTCCCGACGCGGAATTCCAGGTCACCGTCACCAACCGTAATGGCCATAGCGTCAACGACAGGTTGAGCGATCCGGGTGCGACCGTTGGCGGCTCGTCGGTGCAGGAAGTCCAGGGTCGCGGGCCCGTCACCCGCCTGACTCAGTTCTGGTACCGCCAGCGCTTCTTCGACGATGCGCTGGCGATCAAGCTGGGTCGGATTCCGTTCGGCGATGACTTCGCCACCATCGATAGCAACTTCCAGAACCTGGCCTTCGGCGGGGCGCAGCCGGGCAATTGGGGCAACAATATCTACAACTGGCCGATCGCGCAGTGGGCGGCAGTGGTCCGCGCCAATATCACTCCCGATTGGTACGCCCAGGTCGGCGCTTTCAACATCAACGACAGCAACCTGGAGAACGATAACGGCTTCGATCTGCGCACCAGCGGTACCGAGGGCACGCTGTTCCCGATGGAACTGGGTTATACGCCGAAACTGAACGGCCTGGCGGGCGCCTACAAGCTCGGGTTCTACACTCAGAACGTCGATAACCGGGCCTATGGCGATGGCCCCGCGGATCGCACCAGCGATACCAATACCGGGCTGTATTACGTGGTCCAGCAGCAGGTGACGACCCGCGATGGCAACCCTGATCGGGGGCTGACGCTGTTCAGCATGGGTAATACCAATCATGGCGATACCGCGGGTATCGATCGCTACGTCTCGGTCGGGGCGACCTACGACGGGCCGTTCGATGCACGCCCGCAGGATGATGCCGGCTTCGGTCTGGCGTATCTCCACGTCAACGATGACGTCAACGATTACGTCGATTATCACAACGCCACACCGGCCGGTTCGCTGTCGCCGCTGCCGCGCCAGGGCCACGAATACGACGCCGAGGTCTACTACAGCTTCAACCTGACCGGTTACCTGACGCTGCGGCCCAATCTACAGTACGTGGTCAATCCGTCGGCAGTGGACTCGGTCGACAACGCCTGGGTCGCAGGCACGACGATCAAAGCGAGCTTCTGATCAAGGCGAATTTCTAAGCAAGGCGAGCTTCTAGCCTCATCCGCGATCTTTAGAAGGAGAAACGGCTGCCCTTGGGCAGCCGTTTGCGTGGTGACGCTTCGAAGAAGACGCAGGCTCCCCCTACGCCGGTCGTGTTCCCAGCCCGTTATCCTTGGGCTTGCGGATCACCATGAAGTAGAAGAACACCGCGGTGAGGGCGATGAAGAACAGGCTATCCGGGCTGGTGAAGAAGATCAGCGGATTGCCGTCATTGATCGAAAGCGCCCGACGGCAGTACTCCTCGAGACTCGGGCCGAGCACGAAGCCGAGCAGCAGGCAGACGGTGGGATATTTCTGCTTGCGCAGGAAGTAGGCCAGCACGCCGAACACCAATGCCAGTGCCATCTGGAAGGTGGAATAGGTAGCCACGTAGCTGCCTACCAGGGCCACGATGGCGATACTGGAATAAAGCACGTCGCGGCGGATCGAGACGATCTTGAGAAAGTAGGGGCCGAGCAGATAGAGCGTCAGCGGAATCAGGATCAGGGCGCTAACGAACAGCGAGGCGAACATCGGCGCGATCAGATCGAGCTGCTGGGTCATGAACTGCGGGCCGGGTTGCAGACCGTTGATGACCAGCACGCCGAGCACGATCGCCGTGGTCGGATCGCCGGGAATGCCGAACGTCAGCATGGGCACGAAAGCGCCGCCGCACATCGAGTTGTTGGCGCACTCCGCGGCCGCGATGCCTTCGGGATTGCCCTTGCCGTAGCGCTCGGGATGCTTGGAAGAGCGCATCGACTCCGCATAGGACACGAAAGCGGCCATCGAGCCACCGGCGCCGGGCAGAATGCCGACCGCGTAGCCGATGGCGGCGCTCTTCAGATAGCGCAGCGCGCCGATCTCGCGAACTTCCGACAGCGGCGGGATGAAATCGCGACGGCGCACCTTGGCCGCCTTGATCATGCCCGGGTCGACGGTTCGGCTGTTGCGGCTGTCGGCCTGCACCAGCAGCTCGCTGATGGCGAAGGTGCCGATGATCAGCGGCATCATGTCGATGCCCTGGACCAGCGCGCTGGTGCCGAAGGTGAAGCGAGCCAACGGCTGCACCACGTCGATGCCGATGGTGGCGATCATGACGCCGAACAGGGTCGCGATCATGCCCTTGGTGATCGACCCGCGCTGGGAAATGATGATCACGATCAGGGCAAAGGCGATCAACGAGAACTTACCCGGCGTGCGGATCAGCAGGGCGAGGTCGGCCGCCAGCGGTGCCATCACCATCAGCAGCAGCGCACCTAGCGAGCCGCCGATCATCGAACCCAGTGCGGCATGGCCGAGCGCCTTGGCGCCCTCGCCACGTTGCTGCATCGGGTAGCCTTCCAGCGCGGTCATCATCGATGACGGCGCGCCGGGGATATTGATGGTGGTGGCGGTGATGCTGCCGCTGCACATGCCCGCCATGAAGATGCTGGCGCAAGCGACCAGCGCCGTGGTCACGTCGAGACTGTAGGTCAGCGGCAACAGCAGGGCGATGGCCAGTACCGAGGTGAGACCCGGCACCGCGCCGAAAAAAGTACCGACCAGAAAACCGCCGATCATGTAGAGCAGGGTTTCGGGATTGGCGAGGGCGGCGAAGCCACCCAGCAGCCCGGAGATCGCGTCCATGATCATTGACTCCAGAGAGTGGGCAGGCGGACCTGGAAGACGACCTCGAACAGCAGGTAGCCCGCCAGGGTGATGGCGATAGCGGCGATCAGCTTGGTCGGCCATTTATCGCGGAAGCCGCCGCCGAACAGACAGCAAAGCAGCAATACGTAGACGAACGTCGCGACGAAATAGCCGATCAGATCGAATGCCAGCAGATAGCCTGCCGTCAGCACGATGACGCCGATCGCTCCGAGCGACAGCCCGAGGTACTGCCTACCGGCGGATTCGCCATCGGTGCTGTCGGCATCGGTGGTGGGCTCTGTCGCCGGCGCTTTGGCCTTGCCGCGTAGGGCATGAACCATGGCGCAGATCAGCGCGACCAGCATCAGAATGGCGGTCGCGATGGGAAAGAACGAGGCGGTCATGTTGCCCGCTTTCATCGGCGGACCGAGCTGGATCGCCGACATCAGATAGACCAGGGTGATGAGCGCAAGCACCGCCGGCACGAAGAATTCACCGCCCAGGATAGGGCGTCGGGGCGACGGGTGAGGCGAGGGTTTGAATGACCGTTCAGAAGACATGGAGACCTCTGGATTGACGACACTGCGCCATGCGTAAAGCATGGCGCAGAGTGAGTGGAATCGAATGAGGGTGGCTTATTTCTCCAGCACGCCCTGGTCGACCAGATCGTCCATGGTGCTGAACAGCTGCTGCTGGGTGTCATTTGCCCACTGGGTCACGTCGTCGGCTCCCAGCCAGGCGGGCGTCACGCCGATCTTTTTCAGCCACTGCTGGAATTCGTCGCTCTCGTAAGCCTTGTGATAGGTCGTTTCCAGCTTTTCGATCACGTCGTCCGGCGTGCGCGCCGGAGCCACCATGATGATGAAACTGCCCATCTGCAGATCCAGACCGGTATCGGTTTCGGTCACCGGAGGCACATTCGGGAAGCCCTCGTTCTGGGTATCCGAGAACTCGACCAGACCGCGGGCCTGACCGGATTCGATCAACGGTGCCAGATCGCCCAGGCTGGTGACGACGGCATCGACTTCGCCGTTGAGCAGGGCTTCCTTCTGGGAGGCGGCGCTATTGTCGTAGGAGACGATCTTGAACTTGGCGCCGGTCTGCTGCTGGAGCTGCAGCAGTGTCAGGTGGGTTCTGGCGCCCATGTTCTGGATGCCGACACGAACGCTGTTGGGCTTCTCCTTGGCAGTGGCGATCAGGTCGTCCAGCGTCTTGTAGGGAGAGTTTTCCGGCACCGTGATGGCGTCGGCTTCGCTGGTGATGCGGGCAATCATGCGCATCTTGTCCATGTTGAAGCCAGGCAGCATGTTCTTCCACGGGATCGTGATGATGCTGTCGTAGGTGATCGCGGCGACGGTCTGACCGTCCGGGCGCGCTTTCATCAGCTGTAGAAGACCCGTTGCCGTCATTCCGCCCTCGACGTTCTCGACGTACATCGAAACGGGAAGCGATTCTTCGGCAATGTTGGAAATCTTGCGGACGATGGCATCGGTACCACCGCCGGCCGCCGCTGGTACGATGACGCGGACATCCCGGCTGGGGTAGTCGGCGTTGGCGGCGCCTGCTGTCAACGAGGCGAGGCAGGCGATTCCCAGTAGAGTCTTCTTGAGTTTCATGACGTATCCCTTGCTTGATGATGGGCTTCGGAGGTTGGATCTACAGGAGTCGAGCTCTTCGCGAGCGAACGACTCCCGGACCTGACGAATTGGGCTGGAACCTTTGTAGCGGTTTTATTCGTACGATGTAATACAACCTTGGTGTGACATCGGCGTCTCGGCTTCGCCGCTTGGGTCTGGGGCGAGGCTTTCGCTATGCTGAGCGAGGCTGTTCATGCAGCTCCGTGAGCAAGATCAGTCAGCAAGACCTTTCGACAGAATCCGTCAGCAGGGCGGTTCGACACGTCCATTCAGCCAGTTTTCGCCTGGAGCCCCCGATGCCGTTACCCGAGTCCTGGTTTGTCGAGATGGATATCCCCGCCACGCTGGAAACCGCCTGGCGCGAGGCCCGGGTACGGCTCGACGAGGGGCTCGAATCCTGTGCCGACGACACCTCGATCACCGACGCATGGCTTGCGTTGGACGACATACGGCGCGAGGAGCTGGCCCGGTTGGTGGTGCTGTCGGACTTTGCGCTGGATGCCCTGGCGACTCGGCCCGCGCTGCTGCCCGTCTTGCTCGACAGTGGCGAGCTGGAGACGGCGCCGAGTCGGGCACAGATCGAGGAGATGCTGCGCGGCAAACTGGCCGAGGCCGATAGCGAGGAGTCGCTCCACCGGGCGTTACGTCGTTTTCGTCAGGCGCGGATGCTCGGGATCGTCTGGCGGGATCTCAACGGCGCCGAGATGTGGCAGACCGCGGCCAAGGTTTCCGAGCTCGCCGAAGTCTGTCTCGATGGCGCGCTGGGCTGGCTCGAGACCCATCTGGCACCGCGCTGGGGCACGCCGGCCCCGCGCGCGGACGGGACGGCCCAGCGTCTGATCGTGCTGGGGATGGGCAAGCTCGGCGCCGGCGAGCTCAATCTCTCCTCGGATATCGACCTGATCTTCGCCTTTGCCGAGAAGGGCACGACCCAGGGCGGCGAGCGCGACTACGAGCATCAGCAGTACTTCACCAAGCTGGGCCAGAAACTGATCGCCGCGCTGGATGCGATCACGGCCGACGGTTTCGTGTTCCGGGTCGACATGCGCCTGCGCCCCATGGGTGACGGCGGACCGCTGGTGGGCAACTTCAATGCCCTGGCCGGTTATTACCAGGATCAGGGGCGTGAATGGGAACGCTTCGCCATGCTCAAAGCGCGTCCCGTGGCCGGCGATCTGAACGCCGGGCGGCAACTGCTCGATCTCCTCAGCCCCTTCATCTATCGCAAGTATCTGGATTTCGGCGCGATCGAATCGCTGCGCGAGATGAAGGCGATGATTCACCGCGAGGTCAAACGGCTCGGCCGGGACGACAATATCAAGCTGGGGCGCGGCGGGATTCGCGAGGTCGAGTTCGTGGTCCAGGCCTTTCAATTGATTCGTGGCGGCCGGGATACCGAGCTCCAGATCCCCTCGCTGCGTGATGCCATGGGACAGCTGGTGAGTCTCGAACTGCTGCCCCAGGCGGTGGTGGACGAACTGCGTGGCGATTACGAGTTTCTGCGCAATCTGGAGCATGCGCTGCAGGCGCAGCAGGATCGTCAGACCCAGCAGCTGCCGAGCGATCCCGAGAATCAGGCGAGGTTGGCGATGGCGATGCGGATGCCGGACTGGACGTCTCTGAGAGAAGCGCTTCACCAGTGTCGAGAGCGGATTCGAGGCCATTTCAATGCGGTGGTCGCCGACCCCGACGATGAATCTCAGGCAGCCGATGACCAGTCGAGCGAGGATGACACGGTCTGGCGTCAGCTATGGCAGGGGGAGATGGACGACGCCGAAGCCGAGCGAGTGATGGCGGCGGCGGGTTACGAGCTGCCCGAGGGGCTGCGTCGACTCAAGGCCTTTCGCGACTCTCGCGGCGTGCAGGCGATGCAGCGCATCGGCTACGAGCGGCTGGAGGCGGTCATGCCAATGTTGCTGCAGGCCGCCGCCGACAGCGAGACCCCGACGACGGCTCTGGAACGGGTATTGCCGCTGATCGAGGCGGTTCTCCGGCGTACCGCCTATCTCTCGCTGCTACGCGAAAACCCGCAGGTTCTGCCATCGCTGATCCGGCTTTGCGCGGCGAGCCCGTGGATCGCCGAACAGCTGGCGCGTCATCCGATTCTTCTCGATGAGCTGCTGACGCCCGCAACGCTCTATTCCCCGGCCGACAAGCAGCGGCTGGCGGACGAGCTGCGCCAGACCCTGGCACGAATCCCCGAAGACGACGAGGAGGGCTGGCTGGAAGCGATGCGGGTGTTCAAGCAGACCCAGGTACTGCGTGTCGCCGCTTCCGATATTGCCGGCGGTCGCGTGCTGATGAAGGTCAGCGATTATCTGACCGCGATCGCCGAGGTGGTGCTGGACAGTGTGCTGCAGATGGCCTGGCGCTCGCTGACGGCAAGGTTCGGTCAACCGAAACCGCGAGACGGCAGCGATGAGGCCGCCTTCCTGGTCGTCGGTTACGGCAAGCTGGGCGGCATCGAGCTGGGCTACGGCTCCGATCTCGATCTGGTATTCCTCTACGATGCGGCGCCCCGCGGCGTCACCGACGGCGCCAAGCCGATCGACAACCTGATGTTCTTCACCCGGCTGGGACAGCGCATCATCCATCTACTCAGCGTCACCACGCCCAGTGGAACGCTGTATGAGGTCGACATGCGACTGCGACCCTCGGGTAACGCCGGGTTGCTGGTCTCCTCGTTGCAGGCCTTTGCCGAGTACCAGCGCAAAGACGCCTGGATCTGGGAACATCAGGCGCTGGTTCGCGCCCGGCCCGTGGCGGGGGACAGCGCGCTGGGAGAGCGCTTCGAAGCCGTGCGTCGGGAGGTGCTGGGCCGGGAGCGCGACTGTGACGAACTGCGTCGTGAAGTCGTCAGGATGCGGCTGAAAATGCGCGAACATCTCGGTAGCGGTGGCGATGCGCGCGAGGCAGGGCAGTTCCATCTCAAGCAGGATGCCGGCGGTCTGGTCGATATCGAATTCATGAATCAGTACGCGGTGCTGGCGCTGTCGGCACGGACACCCGAGCTGCTCGAGGTCACCGACAACATGCGGCTGATGGACGCGCTGGCCGAGAGCGGAACGCTTTCCGAGCAGGACGCCCGCGACCTGCAGGCTGCCTATCTGGCCTACCGCGATGCCAGCCACCGCGCTTCGCTGGCCAAGCGTGGCAGCCTGGTATCGTCGGAAGGGTTTGCCGATCATCGCGAGCATATCCTGATGCTATGGCAGCGCTGGATGGAGCCGGAAGCAAAATCCGAGACAAACGATCAATGAAAACAGCGTTTGCTTACGCTAATATTAACGGGTCATGACGTCTTAATGACGGTTGGGAGTGGCCCGCAATGTATCGACTCGCCTGTAACGACGAAATCGCCCACGGCAACGACCGGGCGATCTACCGGCATCCGGATCATCCCGAGCGCTGTATCAAGGTGGCGCGCTTTCCCGAGCGTGGCAGCCATCAGAACGAGCGCGAAAAGGGCTACTTCGACATTTTGAAGCAGCGTGGCGTGGACGATTGGCGTTACGTCCCGGAATATTTCGGAACGCTGGAAACGGATATGGGTGAGGGTCTGGTCTTCGACCTGATCACCGACGCCGATGGCGAAATCTCTGCCACGATTCGACAGTATCGTCAGCGCGATGACATGGCCTGGCTAGAGTCCCAGGCGTTCCGGGACGAGCTTCAGCGGCTCTATCTCTACCTTCGTGACAACTGGATCGTGCCCTCCGATATCAATGACCGCAATATCGTATGTCAGCGCCGGGCAGACGGTACCCGGCGGCTGTGGCTGATCGACGGCGTATCCAATCCCGACTTCATGCCCCTGGCCAATGTGTGGCCGTGGTTTGCGCGCCAGAAGATCGATCGACGCATGAAGCGGTTCTTCGCCAAGCTGGCCCGCGTCGGCCTTCTGCCCGAGTCCGATAGGGAAGAACTGGCCCGCAGCGCGCAGTGATCTTCACCGGAGTCAATTCTCCGTGTTCTCGCGCGGATTGCGACCGAGCGGATGCGGCTGATTGCGCGCCTTGGCCAGTTCGATCTGCTTCTGACGCTCCCGGGCGCCGGCACGGGTCTTTTCCGGTAGCGAGTCCCAGCAGTGAGGGCAGCTGATACCCGGCGAATAGCGCTCGGAGGCCTGATCCTCGGTGGAGATCGGCATTCGGCAGGCGTGGCACTGCTCGAATTCACCCTCGCTCAGATCGTGGCGAACGGTAACCCGGTTGTCGAACACAAAACAGTCGCCGCGCCAGCGCGTCTGGGCTTCCGGCACCTTCTCCAGATAGCTGAGGATGCCGCCCTTGAGGTGGAACACTTCCTCGAAACCCTCGTCGAGCATGAAGCTCGAGGCTTTCTCGCAGCGAATGCCGCCGGTGCAGAACATCGCCACTTTCTTGTGACGACTGGGATCGTAGTGCGCTCTGACGTATTCCGGAAACTCGCGGAACGATTTGGTTCTGGGATCGACGGCGCCCTCGAAGCTACCGATTGCCACCTCGTAGTCGTTACGCGTGTCGATCACCAGCACTTCGGGGTCATCGATCAAATCGTTCCACTGTTCCGGCTCAACGTAGGTGCCGACGCGCCGATTGGGGTCGATGCCGTCGACGCCGAGCGTGACGATCTCGCGCTTGAGTTTGACCTTGGTGCGATAGAACGGATGCGCTTCGCAGCAGGACTCCTTGTGCTCGAGCGCCGCGAAGCGCGGGTCACGCTTGAGCCAGTCGAGCAGCGCATCGATATCCGCCCGCGTCCCGGAAACCGTACCGTTGATACCTTCAAAGGCGAGCAGCAGCGTGCCCTTGACGTCGAGACGTTTCATCTCGTTCAGCAGCGGCTCGCGCAGGGCTTCGAAATCTTCCAGCGTGACGAATTGATACAACGCCGCGACGACGATCGGTTGATCGTGTGATGACATGCAGGACTCCTGGTAGTCGCCCTCGCAAAGGGCGGACCGGGTTGATAAAGAGGGCGCGGTCACGGGCGCCCCTGAAAAGTAGGGCGCGGTCACGGGCGCCCCTGAAAAGTAGGGCGCGGTCACGGGCGCCGTGGACAGTTTCTGGCGCGGTCACGGGCGCCTTGGTAACTGAACGGCTGCATTTTACGCCCCTGACTGAGGGCGTTCCAGTGGCGCCCGTCTTCAGGAGCGTAAGGTAACGCCGCAGCCGTTAGCGCATCGTCTCGGCGATATAACGCGCGATCATCAGGTCGAGATGCGCGCCGCCACCATTCTTGAATACGGTGATGTCGCTCGCCTCCTGGCGGCCGGCCTGGCCGCCGAGCAGATCGTAGAAATCGCCGAGAACGTCTCGTTCGGAGATGGCGCCACTGGCCAGAGGAATCTTCAGTTCCCCGATATGGCCCATCGTCGTCTCGCGGCTATCCACAAACAGTCGACCCTTTTGCAGCAGGGCATTGTCCGCCTCGCGCATGTCGGCCTTGAACGCTCCGATCAGATCGACATGGGTTCCGGGGCGTATCCACTCGCCCAGAATCAGGGGGGCACGCGCCATGGTCGCGCTGGAGATGATATCCGCCGATCGGGCAGCGGTTTCCAGATCGGTCACCGCAGTGACGTTCAGGTCACGATGAATGCAGGTTTCGGCGAGTGCCACGGCTTTGTCATGAGTGCGATTCCACACGCTGATGCGCTCGAGCTCGGGAAACAGCTCGGTGTAGGCGTCGATCAGGCTCGCCGCGACCCTACCCGCGCCGCAAATCAGCAGATGACGGCTGTCCGGTCGGGCAAGCGAAAGCGCCCCCAGCACGGAATCGCTGGCCGTCTTGATCTCGGTGACCAGCCGGCTTTCGATGATCGCCTTCAGCTGGCCATCATCGGGCGCGAAATAGAGCATGGCGCCTTGCACGGTATCCAGACCGCGGGCGGCATTGCCGTCGAAGACGGTGACTGCCTTGACGCCGTAGCCAAAGTCGGGGATGAAACACGAACGGTTGAGCAGCGTCTTGTCGCCGGGGCCGAGAAAAGCGTCGGCGATCTCTGGCCGGGCGGCGTGATGGCCCTGTTGGAGGGCATCGACAGCCTTGGTCCAACTAAGGTGCTCGCGGGCTTCGGCGTAGGTGATCTGTCGAACCATGGGGCAAAATCCTTGGAGTCTGTCGCGGTCTACAACGCCAACAAAATCAGGCGGGACCGAGCCGCGAGAATCATTCAAACGCTGCGATTAGACTTCAGTCGATGCCGCTCAAACAGCGCGAGTCTGCGTCATCGTAACCGTATTCGTCGCGCAATCCTCGCCGGATCGCTTCGCGCTCCTCCAGCGGTTTGTGCTGGCTCGCCTTGCGCTTGCCTTCCAGTCGCTCGATCGTGAGTTCCACGCCGAGGATGGCTCGGCACATCTTGTCGATAAAATCCGCTGGTGCGTCATCGACCGCCCAGGGCGTTTCACGATCACGCTCGAAACGCGTAGTCAGTTCCGTGACCAGCGCTTTCAGCCACTCGGCATCGTCGACCAGTCGAAGCTGACAGTGGGCATGTACGACCTGGTAGTTCCAGGTCGGCACGACCCTGCCGTGCTCGCGTTTGGCCGGATACCAGCTCGGCGTGATGTACGCCTGCGGTCCGTGGAAGATGGCCAGAGCCGAACGCGTGTGCGAGCCGTTCTTCAATTCTTGGGCGAGCGGATTGCCACGGGAGATATGTCCCAGCAGTTTGGCTGGCGTCGACTCGTCGCTGGCCGGCTCGAACAACAGAGGAAGATGGTCGGCGGTCAGTTTGCCGTCGTGACTCTGGGTCACCAGCGTCGCGAACGGCGCCTCGTCGATGGCCACCCGTAATGCTTCACCATCGTCGAGGCGGAACTGACTTGGCTGGTGCATGTCTCAGCGCTCCGCCAGTGTCAGTTCGGCGGTCATGTTCGAAAGCGACCGGCGCTGGCGGCCGTCGATATCGAAATTCTCCGCTGACAGCCACTGTTCGTGGCAGCGCCGAATCGCCGGCCACTCTTCGTCGATGATCGAGAACCAGGCCGTATCGCGATTGCGACCGTTGACCACGCGATGCTGGCGAAATATGCCCTCGAAGCGGAAACCCAGGCGTTCGGCGGCGCGCCGCGAGGGTGCGTTCAAGGCGTCGCATTTCCACTCCACGCGGCGATAGCCGAGCTCGAAGGCGTAACGAATCATCAGCATTAGCGCCTCGCTGGAGATCGGCGTGCGCGCCATACGCGGCGAGAAACTGAGATGGCCGATCTCGAGGCTACCGTCGGTCGGCACGATGCGCAGATAGGTCGCCATGCCGACGGCCCGATCATCCGCCGGATCGATAATGGCGTAGCAGCGTGGGTCATTGCCTGCGGTGATCGTCTCCAGCCAGCGTCGACAGCCGGCTTCGTCGTCGAACCTGCGGCCGCCGAGATAGGTCCAGCGCGCCTTGGCCTCGTGATCGTTGGCGATAGCAGGATCCGGCATTTGCCACGCCTGCCACAGCGCTGGCGCATGAAGTGCGGGATCCAACGGTTCCAGGCGGCAGAAGCGGCCTTGCAGCGCAACGGCATCTGGCAGCGAAGGGGGCCGCCAGTTTTCGATATCCGCGCCGACGGGTTGGCTGTATTGGTTCATCGTTTGGCTCATGGCGCTTATCAACACCCGCAGGATTCGAGTGCTTGATTGTGAAGGCTACCGGTAGCGGAGCCAGTGGCGACCGGATGACCATCGCGTCTCCAGAAATCTAATCCGCCAAGTAGTTCCTTGACCTGCAGTCCGGCACTAGCGAGCTTGAATGCGCCCCAGGTAGAGCCATTGCAGCCAATTCCGTCGCAGTAGCTGATGTAGACACGAGATCTATCCAGCGAGGCGAGCCGCTCTATCGTCATATCGGTATGAGGCAAGCTGATCGCTCCAGGAATATGGCCGGCAAGGTAGTGCTCTTGGTTTCGCGTATCGACGACCACGATGTCGTCGACGCCATTGGCAAGATCCACTGCCAGATCCCAGGCATCGGTATGCAGTCTGAGTTTTTCGCGCATGGCTGCAGCACTCTCTTGAGGAGTGGCTGGAGGAACATCGAGTACGAGTGAATTCGAAGACATTGCGAGTTTCCTAGGGTGTTAGATCGTCAGCAGATAGTTATGGAACGACTCGTCGCGCTGCCAGCCGAGCGCCTGATATCGAGACTGGGCGGCGACGTTGTCGGTCTGTGTGCGCAGCATCAGCTGCGCCACGCCATGTTCCGCCGCTAGATTTCTGGCGGCCTGCAGCAGCGCGCTGCCGGTGCCGGCTCGGCGGGCCTCGGGGACGACGAAGAGATCGTTGAGAATCCAGCGTGAACCGAGTGAGGTAGTCGAGGGCACGGGGAACAGCTGAACGAATCCGACGGCCGAGCCGCCGTCATTCAGCGCGATCAGTAGCTGCGCGTCTTGCCGTTCGAAGCGCTGGAGCAGAAAGCGCCTTGCGCCTTTCGGGTCGCTGGGTTGTCGGTAGAACTGACGATAGCCGTCGACCAGCGGCGCGAGGTCGTCGATATCTTCGGGCTTGGCGACACGAATGGTGGACATATCGGGCTCTTTTGGCAGTGACGTGATGTAACATCAGTCTGGCATCATACTGGTTCCTCGGTAAGGTCCAGTTGGCGCAGTAATATGGGAACCAGTAGTGAAGTAGCCCGCGGAGAGGAAACCCGTGGCCAGTCACCCAGTGATCAGTCAATCAATGAAGATAGAGCCAGTAACACCCTCTCATGCCCATCGACTCTGGATCATCGACGCGCTGGCGATGCAACTCGCCTCGCCGTCGACGCGGACCTTGAGCCAGCGGCTCTATCAATCGCTGCGAGAGTGGATTCAGCAAGGTCAGCTTGGCGCCGGCAGCGCACTGCCTTCTTCGCGCCAGTTGGCCCGTGAGCTCGGACTCGGGCGTAACACCGTGCTGGCCGCCGTCGACCGGCTCACGGCCGAAGGCTTCGTGGAAACCCGCCAGGGCGCGGGGGTCTTCGTCGCCGCGTGGCAATCGGAAAGCGGCGCTGAGGCAAAACCGGCGTCCAGTGCTGTCGCCGTCACTCAAGAACTCTCCGATCGGGGTCAGCGCATTCTCGATTTCAGCGGCGTGTTGAGCGATCGCCATACCGCCTTCGCACCGGGTGTGCCGGCGCTGGACCAGTTTCCGCGTGAGCGCTGGCAGCGTCTGCTGCGTCGGCACTACCAGCGAGCACCGATCGAATGGCACGACTACCAGCACCAGGGCGGCGTCCCGGCGTTACGCGAAGCGCTGTGTGATTATCTGCGGCTGTCGCGCTCGGTGCGTTGCCGGCCCCAACAGATTCTGATCACCCAGGGCGCCCAGCAGGGCTTCGAGCTGATCGCTCGACTGCTTGCCGATGCCGGCGACGCGGTGTGGGTGGAAGAGCCCGGCTACGGCGGTGCGCAGTCCTGCTTCGTGGCGGCCGGTCTGAATCCCATACCGCTGGCGGTGGACGAGGACGGCGCGAACGTGAATCGCGCACCGGACGGGACGCCAGCGCCGCGGTTGATCTACGTCACGCCTTCACACCAATACCCCAGCGGGGTAACGCTGACCTTGCCGCGGCGGATGGCGTTGCTCGAAGCCGCTTTCCGCCACGGGGCCTGGATCATCGAGGATGACTACGATAGTGAGTTTCGCTACGCCAGTGCGCCGATCGCGTCGCTGCAGGGGCTCGTCGACAACGCGCCGGTGATCTACGTCGGCACGTTCAGCAAGGTGCTGTATCCGGGGTTGCGGCTCGGCTATCTGGTACTGCCCGACGCGCTGGTCGAGCCGTTCACGCGCGCCAATGCGCGACTTCACCGGGAAGGTCAGTACGTGGCGCAGGCGGCACTGGCGGCCTTCATCGCCGAGGGGCACTTCGTGCGTCACGTTTCGCGAATGCGCGAACTCTACCGCTGGCGGCAGGCGAAGTTACGTGAGGCGCTGGCTCCGGCCGTCGCACGCGGGCTCGTGCTGTCGGCAGGGCAGGCGGGGATGCATCTGGTCGCCGAGCTGGAAAGTGTCGAGCTCGAAACCGCACTGGTCGCACGGGGACAGGAAGCCGGGATTCTGCTCTCGCCGCTCTCGCGTTATTACCTGAAACCACCCGCGAAAGCCGGTCTGGTACTGGGTTATGCCGGCGCCACGGATGCCGAGATCGCTACGGCCGGGCACTGGCTATGCAGCGCCTGGCGCGAACTGGGCGCCCCGGACAGAGATTGATCCGGGGCTTGTCGGCGGGAACCGGCGTCAGGCGTCGCCTTCTCCGTCCCCATCGGTATCGCTGGGGCCAGGGGCGGTTCGGCGGTTGCCTTCCTGAGATTGTCGAGCCGTGCGTGACGACGCGCCCTGGCGATTGCGCCGCTGTTCGCTCTCGTATTCGGCGTCCTGACGCTCGACGTTTTCACGTTCGACGTCGTCACGCCCGGCGCTGTCGTTGCGGGAATCGTCTTGCCCGGCGCGGTCTTCACTCTCCTCTTTTTCAGCGCTCTCCTTTTCAACACGCTCTTTTTCAGCGCTCCCTTTTCCAACGCCTTCGGGTAAATAGATGCGGGAGGCCGGGATAGCCAGTTCCGCGCCCCGTTCATCGATGATGTCGCGGATCTTCAAGAGGATTCCCTGCTTGATCTCGTGAAAGCGTTGCCAATCCGTCTCGTGGGTGAAGGCGTAGACAATGATATCCAGCGAGTACTGGCCGAAGGTAGCGAAGTTGACCGTGATCAGCTCGTCCTGATCGATTTCCTCGTGCTTGAGCAGCATGTTGCGGATATCCCGGGCGACGTTCTCGACGGCGCCGATGTCCTGGTAGCGGAGGCTGATGGTCTCCCACAGGCGACGGCTGACCATTCGCGTCGGGGTTTCCACCGAAATCTGACTGAACCAGGCGTTGGGCACGTAGAGCGGTGGCCCGGCGAAGGTCCGGACGGTGGTGAGACGCCAGCCGATGTCTTCGACGATGCCCTCGATCTGGCGTTCGGGGGAGCGAATCCAGTCGCCGACCACGAACGGCTTGTCCAGATGAACGACCATGCCGCCGAAGAAATTGGCGATGACGTCTCGCGCGGCAAAGCCGATCACCAGGCCGCCGAAGCCGCCCATGGCGAGAATGCTCGACATCGATACGCCCAGAATCTGGAGGCCGATCAATATCAGCGTGACGATCAGTACGGCGCCGACGATCTTGGTCAAGGCGGACGCCGAGGTGGGGTCGACCGGCTTGGCATGACAGTTGCCCGGCGGAAACACCAGCCGCTGTTCGAGACGCCGGAAAAGTCGGATGCCGCCCCAGGCAACCAGCAATAGCGTGATCAGAGCGCCAAGCCTGGAGAGTACGGTGTTGACGCGCTCGATCCCGAAATGGTCACCGACCACGCCTAGACTGACCATCAGTGCGGTGACCCAGACCCACCAGCGCAGCGGAAGGCGCAATCCGTGCAGGATGGGGTCATCCCAGCGACGCGGCGAATCGCGCAGACGGCGCTCCATCCGGTTGAGCACGAAATGCAGTGCGATATCGATGATGACCGCCGCCAGCATTATCAGGGTCGGGAATACGATCCAGCCAGGGATATGGAGCCACTGACCCAGTTCGGTCTGAAGGCTGGAAAGAAGGTTCGTGGCGCTATCGGAAATGTTCATGCACCTGCTTTTGATGTCGGGGGATTGGCGCGCGGCGGCGCGGCAATGGGGCTGAATGACTCACCGTATCGAGCGGCTGGCGACGCTTCGGTTCGGGAACAGCGTAGCGGGCCATCAGCATGTGTTCCACAGCGATGCCCGTTTCGGCGCGTTAGTGAAACGGGGTCAGCGCAGGCAGCAGCGTTTGGCCTTTTTGCCGCTGCCACAAGGGCAGGGCGCATTGCGTGAAACGGGGGCGCCGTCGGCCGGCGGATCGATAATGCCGTCGAGGTAACGCCAGAGCCCCCGGTGCCGACGGAAACGCGAGCGCTCGTGAAGCACCTGAGGCGCGGCGAGCGCCGCTGCCGTGACCGGACGGAAGCGCGCCTTGAACTCGACCATGCCCTGGGCGCCATGCGCTTGAGCCTCGATGATCTCGAGCCCCAGCCAATGGCTGTCCTGTACATCGAGCTGCGCCTCCGTCAAAGCCGGGTCGCGAGTGCGAGGATCCCAGGTGGCGAGGAGATAGGCGCCCAGGCCGCCGAGCGCAAAAGCGCTGTAGCGCGAGCGCATCAGGGCCTCCGGCGTCGGCGCGGCGGCTTCTCCGAGATGATAGATCGCGCAACAGTGAGCGTAGCCGAGCGCGCTGCCGCAGGGGCATGAGCGGGAACTATCGCTTTCCGGGGCTGTGGTTGGAACCTTCATTTAAGTAAACTACGCTATCGTTTGTCGCTAAATGTTAATGGTACGCTGTGCTTTGCTCGGACATGTGGTAAAAGAGCGGCGCCTAGAATATCAATGAATACCGACGCCAAGCCATTTCATCGCCAAGTCATTCGACATGTGGGTCGACCACCTATGTTTCTCGACGAGTTTCACTCTACCGCCGCCGACGGTTTCTGTATCACGGCAGCGCAGGCCAGTCAGTTCGCGCGCCGGATCGCGGGAGATTACAACCCGATCCATGATCCCTGCGCGCGCCGGTTCTGCGTACCCGGGGATCTACTGTTCGCCCTGGTGCTGTCTCGCTACGGTCTGTCGCAGCACATGACGTTCCATTTCTGCGGGATGGTGGGTGATAGCGTGTCATTGCAGTTCGTCGAGGACGATGCCGGTACCGTCAGCGTCGTCGATCAGGTCGGCAAGCAGTACCTGAGCGTCAAGCGCAGCGGCTGGACGATCCGCGATCCGGCGACCGTCGAGACGTTCACACGGCGTTACGTGGCGTTCTCCGGGCGCAATTTTCCGCACTACCTGAAGCCACTGCTGGAAGAGAAGGGCGTCATGTTCAATCCTCGGCGGCCGCTGGTGATCTACGACAGCATGGGCTTTTCGCTGAAGGACCATGACCCCTGCGATCTTGACCTGGATTTCGCCGGAGCCAATCTGGACGTCAAGGGCAAGCGTGGCGAGGCCCATCTCGAATTTCGCATGAGCTGCAATGGGCGCGATGTGGGGATCGGCTCCAAGAAGCTGGTCATCAGCGGCCTGCAGGAGTACGACGCGGAGAAGATGGATACGTTCGTGACCAACTTCGCCCAGATGAAGGCCGCCAACCCCTGCTCGGCATGAGCTGCGGCTGGGCTATGCTTCCCGCTCGTCATCGTGACTCGCGAAGCGGGGTGTGAAGGCTCAGCTCAGCGATCTCGCCTGACGATCCAGTGCCGGAATAACGAGCTCGCGATTCGCGCTCGGGCGTTCCTTCCGCTGATAATGCCATTCTCGTCCGATGGCCATCAGGCCTTGTCGTTTACGTGAATGGGGGAGGCCATGAAGGAACACGTTACCCCTTTTCAGTTCTTCAACCTGGCACTCTCCTTCTACGTGCTGGGTGCAATGTTGGCCGAGATATTTCTCGATCTGCCGGCGGATATGCTCCAGCTGTTCGATTATCTGGACTATGTCGTCTGTTTTTTCTTCTTCATCGACTTCTGCCAGCGGTTCTATCGCGCTCCCAGCAAATGGCGCTACATGCGCTGGGGGTGGTTGGATCTACTGGCATGTATCCCCGCCGGGTGGTTTCAGGCAGCGCGTCTAGCGCGGATGGTTCAGATCATTCGTGTGCTGCGCGCCCTGCGTTCCCTGGAACTGATCTGGCAACTGCTGTTTCGCAATCGTGCCGAGGGCGTTCTGGCATCGGTGGCAACGGCGACCGTTTTGCTGGTGGTGTTGGCGGCGATGACGGTGCTGATGGTGGAAACCCCCAATCCGGCAAGTCCCATCAATACCGCCGAAGAAGCGCTTTGGTGGGCGGTGGTGACGGTCACCACCGTCGGTTATGGAGACTACTACCCGATTACGACGATGGGCCGGATCGTCGCCGTACTGCTGATGGTCTGTGGGGTGGGGCTGTTCGGTAGCTTCGCAGCGTACGTCAGTTCGCTGTTCGTTGAAGATCAGGGCGAATCGGAGTCGAGGCAGCACAAGGCGAACCGGCGCATGATGCGACACATGATCGAGCAGGTGAGCGAGCTACAGGTCGAGATCGAGTCGCTGCGCCGAGAGCTACAGGATCATCGGCGGGAATTGGCCGATCGCCATCAACGGCTCGGGGCCGAAGAGGATGAAGGGACCACGGCTGGAAGCCGGAGCGCCGAGGATGAGAAACCCGATCGGCGAGGAGGGGAACCAGAACAGCGATAGAGTTCCGCGATGCGATGGAGCCTGGCGGTGGATGATAGAGTTAGGCGGTGGATGATAGGGCCAGGCGGTGGATCATAGAGCCGCGCGATGGAGATGATCGTTAAATTGCATTGCCGGAAAAACATGAGGGTGCTAATCTGTATTCATCGAATGGATAGCTTCTGTAGCAGTCGTTCGAGTCGCGTCTTAGATGTATCTCCTAGTAACACCCCGCCTCGCCCGCGCATCCCCCCTCTTGCGCGGGCTTTTTTTGCTCCTCTCCCCGAATGAAGACGTCTGCCTGGCCCGGTTCATGCTGCCGTAGCCCGATCGATTCCGTCAGAATCTGTCGCCGCTGCATCACGGCGACGGGGTACGAGGGTGGGAATCCTTAAGCGGTGTCGCGCTCTGTCTTCAGGAGTTCGAGCTCCTGCAAGGCATCGATAAGACCCGAGACGTCTTTCTGCACCCCGACAAAATAGGTGAGCTCGTCTTCATCGTCGTAAACCGGGGTGATCGACAACTCGTTCCAGAACGCACTGCCATCCTTGCGGTAATTGCGCAGGACCTCACGGCACGGTTTACCCTCCCGCAGCGCAGCGCGAACCCGGTCAATGCCCGGTTGGTCACGATCGCCGTTCTGGAGGAAGCGGCAATCGCGGTAGAGAATCTCGTCGACGCTGTAACCTGTCAGCCTTTCGAAGCCTTCATTGGCGTAGATCAGAATGTTTTCGTCGCCTTCCTGCTCGGCCACCACGATGCCGTCATCCGAGGCATTGACGATGCGCTCCAATAGCGCCGGGTTGATCAGGGGTGCGTGTTTATGAGTACTGGCCATCCTTGCCTCCAGGCTGGGCATTCGACGGATTATAGAGACGCTACGTCGGATAATGATGCCACGACGACGCGGTATTACAACGCATTAGCCGGCGCTTGTCTCTTCTACCTCCGCCAGGGCGTGAGAGCTCAGTGCGGCGGTGATCGCAAGCGCGGCGAGCAGCAACAATAGGCCGGCGCTGCCCAGCCACTGAGCGAGCGCGCCGAGCAGGAGTCCGACGACCAGCATCAGCACGCCGGTGAAGGTGTTGGAAAAGGCGACGTAGAGCGCGCGGGTGCTGCTGTCGGACAGGTCGATGACATAGGTCTTGCGGCCCAGGCGGACCCCCGCGTGAGCGATCATCAGCAGGCCATAGATCAGGGCGTAGGGCCATACGCTGGTTCGTATTGGCGCCGGAAGCCAAACGCAGGCGGCGCCTGCCAGGCAGCAGACGGCAGCGCCGATGGCACTGTTGCGCATCACTCGACGGCTAGAGCGGTCGGCCAGGCGGCCCCAGATCGGCCCGGCGATCATGCTGGCGACACCGGAAGTGACGATCAGAATGCCGAGGCTTGCCAGATCGGTGCCGCTGTTCTGTTGGCCCAGCAACGCCAGATACGGTAAGGCGAGCGCACTTGACAGCAACAGGGCGCGGGAGAGATTGAAATGCAGGAAGCGGCGGTCACGCTGCATCAGCGAGAACCCCTGCCTGACGCTCTGCCAGGCGTTGGCGCCGCCTGCGGTAGCCCCGGGTGCCTCATGGATCGCGGCGGCGCACAGCGCGTTCAATATCCAGCCAAGGGCGGCGGCGAACAGCAATACGGCCAATGCCGAGTGTCCGGGCTGATCGCCAAGCAGTATCAGGGTGGCGCCGACCAGCAGCGTCAGGGCGCCGGCAGCGCTGGCGCTCCAGCCCATCAGGGTACCGCGACGCTGTTTGGCGATGGTCTTGCCGAGGACGTCCTTGGTCGCGACCGATGATAGCCCCCGACCCAGCGCCAGTCCGGTCAGCGCGATCAGTACCAGCGCGCCACCCCAGCTACCGTGACCGAACAGCGCCAGCAGCCCGAGAATCGCGGCGCCGAAGGCTTGAGCGACACCGCCTGCGACCCATACCCACTTGCGGATGGGACGGAGTCGGATGTAGCCGGCGATCAGTAGCTGTGGCAGTAGGGCGCCGGCTTCGCGAATCGGCACCAGCAGCCCGACCATCCATACCGGAGCGCCGATGGCGCCCATCAGCCACGGCAGGATCAAACGTGCGTTGGAGAGCTCATCCGCGAGCTTGTTGCCGAGAGCGGCTAGCAGATGCCGAAAGAAATTGCCGGGTTGTTGCTGGCAGGCATCATCGGAGATATCGCGACACAGGCGGCTGTCTTCGTCGCCGGTGACGCGTTCGAAGAGGCGAGTGAGGCTGGTGTCTGTGGCTGGCATGAAAAACGGTCCCTGTTTCCCTGACGATTCCCGCTCGGTTCCGAGCCGTTGGCTGTGGCCCTGATTTTTGGCGCTACCGGACCGGGTGATATCGAAACCAATCGCTTACGCCGCGCGATCGGCTCGAGTCGGCGGCCTGAGTTGACGCCTCGTGTTAACGCCTCGTGTTAACGGCTTGAGTTAACGGCTTGAGTTAACCCCTGGCGCCGTCGCATCATGCGTTCAGACGTTCGAGGAGAGCCCCATGGCCCGCATCCGGATTCACTATTGTACCCAATGCCAGTGGTTGCTGCGTGCGAGCTGGTACGCGCAGGAGCTGCTGCAGACTTTCGGCGAAGACCTCGAACAGGTGGCGCTGGCGCCCAGCCACGGCGGGCATTTCGAAGTGCTCTACGACGACGAGACGATCTGGGAGCGCAAGCGTGATGGCGGCTTCCCCGATATCAAGGAGCTGAAACGCCGGGTGCGTGATCGTCTCGATCCCGAGCGCGATCTGGGGCACACCGACCGCGCCTCGTCATGATCGAGTGGCGGCCTTACCACCAGCGCTTGCGCTTGAGCAGCCACATGACCCAGCCGCCGACCAGTGCGGTGATGGTCACGAACATCACGAAGCCGTAGGGGCTATCGGCACCGGGAATGCCGCCGACGTTGATGCCCAGTAGCCCGGTCAGGAAACTCAGCGGCAGGAACACGGTGGTGACGATCGCCAGCATGTACATGCGCTGGTTGAGCCGCTCGTTGTGTTCGCTGAAGAGCTGTTCCTGCAAAATCAGGGCCCGCTCCTGCATGGCATGGAAATCTTCCACGTAACGGGACAGCTGGTTGGCGCTCTCGCGAACCGACACCTTGGTATCTTCGTCCAGCCATTCGGAGCCCTGGGCAATCTGATCCAGACAGTCGCGTTGCGGGCCCATGAAACGTCTCAGCGTGATCAGCGAACGTCGCAGTCGCGAAAGATCGTCGGGGTCGACCTCCCGATCGCTCAGTTGATCCTCTTCGAGCTCGCCCAGACGGTCGTCGAGTTGATGAGCGACGTCACCGACCTTGTCCACCAAGGTTTCGGTCAGCCATGCCAGCAGGTCCGGAATCGAGAGCGCACCGTCGCCGTTGTCGATGCGTTCACGCACGTCGCTGACCGATTTCAACGGCCGGCGGCGCAGGGTGATCATCCGGTGAGGTGCGCACCAGATACGTAGCGAGATGAGATCTTCCGGTGCGGCACCGGGATTGAGGTTGATACCGCGCAGGGTGGTGACGGCGCCGTTGCGGAACTTGGCCACGCGGGGGCGAGTATCCTCCTCGAGCAGCTCCTCGATCGGTGCTTCGTCGAGGCCGGCGATCTCCTCGAGGTAGGTGTGGACGTCCTCGTGACGAAAATCCAGATGCATCCACAGCGGGCGCGCGGGATCGGCCCACGCCTCCCGCAGCTGGCGCACGCTGAGAAGTCTGCCGCCGCCCTGTCCATCCAGTTCATACGCGGCGACCAGTGCCGTTTCGCTCTCCATCGTCAGCCTCCCTGCCGAACCGCCTTTCGACGCGATATGTCGCGAGTCTTTTCAAGGTGTTGACGATAGCACGTCAGTCGCGAGCCGACAGCGGCCGACACCGGAACCGGCCGCTTCGCAGGCCATGAATCACTTATTCCCCGGCATTGGCGGCTGCGTCGTTAGCGTTGCTGTCGTTAGGGGCGCTGTCGTTAGTGGCGTTATCGTTGGCCGGCGACGTCAGCAGCGGTTCCAGCTTGGGCCAGACGTTGTCGAGAATGATCGGTTGGGCTTCGGCGGTGGGGTGAATGCCATCGCTTTGAAGCATGGTCTCCAGATCGACCCCCTCCAACAGAAAGGGCAGCAATGGCACTTGGTACTCGTCGGCCAGCTGGGTAAAGACACCGCGGAACGCGTCGCTATAGGCGGGACCGTAGTTGGGCGGGACCTCGATGCCCAGCAGCAGGACCTTGGCGTCTTGCTGTTGGCTGCGTTCGATCATTTTCGCCAGGTTGACCTGCATCTGCTGCGGGGAGAGTCCGCGTAGACCATCGTTGCCGCCGAGCTCCAGCAGAACGATGTCGGGATGATATTGTCGGAGCATATCGAGTAGTCGAGCCGAACCACCGGAAGTCGTTTCTCCGCTGATGCTGGCGTTGACGACGTCGTGCTCGTCCCCCAGTCGCTGTTTCAACAGATTGACCCAACCTTGTTGCGGGTCGATGCCGTAGGCTGCGCTCAGGCTGTCGCCCATGACCAGGATGGTATCGGCGCGGGCGGTGCTCGGGGTCAGCGAGAGCAGCGAAAGACCCAGCAATAGCGCGCCACCTGCACAGCGTCTCGCCATTCCGGCGACAGGCCATTTGATACCCAGTACAGGGAAACCACGCAACATGACTTACTCCTCTGACGAGCGGAAAACGCGGATTCTATACGCCAACGAACTCGGCAAACGGGTGATGAGCGGTGAACGAGAGCTGGTCATTCTCGAATCGTTGGCGTTGAACGTCGATCGCGGTGAGAGTGTCGCCATCGTGGGAAGTTCCGGTGCGGGCAAGTCCACGCTGCTGGGCCTGCTGGCGGGGCTGGATTCGCCCAGCTCGGGTGAACTCGAGATGTTCGGCCACTCCCTGAGCACCCTTGACGAGGATGGCCGCGCCGCGCTGCGTGCAGGCCGCGTCGGCTTCGTTTTTCAGAACTTCCAGCTATTACCCACTCTGACGGCAATCGAAAACGTTATGTTGCCGTTGGAACTGTCTCCTCGGCAAGACGTGGCGGCCAAAAGTCGCCAATGTCTGGAACGTGTCGGCCTGGGCGCGCGGCTGGACCACCTTCCGAAGCAGCTCTCCGGCGGTGAGCAGCAACGGGTGGCGGTGGCGCGAGCCTTCGTGACCGAGCCCGATCTGGTCTTCGCCGACGAGCCTACCGGCAATCTCGACGAGACCACCGGCAAGCGCATCATCGATCTGCTCTTCGATCTCAATCGCGAGTCCGGTACGACGCTGATTCTGGTGACGCACGACATGGCCCTTGCCAGACGCTGCGATCGTTGTCTGCAGCTCGAAGGTGGCAGGCTGCAGGCGGTCGAGCGTCAGCCGCATGGGGTCGAAGCATGAATCTGATCGCACTGTCGCTGAAGGGACTCCGGCGCGATCTGCGGGCGTCCGACGTACGCGCGCTGTTCGTGGCGTTGGCGCTGGCGGTGGCGGCGACCACCATGATCGGCTTCTTTCTCGACCGGCTCGACCGGGGGCTGACGCGGCAGGCGGGTCAGCTGCTGGGCGGCGATCTGGTGCTCGAACAGGGCCAGCCCTTTGACGACGGTTTGCGCCAGGAGCTGCGTCAGGCCGGCCTGACGTTGAGCGATCAGGTCGATCTGGTGTCGATGGTCAGTCAGGCAGATGCCTTCCAGCCGGCGGGGCTGAAAGTCGTCGATGACCATTATCCGCTCTACGGTCAGGTCCGCGTGGATCGTGGTGACGGCATCGAGAAACTCGCTCATGGTCCGCCACCGGGCAGTGCCTGGATCGCGCCGCGACTGGCCCAGTTGCTGGATGCCAAGGTCGGGGACAGCGTCCAGGTCGGCTCTCTGGGGCTGACCATCACCGGACTGATCGATCGCGAGCCCGACCAGCAGGCCGGTTTCGCCGGTCTGACGCCCCGCATCATGCTCAATATCCAGGATCTCGATGCCACGGGCCTGATCAGACCGGGGTCGCGCATCGAGTACGAACTGCTGGCCGCCGGCCCGCCGGCCGCCGTCGACAGTCTCGGCAGTCGTCTCGATACGCTGCGTGAGGCCGGCGTCGAGATTCGCGATGTGCGCGTGGACCGTCCCAGTCTCGGTCGGTCGCTGGACCGGGCCCAGAAATACCTGAGCCTGGCCGGGCTGGCGGCGGTGCTGCTGGCGGGTGTTGCCGTCGCCATGGCGACGCGCCGTTACGTCGATCGCCATCTGGATACGGCCGCGCTGCTGCGCTGTTTCGGCGCGTCGCAACGGCAGCTGGGTCAGCTGTTCGCCTGGCAGCTGGCGTGGCTGGGGCTGGCGGCGTCAGTGGTCGGCGCGCTACTGGGCCTCGCCGGTCAGGCGGTACTGCTGTCGCTGCTGACCCGCTTTCTGCCGCTTGAGCTGCCTGCCCCAGGTGGAATGCCTTGGCTGATGGGCGTGCTGACGGCACTGGCGGTGCTGGTGGGTTTTGCCGGCCCCACGCTGCTGAGGCTCAAGCGCGTCAGTGCGCTCAAGGTGCTGCGCCGCGAGC
This sequence comes from Salinicola sp. MH3R3-1, assembly GCF_001937155.1. Classification (NCBI taxonomy): domain Bacteria; kingdom Pseudomonadati; phylum Pseudomonadota; class Gammaproteobacteria; order Oceanospirillales; family Halomonadaceae; genus Salinicola; species Salinicola sp. MH3R3-1. Next base: position 249,646 of record NZ_MSDP01000018.1, on the reverse strand, counting down.
TCGACCCGATCCCGCCGTCCGGATGGCTGGTGGTGACGTTCGCCAGCCTCGTCTTCGGCGCGCTGCTGTGGCTCTATTCCGGCGATCCGATATTGGCAGCAGGCATTCTGCTGGGCGGCCTGGTGGCGCTGGTCGTGCTGCGGGGTATCGGCCAGATGCTGATGAACCTGCTGCTGGCGGTGCTGGCACGCCTGCCGCAAAGGAGCCAGAACGGCCGTGCCTGGCAACTGGGTGGCCGCCAGCTGGCGCGACGGCGCGAGGCAAGCCTCGGCCAGCTGCTGGCGTTCTCGGTCACCTTTGCCGCCATGGCGATCATCGCTCTGGTCCGGGGCGATCTGCTGACCACCTGGCAGGCACAGCTACCCACGGATACGCCCAATTACTTCGCGATCAATATCCAGCCGCAGGAGCGCGACGGCGTCGAGTCGTTGATCGACAGCGCCGCCGACAGCGGCAGCGGTCTCTATCCCATGGTTCGGGGCCGACTGACGGCCATCGATGGCAAGCCCCCGAAGCAGCAGGTGCCGGAAGATCACCAGACAGACGGCGCGCTGCGGCGTGACCTCAATCTCACCTGGCGCGCGGCGCTGCCCGAGGGCAACCGAATCACCGCCGGCGAGTGGTTCGATGCCGGTACCGATACGGCGAGTGACGGGGCGGTACCGATATCGGTCGAGGAAGAACTGGCGGGGCGACTCGGACTCTCGCTGGGCGACGAGCTGACGTTCACCATCGGCAGCGACAGCGTCACCGGCCGGATCACCAGTTTGCGTCATCTCGACTGGGAGAGCTTTCAGCCCAACTTCTTCATCATCTTTCCGCCAGGCGCCTTGGACGACTTCGGCCACAGCTATATCACCTCGTTCCATCTCGCCGAGGGCGACAACGATATGCTGGCCGAGATGGTGCGGCAGTATCCCGGCGTATCGGTACTCAACGTCGAGGCGTTGCTGGAGCAGGTGCGCGGGATTCTCGGCCAGGTCACGCGAGCCATCGAGTTCGTGCTCGGCTTCGTGCTGCTGGCGGGGGTCAGCGTGCTCTACGCCGCGCTCACCGCCAGCCGGCCGGCACGGGCTCACGAGGGGGCGTTACTGCGGGTGTTCGGCGCCGGCAATCGCATCCTGGCGCGGATGCAGTGGGCCGAATTCGCGCTGCTCGGTTTCGCCAGCGGGCTGCTGGGCGCGGCACTGGCCGAGTCGGCCGCGCTGGGCATCTACGGCTGGCTGGGGCTGGAGCCTCGCATGCACTGGCTGATGTGGGTCGTGATGCCGGTTCTGGGCGCGGCGGTCGTCGGTGGCATCGGGTTCGTGCTGTCGCGGGGCGCCCGACGACAGGCGCCGATGGAGAGTCTGCGACTGTTGGGAGAGACCTGAAGAAGCGTTGAATAATTGTCTGCGCGAACTCGGCGTCCCCGGAGAATCACTGTGTTGTGCGGTGCCGGGGCGCCGGTCCGATCGGAATCCTCACCTATACCCCATAGGCTCCGGTTCCTGTGCTCCGTACGCCTTGTGCTTCATCCGCTCGCCGATTTATTCAGCACTTCTTTGGTGATCGCGAACGAGGGCGAGAATCCCGTTCGTGTCGGCGGCGGGATAGCCAATGCCGCCCCGGAGTACGCTTTACCGACGCTAAAGCCGACGTGAGAAATTATGCGCCAGCACATGACGGACTTTCATAGGAAAGGCCGTCAGCGCTGGGGTATCATTGCCGCCCATCATTTGAGATCGAGCCACCGGATGCCGGACTTTCCCCGGTGGCAGTCGAACCATCCCCGAGCCGAGGATACCCGTCGATGTTCACCCGAGAGATGCAGGTTGCCGGATTCGATGACGCCCTCTGGGACGCGATGCAGCAGGAAGTCGCGCGCCAGGAAGCCCACATCGAGCTGATCGCCTCCGAGAACTATGCCAGCCCGCGCGTGATGCAGGCCCAGGGCACGCAGCTGACCAACAAGTACGCGGAAGGCTACCCCGGCAAGCGCTATTACGGTGGCTGTGAGCACGTCGACGTGGTCGAGCAGCTGGCGATCGATTATGCCAAGGAACTGTTCGGCGCTACCTACGCCAACGTCCAGCCGCACTCCGGCTCCCAGGCCAACGGCGCGGTATTCCAGGCGCTGGTCAAGCCGGGCGACACCGTGCTGGGCATGAGCCTGGATGCCGGGGGGCACCTGACCCACGGCGCCAAGCCGAGCTTCTCGGGCAAGCACTACAACGCGGTTCAGTACGGCATCGATGACAGCGGCCGGATCGATTACGCGGAAGTCGCCAAGCTGGCGCGCGAGCACCAGCCGAAGATGATCATCGCCGGTTTCTCCGCCTACTCCCAGATCATCGACTGGGCCGAATTCCGCAAGATCGCCGACGAAGTGGGCGCCTATCTGCTGGTCGACATGGCGCATGTCGCCGGCTTGGTCGCGGCTGGCGTCTACCCCAGCCCGATGGCGCACGCGCACGTGGTCACCACGACCACCCACAAGACCCTGCGCGGCCCGCGAGGCGGCCTGATCCTGTCCGCCGAAAACGATGCCGACATCGAGAAGAAGCTGCAGTCGGCAGTCTTCCCGGGCGGTCAGGGTGGCCCGCTGATGCACGTCATCGCGGCCAAGGCGATCTGCTTCAAGGAGGCGATGGACCCCGAGTTCAAGACCTACCAGCAGCAGGTGGTCAAGAATGCCCAGGCAATGGCCGGCGTGTTCATCGAACGCGGTTTTGAGGTCGTCTCCGGCGGTACCGAAGATCATCTGTTCCTGCTGTCGCTGGTCAAGCAGGGCCTGACCGGCAAGGACGCCGATGCCGCGCTGGGTCGTGCTCACATTACCGTCAACAAGAACGCCGTGCCCGGCGACCCGCAGAGCCCGTTCGTGACCTCCGGCCTGCGGATCGGCACGCCGGCGGTGACCACGCGAGGTTTCGGTGAGACCGAATGCCGCGATCTGGCCGGCTGGATCTGCGACATTCTCGATGCCATGCAGGCAGGAGACTCCAGTCAGGTGGAAGGCGAGGTCAAGGCCAAGGTCGAGACCGTCTGCTCGCGGCTGCCGGTCTATCGCTGATTTATCGGACTTGTCGCTCGTCCTGAAAGCCGCCATTTTCTGAACAGGGAAAGTGGCGCTACCACGGCGCCCCTCCTGGTACTTGGCAGGAGGGGCGCCGTCGTTTCCGGCGTGTGAAAAGTCGGCTCTTTGACCATGGTCTAAAGGCAGCCGCCCGAAACTTGCTAGAAGCTATGTCGGACATAAGCGTCAGTGAGTTGAACATCGCGATGCCCAGAGAACCGTCAGTGACCGATGCCGCCGGCGTCCCCCGCGGGGATATCGCCGAGACGCTTGCCGAAGCCGTGTTCAGCGGCCGCTACGCCATCGGCGATACCATTCCGCGGGAAGTGGACCTGTGCGAACGCTTCGGCGTCAGTCGCAGCACGGTCCGCAGTGCGCTGCAGAAGCTGGTCAACGCCGGCTTGCTGGTCCGGGTCTCCGGGCAGGGCACGCGAGTCTGCGAACTTTCCGCCTGGCATCTGCTCGATCCGCAGGTCAGCGCGTGGATGGCGCACTATGCGCAACCCAACCCGCACCTGCAGCGCGAGGTTTTCGCTTTTCGGGTCGGGGTCGAACCCTTCGTGGCGAGTCTGGCCGCGACTCATGCCACCGCTTCGGACCTGCTCGCCATCGAGAACGCCTTCGAAGGCATGTTGCGCACGCTCGAATGCGAAGATCTTCACTGGCAGGGGCAGAGCTACAACGACTATGACGTGGCGTTTCACGAGGCCATCTTTGCCGCCTCCCACAATCTGATCTGGGCGCAGATCAGCCACGTGCTTAAACCGGCCATCGCCCTGATCGTCGAGCGCTCCAACCAGAGTGCTACGCTGCATAGCGCCAAGGATCTCGATGACAGCATGGCGCGGCACCGCCGGGTCATGGAGGCGATCCGCCTGCGCCAGCCGCAGGAGGCCGCCGAGGCAGCGCTGTCGGTGCTCAAGCGCACCGGACGGGACCTCGGGATGGAGGACCTGGTCATAAATCCGCCCGCGATCGTCATGCCGCTACCGATGACCGAACTTAATGAAGAGAACAGGTGAACCATGAAAATTACCCGCTTGAAGACCTGGCAGGTCCCGCCGCGCTGGCTGTTTCTGAAAATCGAGACCGACGAGGGCTGCTATGGCTGGGGCGAACCGGTGGTCGAGGGCCGCGCGGCTACGGTCGAAGCGGCCGTGCACGAGCTTGCCGACTACCTGGTCGGCCAGGACCCGCACCGCATCGAGCACCTGTGGAACATCATGTACCGCGCCGGTTTCTATCGCGGCGGACCGATCCTGATGAGCGCCATTGCCGGTATCGATCAGGCGCTGTGGGATCTCAAGGGGCGCGATCTGGGGGTGCCGGTGCATCAACTGTTGGGCGGTGCCTGTCGCGACAAGATGCGCATGTACGCCTGGACCGGCGGCGACAAGCCCAGCGACGTCGGCGCCGGGGCCAAGGCGCTGGTCGAGCAGGGCTTCACCGCGTTCAAGATGAACGGTACCGCCGAGATGGCGATCGTCGACTCTCACGCCAAGGTCGACGAAGCGGTGGCGCGTGTCGCCGAGGCCCGCGACGCGGTGGGTCCGGATGTCGGCATCGGCATCGATTTCCACGGTCGCGTGCATCGACCGATGGCCAAGGCGTTGCTGCGGGAACTCGAGCCGTATCACCCGATGTTCGTCGAAGAGCCGGTGCTGCCGGAGCATCTGCCGAGCCTCAAGCACATCGCCGGCGGCCTGGGTTATCCCATCGCCACCGGCGAGCGACTGCACACGCGTTATCAGTTCCGCGATCTGCTGGTCGAAGGGATGGTCGATATCGTCCAACCCGATCTGTCCCACTGCGGCGGTATCAGCGAAGGCATGAAGATCGCCACCTTGGCGTCGTGCTTCGACGTGGCGCTGGCGCCGCACTGCCCGCTGGGGCCGTTGACACTGGCCGCGTCGCTGCACGTGGATGCGGTCAACCACAACGCCTTCATCCAGGAGCAGAGCATGGGGATCCACTACAATCGGGACAACGACGTGCTCGACTACCTGGTGGACAAGAACGCGCTGGCGATCGAGGACGGTTTCTGTGCGATTCCTCAGGGCCCGGGGCTGGGCGTGGAAATCGACGAAGCGTTCGTCGAAGAGCGTTCCAAGGTTGGGCACCGCTGGCGCAACCCGGTGTGGACGCATGAGGATGGCTCGGTAGCCGAATGGTGATTCCTGGCGCTCTGCTGGCGGCACTCTGTCGAGGCAGGCCGACATCGAGGAGAGATAGATGAACGAGACACGCAAGTTCGCACTGGAAACGGCGCTGCGCGAGCGGCCGCTGGTGGCCATTCTGCGCGGGATCACCCCGGAAGAGATCGATGCAGTATTCGACGCGCTGGTGGCGGCAGGCTTCAAGCTGATCGAGCTCCCGCTCAACTCGCCACGGGCCTGGGACAGTATTGCCGCCATCGCCAAGCGCTGCCCGGATGACGTGGTGATCGGGGCCGGCACGGTACTCGATCCGGCGCACGCCGAGCGCCTGGCGGGCCTCGATGCGCCGCTGTTGATCACGCCCAATACCGACCCGGAAGTGATTCGCGCCGGTGTCGAGCACGGCCTGGCGCCGATGATCGGCTGCATGACCCCGAGCGAAGCGCTGGCGGCGGCCAGAGCCGGCGCGACGGCGCTCAAGCTGTTCCCAGCGGCTCGCCTGGGTACCGGCTATTTCAAGGATATTAGCGCGATTCTGCCCAAGGGCTTGCCGGTGCTGGCGGTCGGCGGTATCGATCAGAGCAACATGAGCGAGTGGCATGCCCACGGTGTCGCCGGCTTCGGGTTCGGCAGCAATCTCTACAAGCCCGGCCGGAAAGCCGAAGAGGTCGGCGAGATCGCTGCCGAGCTGGTCGCCGAGTGGCGGCGGCTGACCGAAGTCGCCCATCAGGCGGAGCAGCTCGAACGCGAGGCCGATGCATGAGCGGGGAGCAGCAAAAAGGCGCCGCCGAACGCCTGATCGTCATCGACTGGGGCACCAGCAACTTCCGGGCGTTTCTTGTCGACATGACCAGCGGCGAGGTGCTCGACAGCCGCCGTTCGGCCTCCGGCCTGCGCGCGTTGAGCCAGAGCGAATTCCCCCATTACTGTGCCTCGCAGACCGATGACTGGCGGAATGGCGATGGCGCAGCTTCGGGTGCTGACGGCGCAGCTTCGGGTGCTGACGGCGCGGCTTCGGGCGCTAAAAAAGTCCCGGTTTATCTCGCCGGCATGGTGGGCTCGGCGCGGGGCTGGTTCGAGGCGCCGCAGCTCGAGTTGCCGGCAACCGCTGCCGATCTCGCGGACAATGTCGTCGCGGCACCCGGGCTCGACAACGTCTGGATCGTACCGGGGGTCAAGCAGGTGACGCCCGAACACGTCGACGTGATGCGCGGCGAAGAGGTCCAGGCGTTCGGTGCGTTGGCGCTGGCGGGCGTCGACAGCGGCGATTGCTGCCTGCCGGGCACCCACAGCAAGTGGGCGCGTCTCGATGCTGGCCGCATGGTCGAATTCACCACCGTCATGACCGGCGAGCTCTATCACGCCGTGCGCTTTCATACCCTGCCGGGGGAGCCGGCCCGCGACGAGGCACCGTTCGACGAGGCCGCATTCCGGCTGGGCGTTTCCCGTGCCGGCTGCCCGGGCGGTGTGATGCATGCGCTGTTCGAGGCCCGCAGCCGGCATCTTTACGCGGGGCTCGAAGCGGGGCAGGTGGGTAGCTTCCTCTCCGGCGTACTGATCGGAGAGGAGGTACATGCCATGCGCCAGGCACGTCCCGGACTCGATGTCGTGCGTCTGATCGGCGCGGAGTCGTTGCGCGAAAGCTACACCATCGCGCTGGAAGCCGCCGGACTCCGCGTCGAGGCCATCGACAGTGACCGGGCGACGCTGGCCGGCGTCGGCGCCATCGCGGCGAAACACGCCCGGCGCTGACCCCTGGCGTCACCGCTCGTATCGACGATGCATCTAAAGCAATGCACCTCAAACAATGCACCTAAAACAATGCGCCTAAAACAATGCATCCAAGACAATGCCCTCATGACGATGCACCTCAATAGTGCACTGCAGGGTATGCAGCATCAGCGCCGAGGGTTTGATCAGCGAATATTTGATCGGCGAAGGTCCGATCAGCATAGGCCCGTTTAGCGCTGTTGACGGCCCGTGGTCAGGACAAATGGCCCGGGCCGTCGTGTTTGGCATGATCCGTGCTACCTTCATCCATGGAACTGTCCTATAGAACTGCCGACACGCAGCCGCCCGCGTACGACATGACGAGGTGAAGCGATGCAGGAGAACCCATGACGCAGCCGGCCTTGAACAAACCGTCCCTGATGGTATTTACCGATCTCGATGGATCGCTGCTGGATCACGATACCTACGACTGGCAGCCGGCGTCGGCCTGGCTTTCGCGCCTCGAGCGGCAGTCGATTCCGGTCATTCCCACCACCAGCAAGACTCGTAGCGAACTACTGGCGTTGCGCCAGGAACTGGGGCTCGAGGAAACGCCGTTCATCGCCGAGAACGGCGCCGTCATTGGCCTACCGCCCTCATGGCAGCATGCGCGACTGGATCGCGATCCCGCCTCGCCGGACGGTCTGGTGGTCAAGACCCCCAGCATGGATGTGGACTTCATCCGGCGGCGCCTGGACGTGGTGCGTGAACGTCACGGTCTGCGCTTTCGACGCATGGGCGAGATGGATGTTGCCGAGGTCCGCGAGTTGACCGGACTCAGCGAGTCCGGTGCCGAACAGGCCATGGATCGGGAGGGCAGCGAGCCGCTGGTGTGGGAAGACGACGACATCAAACTGCAGACATTACATGAGACGCTCCAGGTCGATGGTCTGCGGCTGACTCGCGGCGGTCGTTTCTGGCACGTGATGGGCGCCGTCGACAAGGGCCAGGCATCGGACTGGCTGGTGGCTCGGTTCGAGGCGCTGCGTGGCTATCGTCCGCAGACGATCGGCCTGGGTGACGGGCCCAATGATCTGACGCTGCTGGCGGCCACCGATATGGCCGTCGTCATCGCCGCCAAGCATGGTCAACCAATGCCGCTGGAAAATCCGCGGGTTTACCGAACCGAAGCGCGGGGACCCGCCGGTTGGTCGGAAGGGGTATCGCACTGGCTGGTCAGCGAACTGGGGTGGGACACGAATGAGCCGTCCTGAAGAGGATGACGCGGAAGGGATGAGGTTGAACGGACGGGATTGAGCGGTTGAGGTTGGATGACTGAGGTTGAACGGCTGGATTTGGATGGCTGGATTTGGATGGCTGGGTTTGAATGACCGATGTTGGATAGACAGTCCCGATAACCGGCGTCAGGGAACGACGTCAGGAAGATAATACGACGAGGGCGCTTCATGAGTGATTTTTATCAGAACGGTATCGTTACCAATTTTCACAACCTCACGCGTCGCTCGGTGGAAGCACTGGAAAACGACCTCAAGCAGTTCTCCCGCAGCCGCCCGATGGGGTTGATCCTGCCGTCGCTGTATTCCGAGCTGGAAGGGCCGGCGCTTTCGCATATCGTCGACGAGCTGTGCAAGGTGCCCTATCTCAGCGAGATCGTCATCGGCCTGGATCGCGCCGATCGCGAGCAGTTTTTGAAAGCGCGCGAATTCTTCTCCCGTCTGCCGCAGCATCACCGCATTCTCTGGAACGACGGGCCCCGGCTCCAGGCCCTGCAGCAGGAACTGGCGAAGGAAAATCTGGCGCCGCTGGAGCCCGGCAAGGGCTGCAACGTCTGGTACTGCTCCGGTTACGTGCGCGCGTCCGGCAAGGCCGAGGCGATAGCGCTGCATGACTGCGATATCGTCACCTACGACCGCGGCCTGCTGGCTCGGCTGATCTACCCGGTCGCCAATCCGCGGTTCCACTACGAGTTCTGCAAGGGCTACTACTCGCGTATCGCCTCCGGCAAGCTCAATGGGCGTGTGGCGCGGTTGATGGTCACGCCGCTGATTCGTGCCTTCAAGATGATCTACGGCCCGCTGCCCTATCTCGACTATCTCGACAGTTTCCGCTATCCGCTCTCCGGCGAGTTCTCGATGCGCGCCGACGTGCTCGACGGCATCCGTATTCCCAGCGACTGGGGGCTCGAGATCGGCGTGCTTTCCGAGGTGCACCGCAACTTTTCGACCAAACGCCTGTGTCAGGTCGATATCGCCGATGCCTACGATCACAAGCACCAGCCGGTCTCGGAGGAAGATCCGTCGGGCGGTCTGAACCGCATGAGCATGGACATCGCCAAGGCGATGTATCGCAAGCTGGCGACGCTCGGCGTCGAGATGAGCGTCGAGAGCTTCCGTACCGTCAAGGCGACTTACTACCGCGTGGCGCTGGATCTGATCGAAGCCTACGACCATGATGCCGCGATGAACGGGCTCAAGCTCGACCGTCACAGCGAGGAAGCGGCGGTGGAACTGTTCGCCGACAACATCATGCAGGCCGGTGCGGCGTTCTTCGAATCGCCGCGCGACAAGCCGTTCATCCCCAGCTGGAATCGGGTTCAGGCGGCGATTCCGGATCTCCAGGATCGGCTCTACGAAGCCGTGGAGCTGGATAACAGCGGCGATGTCTGACGCCGTCGCTCAACATGTCGGAAACCGCGCTTCGGCGCGGTTTTTTTTATGGGGTTTGGAAAGATCGATATGCCTATTGAATCTATGAAAAGCAGATCACGAAACTTTATATAAAAAATAGTTCTAACGTTAGAGCTAATTTGGCGCTACTTTAGGGGCATGCATTCCTAAGGAGCCGTCATGAACACCTTTGCTCTCTCTCGAGGCGACAGAAATAAAGGCCGACCCGATGTCGCCGGTTTCTTCGACCCTCGCACGTTCAGTATCCAGTACATCGTCAGCGATCCCGCCACGCGTTGCTGCGCGATCATCGATCCAGTGCTCGATTACGATGAGAAGGCCGGGGCGACGGCCACCCTGCAGGCCGACGAGCTGCTGGCCTACGTCGAGCGTGAAGAGCTCGTGGTCGAGTGGATTCTCGATACCCATCCGCACGCGGATCACTTCTCCGCCGCGCGCTATCTGCATGACAGGACCGGCGCGCCCACCGCCATCGGCCGGCCGGTGACGCAGGTGCAGGCATTGTGGAAGGAGATCTACCACTGGCCGGACCTGAAGGACGACGGCAGCCAGTGGGATCATCTGTTCGACAGCGGCGATAGCTTCAAGCTGGGCGATATCGATTGCCGCGTGATGCACTCGCCGGGCCATACGCTGGCCTCGGTCACCTACGTCATCGGCGATGCCGCCTTCGTTCACGACACCCTGTTTCAGCCCGACTTCGGTACCGCCCGTGCCGACTTCCCCGGGGGCAGTGCGCACCAGCTGTGGCATTCGATCCAGTCGATCCTCGCGCTGCCCGACCAGACGCGCCTGTTCACCGGTCACGACTACATGCCCGACGGCCGCGAACCTCAGTGGGAAAGCACCGTGCGCGAGCAGCGCGAGACCAACAAGCATCGTTTGAGCGACAGCAGCGAGGCTGAGTTTGTTGCGCTGCGTGAGAAGCGCGATAGCGAACTGCCGATGCCAAAGCTGATCCTGCACGCCCTGCAGGTCAACATTCTCGGTGGCCGCCTCCCCGAACCGGAGAGCAACGGCAAGCGCTATCTGAAATTGCCGCTCGACGCCCTGGCAGGCGCCGCGTGGGAGTGAGAAGGCGTCGTCGCCAAGCGCTATCGCGCCGCGCCGAATCGACTAAAGGGAGCCAGTCATGAACGAATCGACAGTCATGAACGAATCGACAGACACGAATCAGTCGACAGCCGCGAACGAAAAGTACCATGACATCGTTATCATCGGCGGTGGGGCGGGGGGCATCGCGGTCGCCGCGAGTCTTCACAAACGCCGTGCGGATCTCGATATCGCCATCGTCGAGCCCGCACAGGATCACTTCTACCAGCCCGGCTGGACGCTGGTCGGCGGTGGCGTATTCACTGCTGAACAGACCCGGCGTTCGATGCACTCGGTGATGCCGAGCTTCGTCACCTGGTATCAGGCCGCGGCGGAACAGCTGCTGCCGGAATCCCGCCAGGTCGTGCTGGGCAACGGGACGACGCTTGGCTACCGGGCACTGGTGGTTGCGCCAGGTCTCGAGATCGACTGGCAGGCGATCGATGGTCTCGAAGAGACGCTGGGCAAGAATGGCGTGACGTCGAACTACCGTTTCGATCTGGCGCCCTACACCTGGTCGCTGGTTCAGGCAATGCGAGGCGGCAAGGCGCTGTTTACCCAGCCGCCAATGCCGATCAAGTGCGCCGGGGCGCCACAGAAGGCGATGTATCTCTCCTGTCACGAGTGGGAGAAGCAGGGCGTCCTGAACGGCATCGATGTCCATTTCCACAATGCCGGCGGTGTGATGTTCGGTGTCTCGGACTTCGTGCCGGCACTGGACGAATACGTTCAGCGTTACGGCATCCACAAGCAGTTCCAACAGAACCTCATCGCTGTGGACGGCCCGGCCCAGAAGGCGCGTTTTCGCGTCACGAGCGAGGATAGCAGCGAAGAGATCGAGACCGATTTCGACATGCTTCACGTCGTGCCGCCTCAGCGCGCCCCACGGCTGGTGCGCGAATCGTCACTGGCCAACGAGGGTGGCTGGCTCGATCTCGATGCCGACACTCTCCAGCACAACCACTTCAGTGATGTCTTCGGTCTCGGCGACGCCAGCGGTACCGGCAACGCCAAGACGGCCGCCGCCGTGCGCAAGCAGGCACCGGTAGTGGCGGACAACCTGCTGGCTGTGCTCGATGGCAAGCCGATGCCCTCCGGCTATGCGGGATATGGCGCCTGTCCGTTGACGGTCGAACGCGGCCGCGTGGTGCTGGCGGAGTTCGGTTACGGCGGCAAGTTGCAGCCGACGTTCCCGTCCTGGATCAATCAGGCGACACGGCCGACCCGGCTCGGCTGGAACATCAAGGCGCAGCAGCTCCCCTTCATTTACTGGAATCTGATGCTCAAGGGGCACGAATGGCTGGCCAAGCCGCAGGCGCGCACTTGATCGAGGCCGGCAGATCATGAATCAGCCGCAAAAAGCCGGATTGGCACGCTGGCTCCCGATCCTGGATTGGGGGCGGCGTTACAACGGCGGGTTGCTGGGCGAGGATCTGCTGGCGGCCATCATCGTGGCGCTGATGCTGATCCCGCAGGCGCTGGCCTACGCCATGCTGGCGGGACTCCCGCCGGTGGTGGGGTTGTACGCGAGCCTGGTGCCGCTGGTCGTCTACACCCTGCTGGGGAGTAGCGCGACGCTCTCCGTCGGCCCGATGGCGGTGGTGTCTCTGATGACGGCATCGGCGCTTTCACAGGTTGCCGAGTCCGGATCGCCGAACTACATCGCCGCAGCCCTGGTGCTGGCACTGCTCTCCGGGGCCATTCTGCTGATCATGGGGCTATGTCGGCTGGGCTTCCTGGTCAACTTTCTGAGCCACCCGGTGATGACCGGCTTCGTCAGCGCCTCGGGCGTGCTGATCGCGGCAAGCCAGCTCAAACAGCTGCTCGGTATCGATCTCTCCGGTTCCACGCTGCCGGCACTGTTATCCCGGCTACCCTCGGCGCTGGACAGCGTCAGCCTGCCGACCGTGATCATTGGGATTGGGTCGCTGCTGCTACTGGGGCTGATACGGGGGTGGGGCAAGTCCGCGCTGGAACGCTGTCACGTACCGGCCCGTGTGGCTGCCGTGCTGGTCAAGCTGGCGCCCATCGTCACCATCGTGTTGGCGGCGCTGGTCGCCGGCGCGGCGGGATGGCTAGGCCGCGACGTGGCCGTCATCGGCGAGATCCCCGCCGGGCTGCCACCGCTGACCCTGCCCGATTGGGAGCCAGAGCTGTGGCGATCGCTGATCGGTTCGGCGGTGCTGATCAGCATCGTCGGCTACGTGGAGTCGGTCTCGGTGGCCCAGGCGCTGGCGGTGCGCCGCGGTGAGCGCGTCGATCCGGACCAGGAACTGATCGGGCTCGGCGGGGCCAATCTGGCGGCGGCGTTCACCGGCGGCATGCCGATCACCGGCGGCTTCTCCCGCTCCGTGGTCAATTTCGACGCCGGCGCTCGCACCCCGGCGTCCAGCGCGTTCACCGCCGTGGGTATCGCGCTGGCCATGCTGTTTCTGTCGCCCTGGCTGCGGGAACTACCGATGGCGACACTGGCGGCGACCATCGTCATCGCCACCGTCTCGTTGGTCGATCTGGCGGCGTTCAGGCGCGTCTGGCGCTATGCCCGCGGCGAAGGCATCGCCATGTCGGCGACCGCACTGGCAACGCTGATGCTGGGCGTCGACGTGGGCATTCTGGTCGGTGTCGCCATGTCGCTGGCGCTGCACCTCTATGGCACCAGCCGGCCTCATAGTGCGGAAGTCGGCCGCATTCCCGGCACCGAGCATTTTCGCAACGTCCGCCGCCACGCCGTGGAAACCGACGCCGGGGTCGCCATTCTGCGCGTCGACGAGAGCCTCTACTTCGCCAACGTCCGCCACCTGGAAGACCTGGTCACGGCAGTGGTTTCTCGCGATCCGTCGCCGCGGGATCTGGTATTGGCCTGTCAGGCGATCAACGTCATCGACGCCACGGCGCTGGAAAGTCTCGAGGCGCTCAATCGGCGTCTTCGAGACCGGCAGATCGGGCTGCATCTCGCCGAAGTGAAAGGCCCGGTGATGGATCGGCTGAGTCGCACTGAACTGCTCGAAACGCTCAATGGCCGCGTTTTCCTGAGCACCTTCGATGCCTGGTGCGAGCTGCACGGCCGTGGCTCGGCGCCGCTGAGCCATCCCTGTATCGAATCACCGACGCCCGGTCAATCTGTAACAGCGGGTTGATGACATCAACGTCATCACCAAACGAGCAAGACGAGGGAATCATGGAAATCAAGTCACTTGATGAGCGATTGAGCGTCACCGCGCAGCCCCAACTCGAAGAGCTGGAGCAACTGGCAGTTCAGGGGTTTTGCACGATCCTCTCCAATCGTCCACGGGGCGAGAGTGAGGATCAGCCAGATCCTGATGCCCTGAAAAGCAAGGCAGAATCATTGGGCATGGTCTGGCATCAGGTCCCGGTCAAGCCGGGTGAATATTCGCAGGCTGATATCGAAGCGTTCGAGCACATCTTGAGTAACTCTCGAAAGCCCATTATTGGCTTCTGCCGCTCGGGCAAGCGCGTCACCGATCTATGGGCTCTGTCACAGGCAAGGCATCGCCCCGTCCCTGAACTCATCGAGGCTGCACAATCCGCCGGTTATGACTTGGAGCCCCTGCGTGAGCGCCTCGAGCAGCAGGCAAGCCAGGCGGTCCGAAGGAGCTGATCGGTATGTGACGTCGGCGCGGCCGAGCATTCGAAAATAGCTGGTTGACGACAGCTGGTTGACGACACTGGCAATGGGACACGAGATGGAAACGATAAGTGCGTTGCAGGGGTTGCTGGGTGGGGTCCTGATCGGACTTTCCGCTACCCTGCTCATGGGGCTGTTGGGACGGATCGCCGGTATCAGCGGGATCCTCTCCGGGCTGGTTTTCGAGCGTGGCGGGGACAGGCCCTGGCGTGTCGCGTTTCTGCTGGGAATCGTCTCCGGGCCGGCCTTGCTGATCCTGGCTGGCCTGGACTGGGGCAATGTGGCAGGCGACAGCGGGGCGATGATCGGTGCTCCGACGAGCGGGCTGACGACGATGTTGATCGCCGGCCTGCTGGTCGGGTTGGGCACCGGTCTGGGTAGCGGCTGCACCAGCGGGCATGGGGTCTGCGGATTGGCGCGTCTGTCGCCCCGGTCGATGGCCGCAACGCTCGTCTTCGTACTTGTTGCCATGCTGACCGTGTTCGTGTCGCGTCACTGGCTGGCAGGTGCACCATGAAAATGCTGGCAGGTTATTTAGCGGGATTGCTGTTCGGTCTCGGGCTGGCGATCAGCGGCATGACCGATCCGGCGCGTGTCATCGGCTTTCTCGATGTCGCTGGCGCCTGGGATCCGACCCTGATCTTCGTGCTGGGCGGTGCCGTCGTCACCACGTTCATCGGTTACCGGCTCGTCTGGCGACGCCAGATGCCACTGCTCGAATCCCGGTTCCAGCTGCCCACCCGCCGTGACCTCGATACCCGGCTGCTGGGCGGTGCCGCACTTTTCGGTATCGGTTGGGGGCTTTCAGGGTATTGCCCGGGACCGGCGGTCGCCTCGCTGGCGGGGCTGAGCTGGCCGCTGGCGGCATTCATTATGACCCTGCTGCTGGGTTGGTGGCTGGCCCGTCGGCTCTCTCCCGCTCACTGATCGGCGAGCTCATTCCGACATCATCGCCGTCCGCCAGACTGTGGCAGGAATGGATCGGATCGCAAACGGGGAAAACATGCGCGTACTACTCATCGAGGACGATGCACCGGTGGCGGCAGGCATCGAAGCGGGACTGGCGCTGAGCGACTACGTCGTCGATATCGTGACCACGCTGGACGGTGCACGCGGGGCGTTGTCCGCGATCGACTACGATGCCGCGGTGCTCGATCGCCGTTTGCCCGATGGCGATGGTCTGACGCTGTTGCAACAGTGGCGTCGTGCGGGTATTGCCATGCCAGTACTGATGCTGACGGCGAGAGACGCCGTTGCCAGTCGTGTCGAAGGGCTCCAGGGCGGGGCCGACGATTATCTGGTCAAACCGTTCGACCTTGATGAGTTGACGGCAAGGCTGCAGGCGCTGTTGCGCCGCAGCGCCGGGCAGATCGACCGCTCCCTTCGCTACGGGCGCCTGGCGCTGGACCCCGTCGCTCGCAGCGTAACGTTGGATGGCGCACCGGTGGTGTTGGTGCGTCGCGAGCTGATGCTGCTGGAGGCGCTGATGCGCGCGCGTGGGCGGATCCTGAGCGCCGACCAGTTGAAGGACCGCCTTTACGGCATCGATGACGAGATCGAGAGCAACGCCCTCAACGTGCATATCTACCAGTTGCGTCGCAAGCTGGGACGCGAAGTGATCGAGACGGTCCGGGGCGTCGGCTACCGTCTCGGCGCGCTTCCCGCCGACGAGCGACTTCATGGCGACATACCCTCATGAGCCTTCGGCTGCGTCTCGTCGCCACGCTCGGGATCACGCTGATGCTGCTGTGGGGGCTGACGGCGGCGTGGTCGATGCGCGATCTCTCGAGCCAGCTCGAACGTTCGCTGGATCAGCGTCTGGCTCAGTCGGCGCGAATGGTGGCCGGCCTGCTCGATCGCGTGCCGGCGGCGGCCTGGGATGGAGAAGTGGGCGAGACGTCGACCATCCCTGCGCTCGAGGGCGTTGCCTGCCGCGTGTCGTCGCTGCGCGGGCAGGTGGTGGCGGGTACGCACCCTGAAATGAACGATGTTCTCGCAGTCGATGACGAAGGCTACAGCTACCGCGATCACAACGGCCAGCGCTGGCGCGTCTATACCCTGGTCGACGACGATAAGCGCATCACCGTGGCGGATCGCCTGCGGGAGCGGGAGTCGTTGCTGGCCCAGGTACGTCGTGCGGCGTTCTATCCCTTTTTACTCGCTTCGATCGGCAGCCTGATCGCCCTGTGGTGGGGCGTGACCCGGGGTCTGTCGCCACTTTCGAGGCTGCAGCGGCGCCTGATGTCACGCGATCACGACGATCTCTCGGCACTGCCGATCCGCGGTTTGCCGGGGGAAATTCGTCCGCTGATCGATGGATTCAACACGCTGCTTGCGCGCACCCGGCGCATGCTGGAGTTGGAGCAGCGCTTTACCGACGATGCCGCGCATGAGCTGCGCACGCCGCTGACCGCGATTCGGACCCATCTTCAGATCGCGCGACGCGTCGACGGCGATCCCCACCAACAGGCGATGCAGCAGGCGGAGGCGGGGGTGGCGCGGCTGACGAAGACGCTCGACCAGTTGCTGTTGTTGGCACGCATGGAAAGCGAGGAGGTCGCGCAGGGGAGTGTCGACCCCACGCGGCTGGGAGAGGCCCTGGAGGCCGCGATGGTGGAGACCGGCAGTCGTGAACGGTGCCACTGGCGCGCATCAGTCGACCGACTTCATGTCGCGCTATCCGGGGAGTTGCTGGTGATTGCGCTGCGCAATCTGCTCGAGAATGCCATGCGGCACGGTTTGTCTGACACCCCGATCGAGATTGAAGCGCAGCGGATGAACGGCTTGGCCGTGATCGACATCGTCAACCAGGGCGAAACCATTCCGCCCGAGCAGATCGCCCGCCTAACGGAGCGTTTTCATCGCGGCAATCATCCCCAGGGCAGCGGCCTGGGGTTATCCATCGTTGAGGCGATCGCCACCCGGGCCGGCGGCAGCCTGCGGCTCGCCTCCGGCGACGGTATCGGGCTGCGCGTCACCCTCTCGCTGCCCCTGGCCTGATTCGCCAGAGGCATATGAGCAAGGATGGGTGAGCAGGAAGTGGATAAGCAGGGCCGGACAGGAAAGCTCAGGGCGAGTCGCTACCCATGATGGAGTGCAGCTTGTCCGGGGTGGGCGCGCCCATGACCTTGTGCACCTCGCCATCGTCGTCCTGATAGAAAATCACCGGTGTGGCATAGAGCTGGGCGTCGCGCATCACTTGCGTATTGTCGGCGACCCACTGCTCGCTCTGATCGGTTCCCTCGCTGTCCGGCATGGCGCCGGTGCGATAGTGTTCGGCGATCGCGGCGCTGGGATCGTCTGCAGCTAGAATCGCGGCGGCTTTCTCGGGGCTGTCCGCTTTCAGAATGCCCACCATCAGGTGACGAATCTGGACATCACCGTTTTCGACCCAAGGCTGAGCGTCCTGCCAGAACTTGCGGCAGTAGGGGCAGTTGGGATCGCTGAAGGTGTAGACCACTCGCGATGCATCGGTATCGCCCTCGCGAACCCAATGGTGGTCCGCCATTGCCTTCCATAGCTCGGCATTCTTGGGCCCATCGACGAGCTGTTCCAGCGGCTCGGCGGAGACGTCCCGGCCCTGGGCGTCGATCAGCGTGCCGACGACGGCATGCTCGCCGTCCGGCGTCAGAAAGGCCGCGACAGACTGACCGCGTACGCTGGCGGCGTAACCCTTGAGACCGCCGGGCGCATCGAATTCACCGTGAATGGTGAGGCCCTGCTGCTCGAGTGTCTGAATCGGCGCCGGCCAGTCATCGGCGGCGGCGGGAAGGCTTGCCGCCAGAGCAATACTGGCGGCCATAGGCAGCGCGAGCCGTAGTGACATCATTCGGGGGGTGTGATGTTGCATCGTTGTCGTCTCCGTTTGTGAATGCCTGGCGGGAAGGTCAAGTGAAGCGCTCGGGTTGAAAGCGCGTCTGGACCGTCATGGGGTGAAGCGCTCGAGACTGCGATCTAGCGTGGCACGGGAAAGCTCACCGAAGTGGGTATCGACGAGCTGGCCGTCGGCGTCGTAGTAGAGGGTGGTCGGCATGGCCATGGCACCCACCTCCCGACCGAAGGTCATATCCGGATCGCGATAGAGATGATCGAGCGAGAGGGACTCCCGTTGCAGAAACGTCTCGATGGCGTCGACGCTCTCGCCCTGATTGACGAACACGAACGACACGTCGTTCCGCGCCTGCTGGGCCTGCTCCAGCATCGGCATCTCGCGACGACAGGGTGGACACCAGCTCGCCCAGAGATTGACCACCATGGGCCGGTCGGCTTCCTGCAGCACGGTGGGCAGAACTACCGGCGAGCCACCGAGAGCTGCCAGCGGGATCGAGGGCAGGCTCGCCCCGCGGGGCGCCATCAGCGTCAGGGCGCCAGCGGTCATCGACCACGCCAAAGCACCCGAGAGAACCGCTGCACCCAACGGGCGACGCATGGCCGGCTGCCGCCAGAAACGCCAGGCCAGATAGGCGAAAGCGATCGCCAGCCCGGCCAGCGGCTCGAACCCGCGATCCCGGATGTCTAACCAGGACCAGAACGTGTCGTAGCTCTGCCAGTAGCGGGCCACGAACACGATGCGTGCGCCGATGACGCCGATCAGCAACGCATTGAACAGAACATCGCCGACGCTGACCTGTCGACGACGGCCCATCCAGGGACCCACGATCAGGGCGACGACCATGGCCAGGGCCAGCAGAAGCTGACCCAGACTCACGCCCAGCGGCCCCAGGGCGATACTGCGATCGAGCGGATTCATGGTCAGCCCTCCGTGGACTCGTTGGCGCGCTGTCTGGCCTGCGCGTAGCGCTCGAGAAAGGCCTCGGCATCCAGTTCACCGATGATGCGGGCGCTGCGCTGCTCCCGACCGTCGGGGCCGAACCACATCAGCGTCGGCGGGCCGACGATGCCGAAGTACTGCATGATCGCCTGATCCTCGTTGTCGTAATCCGTGACGTCGATACTCAGTCGCTGCACGTCCTGGAGCGCCTTCTTGACGGCCGGGTCGCTGAACACTTCCCGTTCGATGACTTCGCAGGAGACACACCAGTCGGCGGTGAATTCGACCAGTGTCATCTGGCCGCTGTTGGCGGTTGCCTGGACGCGGCGTTCGAGCGTGGCCAGATCCTTCACGTCGTCGAACGCGATAGGCCCGGACTCGCTGGCGTTTTTGGAGGCCGTTGCCACACCGCTTGCGACGTAGACCGACAGCGGTCGCCACGGGTCGTTGGCGCCACCGGCGGCACCGATCAGGATCAACGTGCTCCACAGACCGATGATGGCGGCACTGGCGGTGGCGAACTGGGGCAGAATGCTACCCGTGCCGTTGCCCCGCGCCATGGCGACGAGGGCGATCGCGGCGCCCAGGCCCAGCGCGCCCCACAGGCCAAGAACGATGGCATCCGAGAAAATTCGGGCGACGAACCAGATCGCCATGCCCAGCAGCACGAAGCCGAACAGCGCCTTGACGCGGGTCATCCAGGCGCCGGGCCTAGGCAGCAACTGGCTGCCGAGCGTGCCGATCAGCACCAGCGGGGCCCCCATGCCGAGGCCCAGCGCGAGCAGCGCCGCGCCGCCCAACCACGGATTGCCGGTTTCAGCGATGAAGAGCAGGGCGCCGGCGAGAGGAGCGGTCATACAGGGGCCGACCAGCAGGGCGGAGAGCCCCCCCATGACGGCGACGCCCTTGAATCGGCCGCCGCGCTGTCTCGACAGTCCCGAATCCAGGCGTTGACGCAGCGCTCGCGGCAGTTCGAGCTCGAAGGCACCGAACATGGCGAGCGCCAGCACCACGAACAGCACCGAGAAAATGCCGATGAACCAGACATTCTGGAACAGCATCTGCAGATTGGCGCCGGCCATGGCCGCGGCCACACCCAGTGTCGCGTAGGTCGCGGCCATGGGGAGAACGTAGGCGAGCGAGAGCACGAAGCCGGCGGCTCGCGGATTCTCCCCGCTGCGACGTTGGCCGACGATCAGGCTGGAAAGAATGGGGATCATCGGCAGCACGCAAGGCGTGAAGGTCAACAGCAGCCCCATGCCGAAGAACGCTGCCAGCGTCCAGATCCAGTTGCCACCGGCGAGCTGCACCGCCAGTTGCTGATCTTCCGCCATCGCCGCGTCTGTCCGGGGCTTAGGCTGAGTGGTGGAGCCTGGCGCGACAGACGTTGATGTCGTGGATGACGCATTCGGCGCATCGGCCGAGGCATCCGTTCCCAGCGCGTTCGCGTCGGTGGTGCTGCCCCCCGAGGCATCTGCGACGGACTCCAGATCGAAGGTTCGCTGCTGGGGCGGATAGCAGAGGCCGGCATCGGCGCAACCTTGCCAGTGAAGGGTGAGGGTATCGGCTTCCCCGGGGTGCATGGTCATGTGCAACGCATGACGATAGATCTCGGAACGACCGAAGTACTCGTCCTCGATGGTCTCCCCTTCGGGGGTATCGAGCGACAGTTCGCGCTCATCGGCTTGAGCAGAGAAGCTGTGGCGATAGAGGTAATAACCGGGCTCGATCTGCCAGTCGATTTCCACCTCGTCGCCGTCTTGTATCAGCGTCGGTTCGAAGGCCTGATCCGGCGGCAGGAAGTCGCTCTGTTGCCCGAACGGATCCTGCGCCATGGACAGCGTGGCGACACCGAGCAATGCCAGCATCATGATCCACTGGACTCGCCTTGACCGCATTGACTTCCCCTTCGCTCCTGCCCGCATCGGCTGCGCTCCTGATTCGATGGCGACAGATTGGCCCATGGGGATGAGCTGAAAATGAACCCTTGCTATCGCTGCCGGTAGCGTATATTCATTTATTGAATATCGTTATTCTTTTTATGAGATCTAAGTGGAGGTCAAAATGCACAATTACCCCTCATCGCAGTGGCTCGACTCTTTGGGGCTGATTCGAGGCAAACCCGGTAATGCCGAACTGGCGATCCCCGGTTCACCGCGGCCCGTGGGGCAGGCGGTTGATCAGTGGCTTCCCGCGCCCGGCAAGACCTGTCATGGGCTCTTTCAGATTTCCAGTGCGGCCGATGCGCCGGATCGAGTGCATGGCGGTGTCATGCGGCTGATACGAACGCTCAATCTGATGTCACAGGCCGAGGTGGCATGCCGGGCCGTGGTCGTCGTTGCCGGGCCGGCGACGCCATGCGTGTTGAAATCTGCAGCCTATCGCGAGCGGATTGCCGAGCCGTCGCTCGAGGAAAACCCCAACGCGCCCTGGTGGAGCGCTCTGCGCCAGCAAGGTGTACCGGTGCTGGTCTGCCTGCAGGCGCTGGCCGCTCAAGGGCTATCGCTCGAGGAGGTCGAAGCCGGTATCGAGCCCGTTCAGTCAGGCTTGAGCGCAGCGTTGGCACTAGGACGGCATGGGTTCGTCACGCTGTCTCTCTGATTCCGGCCCGGCGAAGATATCTCACTGGCGCTGGATCCTGCTGCCAGCGAAATGGTCGAGGGCGACCTCTACGCTACGACCGCTACTGCCGGAGCGGACGAGCGTGCCTGAGTCGTCGATCTGGCGCCGCCGGTCTGATTCCTCAGGTCTGACGCTGCCGGTCCATGTCAGTGCCTCAGCCAGCCGTAGCAGGCGATGCCGAGCATGGTCATCGCGAACGAGCCGATGACGTGTACCAGGGTGCCGGTCAGCGCCCAGGCCCAACGACCGTTCTGGATGGCGCCGACCATTTCGGCCGAAAAGGTGGAGAAGGTCGTCAAAGCGCCCAGCAGGCCGGTGATCGCGAATAGCTTCCACTCCACGCTGAGCGAGGAATCCTGAAAGAAGCTGAGCGCGACGCCGATCAGCCAGGCGCCAGCCAGATTGGCGATCAGCGTGCCGGGGGGGATGTGCAGGAAGTAGCCGTTGTACTGGGCACCAAGCCACCAGCGGAGATTGGCACCGATCGCGGCGCCGGCGCTGATGGCCAGAATGGGGATCCACATGCTGTTGAATTCCTCGTCAGAAGCTCGTTGGCAGAGCGGTGTTCCGGGGCGAGGAGTGCTATCGACGTTCACGCCTGCACAGGACACACCTCGGGTGTGTTGGCAGGCATCATCAGCGCGAGGCGGTTTGCCGGGGCACTGGGCGCGCCGCGGCGGGAGGAATACCATCTCCCGCTGCTACTTTAGTCAGACCTCGGTCTCCCGGCAAGAGTGATCGTCCCCGCGGTGGCTTGCCGGAGAAGCGACCAGTACTGCTCAGGGTTGCACCAGCCACAGGCTTCGATAGGGCCGCAGGATGTCGCGTTCGTCGGGATGCGGACTCCAGTTCTTGCCGTCCTTGAGTACGTCGTACCACTCGCCGTCGTTCAGTTCGTCGATCGCCAGCGGCTGGCGAGTATCGCTGATGTTGTAGATCGCCAGCAGGCGACGGCCATTGGCGAGCGGCCCGCGCTCGATGGCGAAGATGCCCGGAGGCGTGTCGAGTACGCGCTGCGCCGCCTCGGGATGAAAGCAGGGCTCGTTGGCACGGATGTTGAGGCGTCTCTTCAGTGAGGTGAACGCCTCTCGGGTCGGCGTGCTGCGGCTGTCGATGAGTTCGTCCAGCTCTTCCTTGGGCCAGCGACGTCGGTTGATCGAGCGCAACTTGCCGCTGCGCTCGACACCGCCATGGTCGTTGAGCGTCGCGGTCAATGTGTGGAAGTAGACCCCCGGGATACCCTGCAGCGCCAGCATCAGGTTCTGACTGCACAGGAAGCGTTCGACTTGCCAGGCGTCCGCGCCCCGGCGCGTACCCTTGAGGGCGTCGTAGTAGGTGATGTTGATCTCGTAAGGAGAATCGCTGCCATCGGCGTTGGTCTTCATGCTGACGTAGCCGCCGAAGCGGTGCATCAGCTCGAGCATGACCTCGACCTCGTGGGGCGGCAGCAGTCCTTCGAGTGCTCTGACCCCGATTCCGTCATGGCTGGCGGTGAAGTTGAAATAGGTGCAGCCCGGCGGCAGCGCCGGCAGGCTTCGCGCCCACTCGCTCAGGGTGGTGGCATCGCCGCTGGTCAGCGTGTGCACCAGCAGCGGCGGCAGCGTGAACTGATAGATCATGTGCGCTTCGTCGGGCAACGACTGGGGCTGCAGGGCTTCGCTGCCAGTCGCGCCCGGGGCCAGCCGTTCCAGCCCAAAGTAACTCATGTTCTCGTGATGCGGCACGTTGGTTTCGGTGATCAACAGCGTACCCGGCGCCATGAAATCCAGAATGGCCCGCAGCAGACGCACGATGGCATGGGTCTGGGGAAGGTGAACGCAGGAGGTGCCGACCTCCTTCCACAGATAGGTGATCGCATCGAGTCGAATGAGGCGCGCGCCCTGCTGGACGTAGTAGAGCAGAATGCCGATGAATTCAAGCAGGACGTCCGGGTTGGCGAAATTGAGGTCGATCTGGTCCTCGGAGAAGGTCGCCCATAGATGCCGAGTGCCTCGGCGCGTCGAGACCGGCACCAGCAGCGGCGAGTTGCGCGGCCGCGTGACCATCGAGAGATCCGTGTCCGGATCCATCTCGATGAAATAGTCGCGTCCCGGCTGCGTTCCGGAGAGGTAGTCGATGAACCAGAGCGAATCGCGGGAAACGTGGTTGATGACCAGATCGACCATCAGATCGACTCGGGAAGCGAGTCGACGTACGTCCTGCCAGTCACCGAGTTTGGGATTCACCTCGCGGTAATGAATCACCGAGAAGCCGTCGTCGCTGCTCCAAGGAAAGAACGGCAGGATATGCAGGCCGCTGAACGTGCCGTTGAGCCGCGTGGCGAGGAAGTCGTCCAGCACCTCGAGCGGAGGACGCTCGCCATCGATGATGGTGTCGCCGTAAGTGATCAGAATCTGGTCGCGTTCGCTCCACATCGGACGGGGCGCCGTGTCCAATGCACTTCGCTGGTGCATCAGCAAGGTCATCAGTCGTCGCATGACCTCGTCACGACGGGGGCCGTAGACCTCTTCCAGACGCGCGGCGGCGCGCTCGATGAAGGCTTCTTCGGAAAGCGCATGATAGTTCGCGGCACGGCTGGGCATGGGAGCGATTCCTGATCATCGGATGGCGTACGCGGCGCACGGGTCGGAACGCCGATGTGGCGGTTGGTTACGGTATCCTTGCAGAAGACGGGCCAACATGAAAATTGACGGGGACTTTCAGTGTATTTCCGCTAGATTGGTCAAACCGTTACACTCTCTATCATTCATTCGACACCGTTCTCGCGTTTGCTTGACAGGTTATCTCGTTTACTCGGCAAGTATCATCTCGTTCAACAACAGTGGCGGTTCCCGAGTCGCCCAAGCCCACAGGTAGATTCCGACGATGCATTGCCCGTTCTGTGGTACGCACGATACCAAGGTGACTGACTCCCGCCTGGTGGCCGAGGGCGATCAGGTGCGTCGCCGCCGTCAGTGCGCCGCATGCGGGGAGCGCTTCACGACCTACGAGACCGCCGAGCTGGTGATGCCCCGCGTGGTCAAGTCCGACGGCTCCCGCGAAAGCTTCGACGAGCAGAAGATGCGTGCCGGCATGGCGCTCTCCCTCGAAAAGCGCCCGGTCAGCGTGGAGTCCTTCGAAGCCGCCGTCGAGCGTATCCGCCAGCGGCTGCGGGCTCGTGGTGATCGCGAAGTCGAGGCCCGCGAGGTCGGGGAGGAAGTGATGGAGACGCTCAAGCGTCTCGACCACGTCGCCTACATTCGTTTTGCCTCTGTCTACCGCCGCTTCCAGGATCTCGACGAGTTCCGGGCCGAGATCGATCGGCTGTCCCAGGAACCGAACCATTCCTCGAGTGACGACGACAACCCGCGCTGAATCGGCACTGTTTCCATTCGGCAGCTCGACCCTCCAAGCTGCCGTCTTCTCGAGCGAGCCGCCATGTCTGACCCTTTGTCCATGTCTTCGTCCAGATCTTCCGTTGCAGCCACCGGCACTTCTCATGCCAGCATGAGTCGCGCCATTCAGCTTGCCTGGCGGGGGCAGTACACCTGTGACCCCAATCCGCGCGTCGGCTGCGTGCTGGTCAAGGATGGCCAGGTCGTCGGCGAGGGTTTCCATGCGCGTGCCGGCGAAGCGCATGCCGAGATCAACGCGCTGCGAATGGCCGGTGAGGCCGCGCGCGGGGCGACGGCGTTCGTCACCCTCGAGCCCTGCTCGCATACCGGGCGCACCGGCCCCTGCAGCCAGGCATTGATCGAGGCCGGAGTCGCGAGGGTGGTGGCGGCGATGGAGGACCCCAATCCGCAGGTCTCGGGGCGTGGTTTCGCGATGCTGCGCGAGGCAGGTATCGACGTCGAAGTGGGGTTGCTGGAGGAGGACGCACACCAGCTCAATCCCGGATTCATCCGCCGCATGCGCGACGGCATGCCGCGTGTCACCTTGAAGATGGCGATGAGTCTCGATGGCCGTACGGCGATGGCCGACGGTGAATCCCAGTGGATCACCGGGCCCGTCGCGCGGCAGCAGGTCCAGCGACTGCGCGCCGCCTCGAGCGCCATACTGGCGGGCGTGGAATCGATCATTTTCGACGATTCCCGGTTGACGGTGCGCGCCGAGCAGTTGGGGCTGGAAAATGGCGTCGAGATCGCCCAGCGCCAGCCGCTACGAGTGATCCTCGATAGTAGTCTGCGTCTGCCGTTGGCCGCGGCTTGCCTGAGCGAACCCGGGCGTACGCTGGTCTTCACGCTGCAGGATGAAACCGATCCGCGCTGGGGCAAGCTGGCGGCCGCCGGTGCTGAACTGGTCTCGATGCCCGCCAACGCCGAAGGGCGTGTCGAATTCGACGCCGTGCTGCGCTATCTAGCGACTCGGGAGGCGTGCAACGAGGTTCTCGTCGAGACCGGCGCCACGCTGGCCGGTGCGCTGCTGGAGGCGGACTGCGTCGACCGGCTGGAGCTGTTCATGGCGGCGACGCTGCTGGGCAGCGAAGCTCGGCCGCTGTTCGCGTTGCCGGGGCTGGCCAAGATGAGCCAGCAGCGGCGATTGAAAATCGAGGATATCCGCGCGCTGGGAGACGACTGGCGCATATCCGCGCGTCCGGTCTGATGTTCCTGGACCTGATCTAATGTTCCAGGACCGGATATCCGGGTCCTGGTATTCGCCGACCTGGTATTCGCCGACCTGGTATTCGCCGACCTGATATTCGACAGTCTGACATTCGCCGGTCTGATATTCGATGGCCTGATACCCTCGAGGCGCTAGTCATGCCTGCCGGCAATTCCTGGGCAACGGGCGTCTCCATCACCCGACAGTGGCGTCCGTGTCTCGCGACAGGTAGGCTGTGCCGCATCGAGCCTTCGTGCTTTCGAGATCGTGAATTCCGTGGACGAATCAGCAATGACGACAGCGCAACCGAGCCAGCTGGCCCGCATCGAGGTCCTGATCGAAGAGATTCGGCAGGGCAGGATGGTCATCCTGATGGATGACGAGGATCGCGAAAACGAAGGCGATATCATCATGGCGGCCGAGTGCGTCGAGGCCGAGCATATCAATTTCATGGCGCGGCACGCCCGCGGGCTGATCTGCCAGCCAATGTCGAAGGCGCGCTGCCAGCAGTTGAAGCTGCCGTTGATGGTCAGTGACAACGGTTCCGGCTACGGCACCAAGTTCACCGTTTCCATCGAGGCTGCCAACGGCGTCTCCACGGGTATCTCCGCTGCCGATCGCGCGCTCACCGTGCGTGCGGCGGCGGCGCGTGGCGCCAGGCCGGAAGATATCGTTCAGCCGGGTCATATCTTCCCGCTGATGGCGGAGCCGGGTGGCGTGCTGCGTCGGGCCGGCCATACCGAAGCAGCCTGCGATCTGGCGACCATGGCCGGATTCGAGGCGACCGGCGTGATCTGCGAGATCATGAACGACGACGGCAGCATGGCGCGGCGTCCGGAGCTCGAGCGCTTCGCCGCCGAGCACGACATCAAGATCGGCACCATTGCCGATCTGATCCACTATCGCATGCTCAACGAGCGCACCGTCGACGCGGTGGAGCAGACGCCGGTGACGACCGCCTTCGGCGAGATGATGCTGCACGTGTTCCACGACACCATTCAGGACAAGCATCACCTGGCGCTGGTGAAGGGCAAACCCGAGCCTGACTCGGCGACGACGGTGCGCGTGCATGGCGGGGATACGCTTCGCGACCTGCTGGCGCTATGCCGAGCGGACAGCCACTGGACGGCTCATACCGCGTTGGCCGAGATCGCTCGGGCGGAAGCCGGCGTGTTCGTGCTGCTCGACGATGCCCGCCCCGAGGGCGACTTCAAACAGCAGCTCGACGTGCTGTTGGGGCGGCGCGCTTCACCGCGTTCCAGCGCCTCCGACGGCTCGGGGAATTTCCTGTCGATCGGCACCGGCGCGCAAATCCTGCGTCAGCTCGGCGTCGGCAAGATGCGGCTTTTGAGCTCGCCGTGGCGCTTCTCCGCGCTGTCCGGTTTCGATCTGGAAGTGGTCGAGCTGGTCAGCGGCGACGCCTGAGCGAAGCACGAGTCAATATCTCGCCATCCTGGTGAGGATAGCCAGGCCGCGCGGCCATGGTAAGATGGCCGGCTTCGCGCGCCGAGCGCCAGCGTCTGGCGCCGGCCAATCAGACTGTTTTATCGTGTGTCAGGTTCGAATGCGTGATGAACCTGACCGCAGTGTATCCGGAAACCGACAATGCAACCGATCGCTCAACTGGAAGGTCAGTTCACCGATGTCGATGGCCGCTACGCCATCGTCGTGGGACGCTTCAATCACCACGTCGTCGATAGCCTCGTCGAAGGTGCCGTCGACAGCCTGACGCGCCATGGCGTCAGTGAAGAGAACATCGAGCTGATTCATGTTCCGGGCGCCTGGGAACTGCCGCTGGCGGTCAAGCGCGTGCTGCAGGTTTCTCGACCCGACGCCGTGGTGGCGCTGGGAGCGGTGATTCGTGGCGGCACACCGCACTTCGAATATGTGGCGGGCAACTGCAATGCTTCGCTCAGCAGCTTGCAACTCGAGTTCGGAACCCCGATCGCCAACGGCGTGTTGACGGTCAATTCGATCGATCAGGCGATCGAGCGCGCCGGCACCAAGGCCGGCAACAAGGGCACCGAAGCGGCGATGGCGGCAATGGAAATGGTATCTCTGTTCAAGCGACTGGGAGGCGAGGCATGAGTACACCGTCACGGCAGCCGTCACCGGCTCAGGAATCGCGCCGCGCCGCCCGCGAACTGGCCGTTCAGGGTCTTTATCAGTGGCAGATGACCGGCAAGTCGATCACCGCCGTCGAGGCCGAATTTCGCGCCCAGGTCGGCGATGACGATCTCGAGGATCACGAAAACTGGCACAAGGTGATGCAGATCGCCGACCAGGCGCTGTTCCATGACCTGCTGCACAATACCGCCAACCAGAAAGCCGAGCTGGACGCGGCCATCGCGCCGCTGCTCGACCGACGGCTGGAAGACCTCGACCGGATCGAACTCGCCATTCTGCGCCTCGGCGCCTACGAGCTGAAGCATCGTCCCGAAGTTCCCTACCGCGCGGTGATCAACGAAGGGGTCGAGCTGGCCAAGATCTTTGGCGCGACCGATGGTCACAAATACGTCAACGGCACTCTCGACAAGCTCGCCTCGCGACTTCGGGGCGCCGAGGTCGCTGCTCGCCGTCGTTGATATGAATCGCGCTTCGTCGAGCGAATTCGAGCTGATCGCACGCTACCTGTCGCGCCCCGCGGCGCCGGAGCGTAGCGACGTCGTCGTCGGAAACGGCGACGACTGCGCCGTGCTGACGCCGTCCCCCGGGCATCAGCTGGCGATCAGCGTCGATACGTCCGTGGTCGATGTCCACTTTCCCCAAGATGCCCCGCCGGCGGCCATCGGTCATCGGGCCCTGGCCGTTGCCTTGAGCGATCTTGCGGCGATGGGCGCGAAGGCGCGTTGGTGCTGCATGGCGCTGACGCTGCCCGCGGCCGATGCCGAATGGCTGGCGGCGTTCGCCGAGGGCTTTCGTGAACTGGCCGACCGCAGCGGTTGCGAACTGATCGGCGGCGACGTCACGCGAGGTCCGCTGACGATCGGCGTGACTGTGCATGGCGAGCTGCCGGCCGGCACGGCATTGCGGCGTAGCGGCGCGCGGGAGGGCGATCTGATCGCGGTGACCGGCTATCCCGGTCGTGCCGCCGCCGGGCTCGAGCGTTGGCAGCGCGGCGAGCAGGAGTCCGATCACCCGTTGCTCGAGGCCTATCTACGCCCTGAGCCACGCCTGGCGGCCGGTGAAGCGTTGCGGGGGCTGGCCAGCAGCGCGATCGACGTTTCCGATGGCCTGCTGGCGGATCTGGGGCACGTGCTGGCGGCGTCCGGTGTCGGCGCGCGGCTCGACCTCGAGGCCTTGCCGCTGGCGACGCCGCTGCGGGCGATTCTTGAGCTGGACGATGTTCGCGAGCGGGTTCTCAATGGCGGCGACGACTACGAACTGCTGGTAACGCTTTCGGCCGCCGATCTGGCCGAGGCCCAGCGCCGGCTCGCTCCTTTGCATCTGCCGTTGACGCCCATCGGCCGAGTCGTTGCCGGTGAAGGCATCGAGGGAGTCGCGCCGCGTTATCTGGCGCACCGCGGCTGGGACCACTTCCCGGAGATCGTCTCATGAATCGGGCTCCTTCGAGCGTCTGGCGCCGTCCGACACATTTCCTGGCCTTTGGGCTGGGCAGCGGTGCGGTGCCGTTCGCGCCCGGAACCTTCGGCACCCTGGCCGCGATTCCGTTCTACTGGCTGCTCTCGGGTCTGCCGTTGACGATCTATCTGGGCTTGATGGGCATAGCGACGCTGGTCGGCATCTGGCTTTGCGAGACCACCTCTCGCGACCTCGGCGTTCACGACCATTCCGGCATCGTCTGGGACGAGTTCGTCGGTTATTGGCTGACCATGGCGGCGGTGCCGTTCTCCTGGGAGGCCGCGTTGTGGGGTTTCGTGGTGTTCCGCGTGTTCGACATTCTTAAGCCCTGGCCGATCCGCTGGGTCGATCGTCGCGTTGCGGGAGGGATCGGCATCATGTTCGATGACATCCTGGCTGGCGTCTACGCCTGGAGCACCATGCACCTCTGGTTCTGGCTGCACTGAGCCACGAGCCACGAGCCACGAGCCACGAGCCACGAGCGAAACAAGACGACTCCCCATGCAGGACGAGTCAGTGTGGATTTAAGGAAACGCTGAATAAATTGCCGAAGGCGATGAAGGGCAAGGCGCACGGCCCGCAGAGAACGAGACATGACATGGGGCTAGGCGAGTTCCGATCAGACCGGCGCACCGGTACCGCGCAACGCAGCCATTCGCGCGTGCAGGCATTTATGCAGTGGTTCCCTAACAGCGTTTCTATTGCCAACGTCCGGAGCAGTGCATGCGTAAATGGATGATCGCAGGAGCAGTCGTGATCGTGTTGGCCGGCGGCGGCTACCTGGGGGCGCAGGCCTATTCCAGCCAGCGTTTCGATAGCGAGATCGACAAGCTGGTCGCGAGACTCGACGCTCGGCCCGGTTGGCAGGTGTCGCGCGACGATATCGACATCGGCTGGTTCCACTCCAGCGGTCGGATCGAGGCACGCTATATGGCGTCGACCGATGCCGATCCGGTCCTGGTCGAGGTGCCGTACGAGGCTGGCCATGGCCTGCTGGAAACGACCCTTGAAGGCGAAGCGCAGGTGAGGGGCAGCGACGGCGAGACGCTATTCGGTGACGTGCTCAAGAGCGAGGGGTCGTTGACCTGGAACGGACGCTTTCTGACCCGCGACCAGAAACTGGAGGCGCACTTCACGTTACCCGGCTTCTCGCAGACCGTCAGCGTACCGGCAAGTGAAGTGCCTGGTGAAGTGCCTGGAGAGGGCGGTGCCGGGGAAACCACTGTGCCCCGCGACATGCAGCTCGAGTTTGACGGGCTCGAGATGGACATCGAGCAGGCGGGCGACAAGGTTACCCTGAACGGCCAGGCACCGCGTCTGCGACTGGCCGACGATCGGAGCGATATCCTGATCGAGAACACCACGCTATCCGGCACGTTCGCAGGCGACGATCAGGCGTTCCAGCAGTCGGTGACGCTTGCCATCGCCGCCGCCACGGTCACGCCCGCCGGCGGTCCGAGCGTGGTCAGCAAGGATCTCGGCTACACGCTGGATGCCAAGCTCGACCCGCAGCAGTTGACGCTGCATGTGCAGGCGGATGTCGGCGATACCCGGATGCGGGACCAGTCGATGTTCAACGGCGGCCTCGAGCTGACCCTGGATCATGTCGACGGCGATGGCTACCGCGCGCTGGCAGCGGCACTCGACGATAACCTGCCCCGGATTCAGTCGGCCATCGACGCCGATGACGATCAGGCGCTCGAGTCCGCAATGGCGCCGCTGCGACCGTCGATGAAAAAGTTGCTGGCAGGATCGCCCCGTCTTTCGCTGGATCGCCTTACCGCCAACAGCCCGATGCTGGGGATGAAGATGCGTGGCCAGGGCGAGCTGGGTATCGATGGCAACGGCATCGAAAGCTGGAATTTCGATACGATGGGCGACGAGGCGATGGGACGCGAACTGACCCGGCGGCTCGATGGGCAACTGACGCTCGAGGGCGCACCGGCAATACTGCTGATGTACCTCGGTCTGCCGATGAGCAGCGATCCGTTGCAGATAAAACTCGCAGACGGCGTGCTCGAAATCAACGGCCAGCAGATGCCGCTGTTGCCGTAGCTCGTTTCGCTGAATCGACGGAAATGGCGTTTCAGACAGGCCGGGCCCTCGAGTCCGGCCTGTCTATTTATGCCCTTATCCCGTGCCTTTACCTTGAACTCCTGCCTCGCTGCCCGCATCCCTTGATCATTCGGCCAGAACTGGCCACGAACTCAGGGTGAATGATGAGCGAACATAATCGGGATTCCGCGGACACTTTCGATACCAGCCAGGAGTCGATCAATGCCGATGGGGAGGCGCAGCACTCGCCCCGCGGCGCTATCGTACCGTCCGGCGACTCCCTGCCGGAGCGGATCTATCTTCTCCCCATTCACAATCGTCCGTTCTTTCCCGCCCAGGTGCAGCCGCTGATCATTCAGCGTCAGCGCTGGGAAGAGACCATGAAGCGAGTCGGTAACACGCCCCATCACATGGTAGGGGTCGCGTTCGTGGGCGACGTGGGCATGGACGAGCTGGGGCCGGGAAGCTTTCCCGAGATCGGCACGGCGGTGAAGGTCCACCGCAACCAGAACGAAGAACACCAGATCCAGTTCATTGCCCAGGGTGTGCGGCGCTTTCGCATTCATCGCTGGCTCTCCAAGACGCCGCCGTATCTGGTCGAGGTTTCCTATCCCCGGGAGCCGGTCGATGCCGAAGCCGAGGAAGCCCGCGCCTACGCGATGTCGCTGATCAACGGCATCAAGGAGCTGTTGCCGATCAATCCGCTCTACGGGGAAGAGCTGAAGAGCTATCTCAACCGCTTCAGCCCGCACGAGCCCGGGCCGTTGACCGATTTTGCCGCCGCCATCACCTCGGCCAAGGGGCGCGAGCTGCAGAGCGTGCTCGAGACGCTGCCGATCATGGATCGGATGCAGAAGGTACTGCCGCTGCTGCGCAAGGAGATCGAGGTCGCCCAGCTGCAGAATCAGATCAGCGAGCAGGTCAACTCGCAGATGCAGGAGCGCCAACGCGAATTCTTCCTGCGCGAGCAGCTCAAGGTGATCCAGAAAGAGCTGGGCATCTCCAAGGACGATCGCGAGAGCGATGTCGACACCTTCCGCGACCGACTCGAGGCGCTCCAGGTGCCCGAGCGGGTGCAGACGCGCATCGACGACGAGCTCAACAAGCTGTCGGTACTGGAGACCGGCTCGCCGGAGTACGGCACCACCCGTAACTATCTCGACTGGCTGACCTCGCTGCCGTGGGGCATCACCTCGCAGGATCAGCTCGATCTCAAGCGCGCGCGTGGCGTGCTCGATCGCGATCATGACGGGCTCAGCGACGTCAAGGAACGGATCATCGAGTTCCTGGCCGAAGGCTCGTTCAAGGGCGATGTCGGCGGCTCGATCGTGCTGCTCGTCGGCCCGCCGGGCGTCGGCAAGACCTCCGTCGGGCGCTCGATCGCCGATGCCCTGGGTCGCAAGTTCTACCGCTTCTCGGTGGGGGGCATGCGCGACGAGGCCGAGATCAAGGGCCACCGGCGCACCTACATCGGCGCGATGCCGGGCAAGCTTGTACAGGCGCTCAAGGAGGTCGAGGTCGAGAACCCGGTGATCATGCTCGACGAGATCGACAAGATGGGGCAGTCGTTCCAGGGCGACCCGGCTTCGGCGCTGCTCGAGGTGCTCGACCCGGAGCAGAACGTCGATTTCCTCGATCACTATCTCGACGTGCGCCTCGATCTCTCCAAGGTGCTGTTCGTGTGCACCGCCAACCAGCTCGATACCATTCCGGCGGCGCTGCTCGATCGAATGGAGCAGATCCGGCTATCCGGCTATATCGCCGAAGAGAAAGTGGCGATCGCCAAGCATCATCTGTGGCCGAAGCTGCTGAAGCGGGACCGGATCCCGAAAAAGCGCATCAACCTGACCGATACCGCGCTCAGGCAGGTGATCGAAGGCTACGCGCGGGAAGCGGGCGTGCGTCAGCTGGAAAAGCAGCTTCACCGGATCGTGCGCAAGGCGGCGGTCAAGATGCTCGAGCAGGACCAGGAGACGGTCAAGATCTCGGTCAACAACCTGGAAGAGTTTCTCGGCGCGCCGCTGTTCCGCAAGGAGAAGGTACTCAAGGGCGTGGGCGTGGTGACCGGCCTGGCCTGGACCTCGATGGGCGGGGCAACGCTGCCCATCGAGGCCACCAAGGTGCACGCCCTGACGCGTGGCTTCAAGTTGACCGGCAAGCTGGGCGAAGTGATGCAGGAGTCGGCCAACATCGCCTACAGCTACACGCTGGGACACCTGGGCGAATACGGCGCCGATGCCGACTTCTTCAACGAGGCCTTCATCCACCTGCACGTGCCCGAGGGCGCGACGCCCAAGGATGGTCCATCCGCCGGTGTGACCATGACCACGGCGCTGATGTCGCTGGCCCGCAATCAGAGCATCGACCGGCCGCTGGCGATGACCGGCGAGCTGACGCTGACCGGGCAGGTGCTGCCGGTCGGCGGTATCCGCGAGAAGGTCATCGCTGCGCGTCGTAGCGACATCTTCGAGTTGATTCTGCCGGAGGCCAACAAGCGCGACTACGACGAGTTGCCGGATTATCTCAAGGCGGGAATGACCGTGCATTTCGCCAAGGTCTACCCGGACGTGGCCAAGATCGTGTTCGGCCGCTGAAGCGTCGACAACCGGCGGTATCTAATAGGGGCTTTAAAGGGGCAGCGCACTTGCGCTGCCCCTTTTTCGAAGTAGACAATCAGCGCTCATCGATATCGGATTGCTGAACGCCATGACCATCGAGAGCGCCGCCACCTACCTGCTGGCCATCTTCCTGTTTGCCATCACCCCCGGCCCGGGCGTGTTCGCCTTGATCGCCACGGGTGTGAATGCCGGTTTCCGCCGGTGCCTGCCGATGGCAGTGGGGATGACGATCAGCGACGTGCTCTATCTGCTGCTCGCGACGTTCGGCCTGGCGACAATCGCCGAACACTGGGGCGAGTTCTTTGGCGTGATCCGAATCCTGGGCGCGCTGTATCTGTTCTATCTCGGCTGGAAGCTATGGAGAGCGCCGGTGCAGAACGCCGAGGTGTTATCGCCCGGTAAATCTGGCGGCAATCTGGCCGGCGTGGCGCAGGGAGTCCTGATCTCCGCATCCAACCCCAAGGTGATTCTGTTCTATATCGCCTTTCTTCCCACGTTCGTCGATCTGGAGCGGCTCGGCGGCTCCTCTCTGGCGCTGTTGGTCGTGCTGACGGTCCCGGGTCTGATGGCGGGGCTCTGTCTGGTCGCTGCCGGTGCTGCAAGGGCTAGGAGAGCCCTGCGTTCGCCACGGGCGCAGCGCCGATTGAACCGGGGCGCCGGTTCGCTGATGATCGGCGCTGGCGCGCTATTGATAGCGAAAAGCTGATGGGGAGGGCGAGCGTCACTCGTCGTCGCCGTAGTACTGCACGCCGAGCTGGATCAGGTCGCGGCCCTGCGCCTTGCGGTGGAGGTTGGAGTCGCGTAGCGAATAGACGCAGCCACAATACTCCTGCTGATAAAAGCGCTCGCGCTTGCTGATCTCGATCATGCGTTTCGATCCGCCTTTCTTGCGCCAGTTGTAATCCCAGTACTCGAGCCCTTCGTAAGGCGCCGCGGCGCGGTGACCACAGTCGTTGATCTGATTCATGTCCTTCCAGCGCGAGATGCCCAGCGAGCTGGAAATCAACGTGTAGCCGTTCTCCTTGGCGTAAAGCGCCGTGCGTTCGAAACGCATGTCGAAGCACATGGTGCAACGAATGCCGCGTTCCGGCTCGTACTCCATCCCCTTGGCGCGGGCGAACCAGTTGTCGGTATCGTAATCGGCATCGATGAATTCAATGCCGTGCTGCTCGGCGAAGCGAATGTTCTCTTCCTTGCGCAGCAGATACTCCTTCTTGGGATGGATATTCGGGTTGTAGAAGAAAATCGCGTAGTCGATACCCGAGGCGTGCAGCGCTTCCATGACCTCTCCGGAGCAGGGAGCGCAGCAGGAGTGAAGTAGCAGCTTGGCGTGCCCTTCGGGCAGGTGGAGCGCTTGGCGCTCGTCGGCAGTGGACATGATGGGATCGACCTGATGGTTAAGCAATTTCTCAATCATCGCTCATGTTGGGTCGGGAGCCTTGTGTCGTCAACGTCGAGTGTCTGCTTCAGCGGCGTTGACGTCGGCTACTGACCAGGGCGACGCCGGCGGCGGCGATGGCCATGCCCAGCCAGGCGATCGGCGGCATCGGTTCGTCGATCAGCCACCACGAGAACAGGGCGGCGCAGGGCGGCACCAGGTAGAACAGCGCCGAAACCCGCGAGGCTTCGCCACGCCGGATCATCGCCAGCAGCAGCGAGATGGCGATCAGCGAGTTCCCGATGACCAGATAGGCCAGTGATCCGACGAGTGCGCCATCCCACTCGAGCGTGAAGTGACCGAACAATACGATCAGCGGCAGGGTCGTGATCAGCCCGGTGAAGTATTGGATGAGATTGGCACTGACCGGGTGCAGCGGCTGGCCGTAGCGCTTTTCGTAGAGCGTCGCGCCGCTCATCCCGATCAGGGCCGCGATCGCCAGCAACAGCCCGCCGGTGGTGATGCCTTCCACCGTCGAGCGCCCCAGAATGACCACCACGGCGCCGATCAGGCCCAGTGCGAAACCGATCCAGCGTCGCGTGCCGATGGTTTCCCCGACCATCGCCGGGGCGGCGAGGGCGACCAGTACCGGCTGCAGTGACACGATCAGCGCTACGACGCCGGCGGAGCTGCCCAGTGCGAAAGCGCTGTAGCAGCAGCCGAAGTAGACGGTCTGGATCAGAAATCCGACCACCGCCTGATGGCCCCAGGCGCTGAGTCGGGTCGGCATGGGTGGGCGCAGCCACAGCCAGACGGGCAGCATGATCAGCAGCACGAGAACGAATCGCAGCCCCAGAAACAGCAGCGGATCGACGTGCTGCGTGCCGATCTTGGCGACCGGAAATCCGAGTGACCACAACAACAGGAACAGCCCAGGGGCCGCGGTGAGCCATAGCGGTTGCCGTTCGCGAGCGGACGATGCCGCTGCGGGGGAAGATTCAGTCATGTCGATCCGTGATTACGATTGCGTTGTCGTTGTTGATATCCGCTTTGCGCGAAGCCGCGCGACGCATGAGGCTCTGCGTGACGGAGCATCATGCGGCGCGTGCCGACGGATTTCCAGCACTGTCTAGGCGGCTCCATTCGGCCTGCCTGGTATTCGTCCGTCAGTCCCGGTTAACGGCGAGACCGCCCCACGACTGGCACACCGGCATCAGCTCGAGACGGTTGATGTTGAGATGCGGCGGTAAGGTCGCGGCGAGAAAGACCTGCTCGGCCACGTCTTCCGGCTGGATCGGCTCGACGCCGCCGTAGAGCTTGTCATGGGCGCTCTGATCGCCCTTCATCCGCACCAGGGTGAATTCGGTTTCCGACATGCCCGGCGCGATGTCGGTGACGCGAACCCCGGTTCCCTTGAGATCGCAGCGCAGGTTGTAGGAGAACTGATTGACGAACGCCTTGGATGCGCCATAGACGTGACTACCCGGATAGGGCCACAGCGCGGCCGTGGAACTGATATTGATGATCGCCGCACCGCGGCCGACATCGATCAGTGTCGGCAGCAGCGTGCGCGTGACGTTGACCAGTCCGGTGATATTGGTGTCGATGACGGTCTGCCAGTCGTCCAGGTTGGCCTCCTGTGCAGGTCCGGCACCCAGCGCCAGTCCCGCATTGTTGACCAGAACCTTGACCGCCTTGAACGCCGCCGGCAGTTCCTCGACCACCTTGGCAATGCCGTCACGCTCGCGGACATCCAGCGTTGCGATATGCACCGGGACCTGATCCTGCAGCTGCTGCTTGACCGCTTCCAGCCGGTCCTGCCGGCGACCGGTCAGCACCAGGGCCCAGCCGGCCTCGGCAAACCGGTGGGCGCAGGCGCGGCCAAAGCCTGACGTGGCGCCGGTGATGAAAGCGATGGGGGGATGCTGACTCATGGTGACTCCTGGCGATGGATAGCATGCGAGTAAAGGGCATTCGGGCAGCCAGCATATTCGATTGGCTGCCATGACGAACCGCTTAGTCCCAGATTAGCGCATCCCGGCGCGTCCCGGTGCATGGCACGCGACGATGATATTGTGTCGGTCTTCGGCGACAGTCGTCGAGATTTATGTAAATCTCGGTGATTCCCAGTGTCGAAAGAGGATTTTCGTTGCCGTTCGATTACACTTTGCTTGCAGTGGTGGCACCATTCGCGCGGCTAAAAATAGGGTCCTGCATCGGTATTTCAACTCTCTTCAGTATGCCTTCGAGCCGGTCTCGGCGCTTCGATGGCAGTCGTCCTGGCCGCGCCATTCATATCGACAGGGCTGATTTTCTCGCCTTGTCTTGCAGATCGGGTTGCTGCCGTTCGCGGTGACGCCGAAAGGAGGTCGCATCATGGCCACGAGCAAGCGGCAGCGTTATTACGGTCTCGAGTGGCTGCGGTTTTTAATGGCGCTGTGGATGGTGGCCTACCATTTCGGCGGCATCTACGACGGCATGCCCGATATGCTGAGAAGTTTCATCGGCATGGGTTTCTTCGCGACCAGCACGTTCTTCATGCTGTCGGGCTTTCTGCTCGCTCATGTGGCGCTGGACGACGCCGGCGAGATGAAGATGCGTGGCCCGGCCTTTGTCGCCAAGCGGCTTTGCAATCTTTATCCGATCCATGTCATCACCATGCTATTGGCGATCGGTCTGCTGCTGCTTCAGTATCCCATCCGCCCCGAAGGGGTCTATGTCTACTTCAATACGCACCCCTACTATCCGCTGAGTGACGAAGCGCAGGCGGCGTTTTCGGAGCGCCTCTCCTGGCCCGGGGCGCTCAAGCACATCGCCTTGCAGTTGACGCTACTGCAGGCCTGGGAGCCGCGCTTTTTGTGGCTCAACGGCGCCTCCTGGTCGATCTCGGCGTTACTCTTCTTCTATGCCTGTTTCCCTTGGCTGGCCCCCCGGCTCATGCGTGTTCAGCGTTGGGGGCTGGTACTGGTCGCTATCTGGGGGCTCTATGCGCTGGGACCGCTGTTGGCGACCCTGGCGGGGGCGTTCGACTACGTCACGGTCGGCGTTCTTCATCGTAATCCCCTGTTCCGGCTGCCCGAATTCCTGGCGGGGATCGTGCTCTATCGTGCCTGGCAGTCTGACCGCGTGAGCGATCTGATCCGCCGTTTCCGCTATCCGGTGCTGGCGCTGGGTCTGTGCGGGGTACCGATCGGGGTGTGGCTGCTCAAGCTGGATGGATTGCACCTCTACTATCTGACCCACAACGGCTTCCTGTTGCCATTCCAGGCGCTGGTGTTGCTGAGTGCGAGTGCATTCGCGACACCGAACAGCGCAACGGTGAGAGCCTGGGCGCAGCGGCTGGGTGAGTCGGCGCTGTGCATCTTTGCGTTGCACACGCCGCTGATCGGGCCAACGGCCAGAGCCACGCGCTGGCTGCTCCAGTGGTGGCACGAGGGCTGGGTCGTGGATAGCGGCAACGCGGCGCTGAAATTCGCGATCCCGCTCTGGACCATGGTTTTCCACCTGGCGCTGATCGTCGTGCTGGCGCTATTGATGCAACGCTTCGTGGTGGCGCCCATGCGCCACTGGCTGGAGGCGAGACTGCCGGTCGCGTGGCAGCAGAGGCGGCCGAGACTGGCTGTCGCCGAGGCTTGAGATGGCAAGCGGAGCCGGTGGTGAAAGACGGTGCCGGTATGTCGCCGCGAGAGATCGCCGAGCCTGCAGTGGGTATCGGCCCCACCGTTTTGGGGAGATCATTGCCCGGCAAGTTGCGATACCCTAAGCGATTACGTGCTTCGCCGGGTTTGACTCAAAAGCTGGCTGTAGAACCGCCCGCGAAGCGATCGCGAACTCATCTTTAAGGGACCTCTGCATGAAGGGAACCATCGGTGTGGGTCTGGTTGGCTACGGTATGGCTGGCAAACGCTTCCACGCGCCCTTGATCTCCGCCCAGGACGGGCTTGCTCTGGTCGCCGTGGCGAGCCGAGACGCCGACAAGGTCCACGCCGACTGGCCGAGCGTGCCGGTGGAGCCGACACCCCAGGCGCTGTTCGCTCGCGACGATATCGATCTGGTCGTCATTCCCACGCCGAATGCCACGCACTACCCGCTGGTCAGCGAGGCGCTGGCGGCGGGCAAGCATGTCGTTGTCGACAAGCCGTTTACGGTGACGGCGGACGAGGCGCGCAAGCTGTGCGACCAGGCCGAAAAGGCCGAGCGTCTGTTGTCTGTCTTTCACAATCGGCGCTGGGATGCCGATTTCCTGACGGTGCGCGATCTGATCGACAGTCATTCGCTGGGTAAGATCGTGCATTTCGAATCGCATTTCGATCGCTTCCGGCCGGATGTCGTCCAGCGCTGGCGCGAGGACCCCGCGCCCGGCGCCGGCGCCTGGTTCGATCTCGGCTCCCATTTGCTCGACCAGAGTCTGGTGCTGTTCGGCACGCCGGAGTCGATCTCGCTCGATCTGGCCTGCCAGCGCGAAGGCGCCAAGGTCGACGACTATTTTCATGCGGTGCTGCGCTACGACGAATCTCGAGTGGTCCTGCATGGCGGCACGCTGGTGCCGGCTCCCGGGGCCCGCTTTACCGTTCACGGGACCCGGGCGAGCTACATCAAGCACGGCCTCGACCCGCAGGAAGACATGCTCAAGCGTGGCGACCGGCTGCCCTCGCCACAATGGGGTGAGGACTGGCGCCACGGCATGATGACGATCGGCCAGGTGCGCGAGGGCGGTCAGCCAGAGCTGCATGAGATTGCGACCTTGCCGGGTGACTATCTGGCTTACTACGCCGGTGTCCTCGACGCCATCCAGGGCGTCGCTCCGCTCCCGGTGACGGCGCAAGAGGCGCTCGAAGTCATGCGTTTGCTGGAAGCCGGTGTTCAAAGCGCAGAAACCGGGCAGGTCGTCAGGCTGTCCTGACCCGAGCAGCGATCTCCGCGTCGAACGTGAACGCCTCGAGCCAGCATTTGCTGGCTCGAGGCGTTTTGCGTCAGGCACTGAATGGTGGCGCGTCGACGCTCAGGTGATGACACCGATCTGCCAGGGCACGAACTCCTGCTGGCCGTAGCCGTGACGTTCGCTGCGGCTGCGTTCGCCGGAAGCCAGGGTCAGAAAGCGCTGGAAGATCTGTTCGCCGAGCTGCTCGAACTCGATGTCGCCGTCGAGCAGGGCGCCGCAGTTGATATCCATGTCGTCCGACTGGTGATGCCATAGGGCGCTGTTGGTCGAGAGCTTCATCGAAGGGACCGGGGCACAGCCAAACGCGCTGCCACGGCCGGTAGTGAAGGCGATCAGATTGCAGCCGCTGGCGACCTGGCCGGTGACGGAGACGGGATCGAATCCGGGGGAGTCCATGAACGCCAGACCTCGTTCGCGCATCGGCTCGGCATATTCGAGAACTTCGACCAGTGGCGTGGTGCCCGCCTTGGCCACGGCACCCAGCGATTTCTCGAGGATCGTGGTCAATCCGCCGGCCTTGTTGCCGGCCGAGGGGTTGTTGTCGAGCGAGGCCCCGCGAACCCGGCAGAACTCCTCCCACCAGTGAATGCGTGCGATCAGCTTGTGAGCAACCGCAGGGCTGACTGCTCGTCGTGTCAGCAGGTGTTCGGCGCCATAGACTTCCGGTGTTTCGGCGAGCACGGCACTGCCGCCGTGGGCGATCAGTCGATCGACGGCGGCGCCCAGAGCCGGGTTGGCGGTGATGCCGGAGTAACCGTCGGATCCGCCGCACTGCAGAGCGACGCGGAGATGCTCCACCGAACATGGCGTGCGTTCGATTTCGTTGGCCTCTTTCAGCAGCTGCTTGATGTGATGAATGCCCTCGGCGATGGCCTTGGTAGTGCCGCCGATCTGCTGGATGGTGAATGGGTGCAGCTTGGGTCCCGGTTTCAGACCCTGGGATTCGATCAGCGCATCGATCTGATTGGTCTCGCAGCCCAGTCCGATCACCAGGACGGCGGCGAAATTGGCGTGGCGCGCGTAGCCGGCAAGCGTACGGCGCAGCATCTCCAGCGCTTCGCCATCCGCGGCCACCGCACAGCCGACGCCATGAGTCAGGGCAACCACGCCATCCACGTTCGGGTAGGGTGCCAACGCCTCGGGATGGACGTCGCGGCGGAAATGGTCGGCGATGGCATGAGCCACCGTGGCGGAGCAGTTGACCGAAGTGAGAATGCCGATGTAATTGCGGGTCGCGACGCGCCCGTCCGCTCGCGGAATACCCATGAAAGTGGTGGCGGGGGCGACTGGCTCGACCGGATTGATTTCGGTGCCGATGGCATAGTCCTTCGAATAGCCCTGCTCATGGCCGGCGCCTTCCAGGTCGCCGATGCCGAGATTGTGGACGTGAACATGATCGCCGGCGGCGATGGGTCGAGTAGCACGACCGATGATCTGGCCGTAGCGGCGAATCATGTCGCCCGTCTGAAGCGAGCGCAGCGCGATCTTGTGGGCGGCCGGCACGGCGCTCGTCAGAATGACGCCCGGCATCACCTCGGTGTCTTTGGGTAACGGCACACGGGCGATGACGACATCGTCGCGCTCATGCAATCGGATGACCGAGGCGGGCGCCTCGGTGGTATGTTCGATTAGTGCCATGGCTTGGCTCCTCGGCTACGGCTGCCACTTTGGTCTATGCGACTTTTGGTTTAAATTCTTTTTTAATCAGATATTTATCATGATTTTGTCGGCTGGCGACACGGTATCCTTTCGGCGTGATTTCCACTACTGAGAGTTGCTGATCGAGTGATAACGTGCGTGCATTCCTCTAAAGTCTTGATCCATCGAAAGTCTCGATTCATCGAAAGCCTTGACCACTCGGCCCCGCCATAAAGGGATTTCCTCGATGCCCCCGACGCTGGAAACGTTGATGTCGCGCCTCCGTCTGCGCCAGCTGCGGCTGTTGATGGCGCTCGACGAATGTGGATCCATCCACAAGGCGGCCGAGCAGGTAGGCATTTCCCAACCCGGTGCGACGCGAGCGCTCAACGAGATCGAATCGACTCTGGGAGCGTCGCTGTTCGCACGAAGTGCACGCGGGCTGGAGACCAACGATCTGGGACGCTGCGTGGTGCGCTATGCCAGGCTGATCCAGACCGATGTGGCGCATCTGCGCGAGGAGATGATCGGCATTCAGCAGGGTTACGGAGGGCATCTGGCGGTCGGCGGCACCATGGGCGCCATCGCGACGATCGTCGAAGCTATCGTCAAGGTGCGTGCCGAACAGCCGTCGCTGTCGCTGCAGGTCATCGAGGACACCAGCATAGGGCTGCTGCGTCTGCTCGATCAGGGCCGTATCGATGTAGCGCTATGTCGTTCCAATTTCGGTCGCCGCCCCGGTGACTACCATAGTCATGGCAATTTCCCCGAACCGCTGTG
This sequence comes from Salinicola sp. MH3R3-1, assembly GCF_001937155.1. Lineage (NCBI taxonomy): Bacteria > Pseudomonadati > Pseudomonadota > Gammaproteobacteria > Oceanospirillales > Halomonadaceae > Salinicola > Salinicola sp. MH3R3-1. The sequence continues at coordinate 206,306 of NZ_MSDP01000018.1, read as the reverse complement.
GGTCGTGGCCAATCCGCATCATGCGCTAGCCGCGATCGAAGAGCCGGATTTCACCACGCTGGCCCGGCAGGCCTGGATCGTCTACCCCGTGAGCATGCCGCGGATGCTGGAGCAGGAGTTCGTCGCCGCCGGCCTGTCGCAGTCGGTGCAGTCGATCGAAATTTCATCGACCTACGCCATCCTGGCGATGCTGGAACGTGACTCTGGCGTACTGGCACTGCTGCCTGAGGGAATCGCTCGAGAACAGGTGGGGCGAGGGCGGGTGGGACGAGTGAATTACCGGTTTCGCACGCCCAATCCTGCCTTCGAGTTGCTTTGGCGGCGGGACCGGGAGCTGTCGCCGGCGGCGCGTCGCTTCATCGAGTGCTATGACGCCGAGGAGAGGTAAATCGAAATTTGCCAAGTCGCGGTTTTATGACTAAGTTTTGTATAACTTGTTTCGGCAAGGCAGTACCAGTAGCACTAGCAGTCGTCAGTAGTGCAAGCGTCTGGATCAGCGGGTTACCACCCACCTCTAGTCGCTGGACGGGCACTACTTCAGGATGAATTACGGAGGATTCTCATGAAAAAGCTCAACGCCGCCATTTTTGCCGCACTGATCGCACTGCCGACCGCGGGTGCATTTGCCCAGGATCAGGCGCCTGACGTCAGCCCCGAGACTGGGTCTGCCAATACACAGTCTGGCGGTTCTGCGCCGACCAAGGCTCAAGGTGCCACGGCAGCTGGAGAAAGCACTGGCTCATTGCCGTCCGAGAACAGCCTGCCGGATACTGACAATGCGCAGACCGGTTCTGCCAATACCCAGCCGGGCAGCCTCAAGGCCGACGGCCCGACGGCTCAGGACAAGTCCGCCGCCAAGGGCAAGATGCAGGACGATATGGAAAACAACCACGGCGTCGATTCCGCGCAGGACGTCGATCCCAACTGATCGTCTAGCGCTGATGATCAAGCGTTGTTGACTAGGTAATGCTCGCAGCAGTTCCCTAGTTTACTGTTCACGAACGCCCCGCTAAGCGGGGCGTTCGTCGTTATGGGGACTGTAACCAGACGGGCTGTGACAATAAGGGGTGTGACAATAAGGGCAGTGACAGGAAGGGCGGTGAAAAGATGAGTGGAGACGAGCGCCTTACCACCAACTCTCGGATTCTCGCTCCCCACGCAGTTTTTCGCGAGCAATGAACAGGGCGGCAATGGCGCGGCCCTCATGAAAGTCGTCGCGAGCCAGCAGCCCGGTGATATCGTCGATGGCGTGGGTTTCGACGATCAACGGCTCGGGTTCGTCCCCTTCGAGACGCTTTTCGTAGAGGTCGCTGGCCAACATCACCTGGATGCGGTGATTCATGTAGTTGGGAGCCAGCGATAGCTCGACCAGCGGCTCGATGCGATGGGCGCCGAAGCCGCACTCCTCCATCAGTTCGCGATTGGCTGCCGTGACGATGTCTTCGCCCGGATCGACCAGCCCCTTGGGAAGCGTCAACGTATATTCATCGAAACCGGCAGCATACTCGCGGATCAGCAGGACATGATCCGGATCCGGCATCGCCACCAGCATTACCGCTCCCCGCCCTTTGCCTTTCAATCGTTCGAAAGTGCGCTCCGCGCCATTGGCAAAGCGCAAATCGAGCGACTCGATGGCGAAGAGTTCGCTCTGGGCGACGTTGCGCCGCTCGAGAATCGACGGCTTGATCGAGGGGGGCGAGGAAGAGTCTGTCGGCGCCATGCGGCCTCCGTGCATCGGGCGGGTTGCTTTAGGTACAATAATCGACGCTTGCTCGTGTGGGAAATACCCATTCAACGCCCGGAAGGCGAGGGTGGCGTCCCTGCGGGACGTTTTATCCCGCCCGATTGCCGAGATGTCGCCTGATGATCGACTGGAACACTATCGACACCGTTTTCCTGGATATGGACGGTACGCTGCTCGATCTCCACTTCGACAGCCACTTCTGGCTTGAGCACCTGCCGCGTCGCTACGTGGAACTGCACCGCCTCGACGACTCGCATCGTACCGCGCTGGAGGCACGCATCCTCGATGCCCGCGGGACGCTGGACTGGTACAGTCTGGCGCACTGGAGCCGAGAGCTTTCGGTGGATATCGTGGCGCTCAAGCGCGAAGTCGCGCACCTGATCGGGTGGCGCGCCGACGCGCTGGCATTCATGGAATGGCTAGCGGCGGCGCCGGTCGAAGTCGTGCTCGCGACCAACGCCGACCGCGAGAGTCTCGGGCTCAAGCTCCCGCTGACCGGCCTGGACCGCTATGTCGATCGCATCGTGTCGTCGGCGGACGTCGGGGCGCCCAAGGAGCAGCCCGCCTTCTGGGAGGCGATGCAGACGCTGCACCCGTTCGACCCGGCCCGCAGTCTGTTCATCGATGACAATACCGATGTGCTGGAGTGCGCTCGGCACTACGGCATGGGCCATTTGCTGGGCATTCTCAAGCCGGATAGCCAGAAGGCCGACAGACCGCACCCGACGTTTACCGTTGTCGATCGTTTCGCCTCACTGTTGCCCGGCGCATCGAGTTGAAGTGCGGGTTGAAGCAGCGGCCAGCGGCCCCCATCTAGAGCGGTCGAGGTGACAGAACCATGATGATAAGCCCATGAGTGAAACGGTACGTATCGATAAATGGCTATGGGCGGCGCGATTCTTCAAGACGCGTCAGCTGGCCAAGAAAGCCATCGAAGGCGGCAAGGTTCGTTACAACGGCAGCCGCGTCAAGACCAGCCGCAACGTCGAGATCGGCGCCCTGATCGAAGTGCCCCAGGGTTGGGACAATGCGACCGTCGAGGTCGTCGCGCTGTCGGGACAACGACGCGGTGCGCCGGAAGCTCAGCAGCTCTATGCCGAGACGCCGGAGAGCATCGACCGCCGCGAACGTGAAGCCCACCAGCGCAAGCTGGCCAATCAGATGATGCAGCCACCGATCAAACGCCCGGACAAGCGCCAGCGTCGCGATATCCATCGCTTTCAGCGCCAGCCTACCGACGACTGACCGTCGGGTTCGCGAATTGCGTCAGCGCCGCTGGCCTACCTGCCATCGCTGGTTCCGTATTGATGAGACGCGTCGTTGACGCAATATCGTCCGGACCCAGCGTCTGAAGAGATATGAGTCATGAACGACGAAATCCAACGCTTTCTATTCGACGACACCAATGTGCGCGGCGAGATCGTGCAACTGGAGACGGCCTACCGCGAAGTTCTCGAGCGTCAGGCGTACCCCGAGCCCATTCGCCAGCAGCTGGGCGAGCTGTTGAGCGCGGTCGCGCTGCTGACCGAAACCGTCAAGCTCGACGGCACCGTGAGCGTGGAAGTCCGGGGCAAGCAGGGCGTCGACGTGTTGATGGCCGAGTCCAGCCCGGGCGGGCAGCTGCGGGCCATTGCGCGTTACGACGATGAGCAGGTCTTCGCCGACAATGCCACGCTGCGCCAGCTGGTCGGCGACGGTCAGATCGTGATCACGCTCGACCCCGCCGAGGGCAATCGCTACCAGGGGATCGTGGCACTGGAGCACGATCAGCTCGCGGCGTGTCTGGAAGCGTACTTTGCCCAGTCGGAGCAGTTAGCCACGCGGCTGTGGCTGAGCGCCGACGGCCAGCGCAGTGCCGGGCTGCTGTTGCAGCAGCTGCCGGACGATCACTCGAACAAGGACCCGGATGCCTGGGATCGGGTGGTGCACCTGGCGGCGACGATCACCGACGAGGAAATGCTGACGCTGCCGGCGCAGGACGTGCTGCATCGGCTGTTTCACGAAGAGACCACGCGTGTCTTCACGCCCAAGGCGCTGGCATTCGGTTGCACCTGCTCGCGCGAGCGGATCGCCAACGCCCTGCACACCTTCGGCGCCGACGAGCTGCGCGAGATACTCGATGAACAGAAGGCCATCGATACCCAGTGCCATTTTTGTCATACCCAGTACCATTTTAGTGCGGCGGAAATCGAAGCGATCATCGACTCGCCTCAGGCGCCATCGCCGACCGTACACTAGGGCGTGCGCCGCGCTCGGCATGCTTGCCGGGCGGCGCTTTGATCAAAGCCGAATTGACATCGGGCGGCCAGCGTTTGCGCGCTGGTCGCTTTTTGCCATAATGGCGATCCTTTTTCGCCCGCCAGGTGTCGAAGTCACCGGTTCCACCAGAGCGGTGGCATCGGGGTGGCGGGTCTATAACGCTGTGAAACGACACGGAACAGAGGCCCTCGAGCCCAGGACTGGACAATGACCACCTCTCAAGCCACCGCCCCGGCTGCTGGCGATTCCCGCCCCGCGAAAGCGCACACCAATTTGACCACGGCCGAGCTGGTCGAATATGCCCTCGCGCGAGGTGAAGGCGTGCTGTCTGCCAACGGTGCACTGGTGGTCGAGACGGGGGAGCGTACCGGGCGCTCTACGCTGGATCGCTTCATCGTCGAGGAGCCCTCGACGTCGGATCTGATCGACTGGGGGCAGGTCAACCGACCGATCGAACCCAACGTGTTCGATGCGCTTTGGGAGCGAGTGGAAGATTATCTGGTCGGTGGTGACACTTTCGTCTCCGAGCTGCATGTCGGCGCCGATCCGGAGTACTACCTGCCAATTCGCGTGGTCACGGAACAGGCCTGGCATAGCCTCTACGGGCGTAATCTTTTCGTGCGTCCCGATAACTGGAATCCGAAGGACAAGAGCGAATGGACGGTGCTGAGCGCACCCAAGTTCGTCTGCGCTCCCCAGCGTGACGGCACCCGCTCGGAGAGCACCGTGATGATCAATTTCGCCCGTCGCCGGGTGCTGCTGGCCGGCATGCGCTACGCGGGCGAGATGAAGAAGGCGATGTTCTCGGTACAGAACTTCCTGTTGCCGGAGAAGGACGTGCTGCCGATGCACTGCAGCGCCAACGTCGGCGAAGACGGCGAGACCACACTGTTCTTCGGGCTTTCCGGTACCGGCAAGACGACCCTGTCGGCAGATCCGGACCGTTACCTCATCGGCGACGACGAGCACGGTTGGGGCGAGGGTACGGTCTTCAACTTCGAAGGCGGGTGCTACGCCAAGACTATTGATCTGTCGCGCAAGAACGAACCGATCATTTGGGACGCGATTCGCTTCGGAACCGTGCTGGAAAACGTGGTGCTGGATAAAGCTCGGGTTCCCGATTTCACCGACGATAGCCTGACCCAGAACGGTCGCGCGGGCTACCCGCTGGAGTTCGTCGAGAAGCGTATCGAGGATAACCGTAGCGGCGAGCCGAGCGCGATCATCTTTCTCACCTGTGACATGAGCGGCGTACTGCCGCCGGTATCGCTGCTTTCCAAGGAAGCGGCGGCCTACCATTTTCTGTCCGGCTATACGGCCAAGGTCGGCTCCACCGAAATGGGGTCTACCAGCGGCCTGGAAGCGACGTTCTCGACCTGCTTCGGCGCGCCGTTCTTCCCTCGCCCGGCGCACGAGTATGCCGAGCTGTTGATCAAGCGTATCGAGGCGTTCGAATCCCGGGTCTATCTGGTCAACACCGGCTGGAGCGGTGGTGCCTACGGCAAGGGCGGCAGCCGTTTCAGCATCCCCACGACCCGTGCCATCGTCCGTGCCATCCAGGAAGGCGATCTGAAGAACGTCGAAACGCGTCATATCGAGGGGCTCAACCTCGACGTCCCGGTCGCGGTGGACGGGGTCGACGCCAAGCTGCTCGACCCGCGCGAGGCGTGGGGCGATCGGGACGCCTACCGTGAGCAGATGAATGCGTTGATTGCCAAGTTCACCGGCAACTTCGCCAAGTTCGACGACATCGACGCGGAGATCCTGGCGGCCGGCCCGCAGGTGCTCTAGCGCCTGAAGAAGCGCGCTGGCCATTACTGCCTCACCCCGGCTCTCACGAAAAAGATCCGTGCGGTGCTTTATCGACAATCCCGGCGCTGAACGTCGCCCACGCATGACGGGGATGGCCATGGGCCATCCCCGTTTGCTTTCCGACACTTCACCGTCTTCGAGGTGTGAGCCGCTCTCGGCTGTGTGCTAACGTGGCGCGATCCTACCCATCGCGATGGTTTTCATGTCCAACACCCAAACCGCAATCATTGCGCTGATCGCCGACGAGCTCGGTGTCCGCGCCAATCAGATCGCTGCCGCTGTCGAGCTGCTGGATGGCGGCGCCACCGTTCCCTTCGTCGCCCGCTACCGCAAGGAAGTCACCGGCGGCCTGGACGATACCCAGTTGCGCACGCTGGAAGAGCGCCTCGGCTATCTGCGCGAGATGGAAGAGCGCCGCGAGGCGATCGTGCAAGCGATCGAAGAGCAGGGCCAGATGACGCCTGCGCTGCGCGCCGATCTCGACAAGGCAACGACCAAGCAGCGGCTGGAAGATCTCTACCTGCCTTATCGCAAGAAGCGTCGCACCAAGGCGCAGATCGCCCGGGAAGCCGGGCTCGAGCCGTTGGCGGATCACCTGCTGGCCGACCCGAGTCTAGACCCCGAACACGAGGCGGCTGCATTCATCGACAGTGCCACCGGCGAAAGCCGTGGTGTCGAGGATGCCAAGGCTGCGCTGGACGGTGCCAAGCAGATCCTGATGGAACGCTTCAGCGAAGAAGCCGAGCTGGTCGGCCGTCTGCGTGAACGACTGTGGGAAGACGGCCAGCTTCGCGCCCGTGTGGTCAAGGGCAAGGAGGCGGAAGGTGCCAAGTTCTCCGACTACTTCGAGCATGACGAGGGCCTGGCCAAGACCCCGTCTCACCGGGCGCTGGCGATGTTTCGTGGACGCAAGGAGGGCGTGCTGTCGCTGGCGCTGGCCATGGCCGGCGAAGACGACGCCCCGATTCATCCGGCCGAGGTGGCGATCGCGCGCCACGTGGGCATCGGTCTCGGCGCCGAACAGCCGGCCTCTCGCTGGCTGAAAGAGGTGGTTCGCTGGAGCTGGCGGGTGAAGCTCTACACCCATCTGGAGACCGAGCTGATGGGGCGGCTCCGTGAGCGTGCCGAGCAGGAGGCGATCGACGTCTTTGCTGCCAATCTCAAGGACCTGTTGCTGGCGGCGCCGGCCGGGCCGCAAGCGACACTGGGGCTCGATCCCGGCCTGCGAACCGGCTGCAAGGTCGCCGTGGTCGATGCAACCGGGCGTTTTCTCGAGCACGCGACGATCTACCCGCACGCGCCGCAGAAGCGCTGGGACGAGGCGCTGGCCACGCTGGTCAAGCTGGTCGAGCGGCACGAGGTGACGCTGGTGGCGATCGGCAACGGCACGGCCAGCCGTGAAACCGACAGGCTCGCCGCCGAGCTGGTCAAGCGGGTAGCGCCACGTCAGCTCGCCAAGGTGATGGTCAGCGAGGCCGGCGCCTCGGTCTACTCCGCTTCCGCGCTGGCAGCCAGGGAATTTCCCGATCTCGACGTCTCGATCCGCGGGGCGGTATCGATCGCCCGGCGCCTGCAGGACCCGCAGGCCGAACTGGTCAAGATCGACCCCAAGTCGATCGGCGTGGGTCAGTACCAGCACGATGTCTCCCAGGTGAATCTGTCCCGCAGTCTCGAAGCCGTGGTCGAGGATTGCGTCAACGCCGTGGGCGTGGATCTCAACACGGCCTCCAGCGCGCTGCTGGCTCGGGTCTCCGGCCTGAGCACGATGCTGGCCGACAATATCGTCGCGCGGCGGGATCGCGAAGGACCCTTTCGGACTCGCAAGGAGCTGCTCGATGTCGACCGGCTGGGGCCCAAGACCTTCGAGCAGTGCGCCGGCTTCCTGCGCATCATGAACGGGACGAATCCGCTCGATGCCAGCGCCGTGCACCCGGAGGCCTATCCACTGGTGGCGCGCATCGCCGAGCGCAACGGCCGCGAACTGCGCGGGCTGATCGGGGACAGCCGCTATCTCAAGTCGCTCAAGCCGTCGGACTATGTCGATGACGCGCCAGAGGGTAACAAGGCGTTCGGGTTGCCGACGGTGATCGATATTCTGGCCGAGCTGGACAAGCCCGGACGTGACCCGCGGCCCGAGTTCAAGGCGGCGACGTTTCGCGAGGGCGTCGAGAAAATCGGCGACCTGGAACCCGGCATGCTGCTGGAGGGCGCAGTCACCAACGTGACCCATTTCGGCGCCTTCGTCGATATCGGCGTGCATCAGGATGGACTCGTGCATATTTCCGCGCTGGCCGACAAGTTCGTCGATGACCCTCGCCAGGTGGTCAAGGCGGGCGACATCGTCAAGGTCAAGGTGATGGAGATCGATGTGCCGCGTCAGCGCATCGGCTTGACGATGCGACTCGGCGACACGCCCGGCGAGAAGAAGGGCGCTGATGACAGAAAGGGCGCTGGCGAGCGTCGCACCGACGGGGGAAAATCCCGTCACGGCAATGCGAATCGCGGGCATCAATCCTCGCGCCAGGGCGGTGACCGTCAAGCCGCGCCGCCCTCGGGAGCGATGGCCGAGGCGTTACGCAAGGCGCAGCGGCGAACCTGAAAACGAGCGGGAGTTGAGGCTCGTCGAAATCGTTAGCCTTGAAAGCGTCGGCGTCGACTCCATAATGGAGGTTGGCCCGAGGCGGGGCCGGCGGAAAATGACTTCTGCTGGCGCCGTCGACGCACGGACAAAACGGGAGAGCGTAACTCTCCCCATGAGATAAGGTGTTGAGCGTGTCTGATCAACTCGCCAAGAATGTCGGCCATCTGATGGCGCCGGCCCAGAAGGGATTGCTTGGCCGTCTGCGGCGAGGCATCGAGAAGGAGGGGCTGCGTGTCGACCCGAAGGGCGCCATCGTGCAGACCGCCCATCCGCACGCCCTGGGCTCCAAGCTGACCCACCCGCATATCACGACCGATTACTCCGAAGCGTTGCTCGAGTACATCACGCCGGTCTACTGTCGACCCGGCGATGCGCTGTCGTTTCTCGGTGATCTGGTTCGTTTCACCTATCGCCAGCTCGACGGAAAGGACGAATGGCTGTGGCCGGCCAGCATGCCGGCGCGCCTCGACGGCAACGACAGCATCCCCCTTGCCGACTACGGCACCTCCAACGTCGGCACCATGAAGCACGTCTACCGCAAGGGACTCGATGCGCGTTACGGCCGGATCATGCAGTCGATTGCGGGGATTCACTACAACGTGTCGCTGCCGGATGACATCTGGCCGCTGCTGCAGGAGCTGGAGGGACGCCAGGACGAATCGCTGCAGGGTTATCGCTCGACACGCTACTTCGACCTGATCCGCAATTTCCGCCGCAACAGCTGGTTGCTGCTTTATCTGTTCGGAGCATCTCCGGCGCTGGATCGCAGTTTTCTGGGCAAGGATGGTGGCGACAATCGCTGCGACAAGCTCCAGTCGCTGGGCAAGGAAACGCTTTACGCGCCCTACGCGACCAGTCTGCGCATGTCCGATCTGGGCTATCAGAACAAGGTGCAGGAGCAGTTGAAGATATGCTTCAACTCGCTCTCCAACTACGTGGGTACCCTGCGCCATGCGATTTCCGCCGAGTGGCCCGATTATCGTCGCATCGGCGTCGAGGTCGACGGCGACTGGCGTCAGCTGAGTGCCAATATTCTGCAGATCGAGAACGAATACTACAGCGACATCCGGCCCAAGCGTGTGGCGCGTTCCGGCGAGACGCCGACGCAGGCCCTCGAGGCGCGCGGCGTCGAATATATCGAGGTGCGCTGTCTCGATCTGAACCCGTTTCTGCCGCTGGGCATCGATGAGCCGCAGATGCGTTTCATGGATACCTTCCTGCTGTGGTGCCTGCTCTCCGAGAGCCCGTGGATTCCGGATGAAGAGTGCGATCGCCTCGACGACAATCGTCGGCTGGTGGTCGAGCGGGGGCGCGATCCGGAGCTCGAGCTCCAGATCGGTGAACGTCGTGTGCCACTGCGCACCCGCGGGCACGAGATCATCGAAGGGCTGCGCCAGGTCGCCGAGCTGCTTGATGCGATCGAAGGCGATGACCTCCATGTCGCCGCCATCACCGCGATCGCCCCGCGTCTGGATGATCCCGAGCTGACACCATCTGCCCAGATGCTGCGGGCGCTGGAAGCGCATGGCGGTGAATGGGCCGATCTGGTGACCGATCTGGCCAAGTCGCAGGGCGAGGAGTGGCGCTCGACGCCGATGGACGAGGCGCGCGCCTCGCTGTTTGCGCAGCTGGTCGAGACGTCGCATCAACAGCAGCATGACATCGAGGCCGAGGATCACCTCTCGTTCGCGCAGTTCATCGCCGACTATTTCCAACGGGCGAGGGAACCTCGTTCCGCAGCGTGAGTCTGTGAACCCGTAAGTCAGTAAACTCATCGCGCTCGACGGCAGTCGTCAAGCCCGGCGTCGAGTTCGGTATTCGAGGCCGGCTGCTGCGGAGTGAGCCGTCAACGTCGAGCCATTCGGCATGGATTGGGGTAGGACATGAAAATCGAGCATTGGGTGGCGCAGGCTAGCACTCGCCGATGGTGTGTGCTGGGCCTGTTGATGTGCTGTTTCATGATGGCCGTCGCGCTCTTCCTGCAATACGGCATCGGCCTCGAGCCATGCCCGCTATGCATCTTTCAGCGCGTCGCCGTGATATCGGCGGGCATCGTCTTCCTGATCGGCGCGATCCACAATCCCGGGCGCGGTGGCGGTCTGGTCTACGCCGTGCTCTCGTTGATCGCGGTACTCGGCGGCATCGTCGTCGCTGGCCGACATGTGTGGTTGCAGACCCTACCTCCGGATAGTGTGCCTAGCTGTGGGCCTGGCTTAGACTACATGATGGACATGCTGCCGCTGTGGGACGTGATGGCCCGCGTACTGCACGGTTCCGGCGAGTGCGCGGTCGTGGAGGGCGTGTTCTGGGGTGTCACGCTGCCGCAGTGGACGCTGCTGGGCTTCGTCGTCATGGCCATCATTCCGGTGATGATGATCGTGTCCCGAGTGCGCTACAGTGGCAAAACGGTTCGCGAACCGATGGGGCAGGCGTCCTGAAACAGGGTCGGCGTTGTGCCGGACGGCCGGCGACGAGTTTCACGCGGGACCAGGGAGAGGCTGATCATGCTGGAAGATTGCAAGACCGCGCAGGAGCGCTGGGGAGGCGTCCACGCGCTGATCGATCGCTGGCTGGAACAGCGCTACGACATGCTGGTGACGCTGGTCGACCTTCGCGAGTTCTGCGATGCCGATGTCACGGCGGTGTCCAAACCTCGGATCGACGCGTTCAGTGAAGCGCTGATGGACTACATCAGCGCCGGACACTTCGAGATCTATCCCCAGCTTCGCGAAGAAGCCAAGGCGTTCGAGGATCGCGAGGCGCTGACGGTGGCCGACAAGCTGCTGGCGCGAGTCGACGCCTCGACGCAGCTGGTGCTGGATTTCGATGCCGAATATGCCACGCCATCACGCTGCCAGCGCTACACCGATCGTCTTCCCGGCTGGCTCGAGAAGCTGGGTGCGACGATGACGGAACGATTCCTTCTCGAGGATCAGCTGATCAGTCGTCTGCATGCGGTACACGCGCCGACCGTGGCGGCACGCCAGGCGGCGGACGACCAGTCCGTCCGGACCGACTGAGCGGAACATCTGAGCGGATCTTTCTGCTCGCCGTTATCGACCCGCTTTCGTTCTGCTGCTTTCTTTTCCTGCTGTCGAATCGTTATGAAGCCCCGGCCATTGCCGGGGCTTCATGCGTTCTGGCCTGCCGCTGGAGCGCCCGGCGCGGATGATGCCGATGTCTAGCGCAGGGACAGCACCTGCCAGCTCCGCTCCTGGGCCAGCGCTCTGAGTTGGTCATCGGGGTCGACTGCCACCGGCGTGGCGACCTCTTCGAGCAGATAACGGTCATTGATCGAGTCACTGTAGAACCAGGCGTCGTCCAGGTTCAGCGTGGGTCGGGACTCGAGCCACTCCCGAACGCGGGTGACCTTGCCTTCACGGTAGCTGGGAATGCCCTCGACCCGACCGGTATAGCGGCCGCCTTCACGTTCCGCCTCGATCGCGATGAGATCGTCGACCCCCAGGCGCCGGGCGATCGGGCCGGTGACGAAGCGGTTGGTGGCGGTGACGATCAACAGGAAATCGCCACGTTGGCGATGCCATTCCAGCAGCGCTTCGCCTTTTGCCAGGATGTGGGGTTCGATCTTGCTGGCCATGAACTGTCGGTGCCAGGCGTCGAGCTGTTCTTCGCTGTGCTCGCTCAGCGGTTTCAGCGCCATCGACAGGTACGCCATGATGTCCAGCTGACCGGCCTGATAGTCGCGAAGATACTGATCGTTGGCGCGCCGATAGGCGTCCTCGTCCACGGCGCCCTGTTCTATCAGGAATTCGCCCCAGGCATGATCGCTGTCACAGCTCAGCAGGGTGTTGTCGAGATCGAAGATCGCCAGGCTCAAGAGGGACTCCCGTTTTCGTGTGTCAGGGGTGGTAGCGGCGGCCGGGCCGTGCGAAAGAGTATCGCCAGTATCGCAAACTCCTCTCACGTTGCCCATGTCGCTGCTCGCTAACGATGTTATTTCAAGGTTTTACGGCTGGTGGGCTTAAGGTGTATTGATGCCCTTTCTCGCTTTGTGGAAGAATGATCCCAACGACGATTGAGCTAAGGTGAACGCTGTGATAGACGCCGATGGCTTTCGGCCGAACGTTGGCATCATCATTGCCAACTGTGACGGCCAGCTGCTTTGGGCGCGTCGGGCGGGTCAGGAAGCGTGGCAATTTCCACAGGGAGGCATCAATGCCTGCGAAACACCCCATCAGGCTCTCTTCCGTGAACTCGAGGAAGAAATTGGGCTGACATCCCAGGATGTCGATGTGGTGGCCTGTACGCGAGGATGGCTACGTTACCGTCTCCCCCGGCGCATGGTCCGGATGCATTCTAAACCGCTGTGTATCGGCCAGAAGCAGAAGTGGTTTTTACTGAAAATTCGCTGCCACGACAGTCGGGTTTGTGTCGATAGTACGCCCAAGCCGGAATTCGATGGCTGGCGGTGGGTGAGTTACTGGTATCCTCTGGGGCAGGTCGTCTCGTTCAAGCGCGAGGTCTATCGGCGCGCGCTGCGAGAGTTGGCACCCGATTTTCATCGTCTTTCGCTGGAGGAAATGGCGCGGTTGTGAATCGCCGAAGGAGCCACCCGGTCTCGAACCCGTTCTGGAGAGTCGGTCTTCAAAGAGTCGGTCTTCAATAAAAAAGGCCGGGCTGTAGGGTCGCCAACTGAAAGGGTCACCAGTTGAAGGAGCGCAAACTGAAGGAGCGCAAACTGAAGGGTCGCCAATAAACGCGGGCTTTGCCGCCTGATCCGAAACCGGTCCATGGGCCGGTTTCGGGTCGGCCCGGCCACCCACTCGATGCCATCACGAGGATCTCCTCGCCCACAAGAAAAGGCTCATGCTCGATACCCTTCGCCGCATCGTCCAGGAAGTCAACGGCGCTCGCAGTCTGGACGCCGCTCTGGCCACCATGGTTCGCCGCATCCGCAAAGCGATGCGCACCGATGTTTGCTCCATCTACCTGTTCGATCGCGAGCGCGACCGGCTGGTACTGATGGACACCATCGGCCTGCGCACTCAGGCGGTGGGCGTGGTGACCCTGCGTCTCGGCGAGGGGTTGGTCGGGCTCGTCGGGCAGCGCGAGGAAGCGCTGAACCTCGAGGATGCTCCCTCTCATCCGCAGTTCCGCTATTTCGTCGAGACCGGGGAGGAGCGGTTCTCCAGTTTCCTGGGCGTGCCGATCATCCATCAGCGGCGCATGCTCGGGGTGCTGGTGGTTCAGCAGCAGGAGAAGCGCCGCTTCGACGAAGGCGACGAGGCGTTTCTGGTCACCATGGCGGCGCAGCTGGCCGGCGTGCTGGCCCATGCACTGGTCTCCGGCACGCTCAACCGCCGCGCTCAGCCCGACGGCCAGGCGATGTTTTCCGGGGTGGCGGCTTCGCCCGGAATGGCCATCGGTGAGATCGTGGTGATCGCGCCCCCGGCGGATCTGGATAGTGTTCCCGACCTCATTCCGACCGATCCGGATGCCGAGGTCACACGCCTGCATGCCGCGCTGGCGCACGTCCGTGAAGACATTCGCAAGGCGGGGGCGCGTCTCGCCAGCCGGATTTCCACCCAAGAGCTGGCGCTCTTCGATGTCTACCAGCAGATGCTGGGGGACGCGGCGTTGGGTAACGAGGTCGAGAAACGCATTCGTGAAGGGCAGTGGGCGCCGGGGGCGCTTGCCGACGTGGTACGCCGGCACACGCAGTATCTGGAGCGGGTCGACGACGGCTATCTTCGCGAGCGTGCCACCGACATTCGCGATCTGGGACGTCGAGTGCTGGCGCACTTGCAGGAAGGCAACGAGATGACGCCCTCGACCTATCCCGATAACGCCATTCTGGTGGGGGACGAGATCAGCGCGGCAACCTTGGGTGAGCTGCCCAAGGGGCGGCTCGCCGCGCTGGTGTCGATCCGGGGCTCCAGCAATTCGCATGTCGCCATTCTGGCGCGGGCGATGGGGATCCCGACTGTGCTGGGCATGGTCGATCTGCCGCTGCCGCGGATCAACGGTGCCAAGGCGATTCTCGACGGTCACCGCGGACGCCTGTTCGTGCGTCCCGATGCTCAGCTGGCCAAGCGCTATGAAAGACTGATCAAGGAGGAGCTGGCGCTGGCAGAGGTGCTGGAGCACGAGCAGCACTTGCCGAGCGAGACCTCCGACGGTCACAACATGCCGCTGATGGTCAATACGGGGTTGGCGGTGGATGCCGTGGCGCAGCTCAAGCCGCGTGTCAGCGGTGTGGGGCTGTATCGCACCGAAGTCCCATTCATGATGAACGAGCGCTTCCCCAGCGAGCAGGAGCAGACCCGGCTCTACCACGAGCAGCTCGCCAGTTTCGCGCCCTTGCCAGTCGTCATGCGCACGCTCGATATCGGCGGTGACAAGGATCTACCCTATTTCCCGATCAACGAAGCCAATCCGTTTCTCGGCTGGCGCGGAATCCGGGTTACTCTCGATCACCCCGAAGTACTGATGGTTCAGATGCGTGCCATGCTGATGGCGTCTCGCGAACTGGACAATCTGCGTATCCTGTTGCCGATGATCACCAGTGTCGACGAAGTGGATACGGCGCTTCGTCTGCTGGCGCGAGCCCGCCAGGAACTCGCCGAGATCGGTATCGAAGTCGCCTCGCCCAAGGTCGGGGTGATGATCGAAGTGCCAGCGACGCTCTACCAGCTCGCGGCGCTGGCGGATCGCGTCGACTTCTTCTCGGTAGGCAGCAACGATCTGACCCAGTATCTGCTGGCGGTCGATCGCAACAACGCGCGGGTATCCGGCCTCTACGATGCCTGCCACCCGGCGGTACTCAACGCCCTGGCGCGCCTCGCCGAAGAGAGTCGGCAACTGGGCGTGCCGGCCTCTGTCTGCGGCGAGCTGGCCGGCGACCCTTCCGGCGCGCTGCTGTTGATGGGCATGGGCTTCGATGCGCTGTCGATGAACGCGCCCAGCCTGCCGCGGGTGCGAGCGGCGATTCGGCGAGTCAGCATCGGGGATGCGCGTTCGCTGGTGTCGGAAACGCTCTCGCTACCCACCACGGCTGCCGTTAGAGCCCACCTGCGCCAGCGGCTGAACGACTGGCAGATCGGGCACCTGCTGCCGCCTCAGGATTGATCCGCGGCGTTCGCCCTCAGCCGGACGATATTGCCGGTGGGTACGCCGCCGGGGCCGAATTGCTGTTCTTCCAGCGCGGTGCTCCCGGCCGAGACGGTGACCAGCGTGGTCGCGCGGGTACCGTACTCCTCTCCCTCGATGAACAGGGGCGAAAGAAACCGCTCTCGATCGCGACCGATACCGGTGTCGGGCAGTTCGCTGTCCGGCGCGGGCCGGGTATCGCGCAGCGATCTCCACATCTCGGCTCGCCAATCCTGCGTGCTCAATGCCTGCTGCATCGCATTGCGGGCCCGGAGGAGCTTGGGCCAGGGCGTATCCAGGCTGGCGTTGGAGAGCCCGTGGAGGCCGGGATCCAGCCGTCGGCAGACTGTCTCACGGCGGCTGTGATGCAGCGCCCAGAGCCGGCCGCCCGTCATCACCAGCAGGTTGAAGCCGGCGTATTGCCGGGCGCCTTGCGCGACCAGGTTTTCCAGCCAGCGGGCCGGATCGTCGGCCGTCAGCGCCTGGCGCACCAGCTCGCCGCGGCTGGGCGCGCCTGGCGGCGTCTGGGTCAGACTCTCTCGAACGTTGGCCTGGTTTTCTCGAACGTTAGTCAGTGCCGCCACGCGTGACGCTGTCGCCGCGAGCCAGGTTCCGCCTGCCAGCAGGTCACGCCCGCCGATCAGGTCGGCGTCTGACCAGCGGTGCAGTGCCCGCGTCGGTCGTTGGTGGAACTCGTCGCGGTTGGCGGCGAGGCGCAGGGACACCTCGGCGTCCGGCTGCCAGTCGAATACGATCAGGCACATGTGACGATCTCCAGTGGAAGAAGCTGGCGAGGGGCAGGGGAGATGTCAGGCGAAACGGTCGCCGTCATGACACGACCCCGGTGGCAGCGTAACATGAGCACGCTAGCGACTCGCGTCGACTCGCACCCTAAGCTCTGGCTCGCCCCTCATGTCTTGCTCTCTACAGGACCGCTTCATGCCCGCTCCCCGCCCCCCGGCCGTTGCAGTGTCGACGGTAACTGTCTCGATTCGCTCGCTCGATTGCTTCCACGCGAGGATGGAGGGCGTTCGATGCTGACGGCGGTCGTGATCTATCTGGTGGTTGGCGCCGCCGCCGGTTTGATGGCCGGGGTGTTCGGTATCGGCGGGGGGATCGTCATCGTTCCCGCTCTGGTCTTCACCTTCGTCGCACAGGGTTTCGATCCCGCCGTTGTCGCGCATCTGGCGGTGGGTACGTCGCTGGCGACGATCGTGGTCACCGGCGCTTCGTCGGCTTGGGGGCATTGGCGGCGCGGTAGCGTACGGCGAGACTGGCTGCGGCTGATGATCCCGGGGCTGCTGGTGGGCGGGATCCTCGGCGTGCTGCTCGCATCGGCGCTGCCTGGTCATGCGCTGACTCGGCTTTTTGGTGTGTTTGCGGTGGTGATGGCGCTGAAAATGCTGTTGACGCGGCCGCCCGCGACTCAGGGGCAAGTGCCGCGGCGCTGGCCAATGACGGCAGCCGGCGCGGTAATCGGCGGTGTCTCGACGCTGTTCGGTGTCGGCGGTGGCGTGATGTCGGTGCCCTGGCTTTCGCGTTTCACCAGTCGCATGACGGAAGCGGTAGGTACGTCGTCGGCGATTGGCCTGCCGATCGCGCTGATCGGCACCGTGACCAACGTCATCGTGGGCTGGGGTGAGATAACATTACCCGCCGGGGCCACCGGTTACGTGATGTGGCCAGCCTTCCTCGGTCTGATGGTGACCAGCGTGCCGATGGCCCGGGTAGGCGTCAAATTGGCTCATGCATTGCCTGCCAGGACGCTGCGACGTATCTTTGCCCTCCTGCTGATGGTGGTGGGAATCAAGCTGATCATTGGCTAAAGAAATACTGCATAAATGTCCGCGCAGGCGAATCGGCTTCGTTGCGCGGTGCTGGAGCGCCAGCCCGGCCGGAATCCTCACATATAACCCATATGCTCCGGTTCCTGCGCTCCGTGCGCCTTGCGACGGAGTGCCGACCACGTCATCCTGCTCGCCGATTTATTCAGCGTTTCCCCTAATTCTTTCGTACCCAAGGAGAAAGCATGCTGGCTTACCCCGAGATCGATCCGGTGGCCGTGTCGTTGGGCCCGCTCAAGGTGCACTGGTACGGATTGATGTATGTCGTCGGCTTCGTGGGAGCCTGGTGGTTGGGACGACGACGTGCCGATCGCCTGGGACTCAAGCCCGATGATATCGGCGATATGCTGTTCTACGGCGCGCTGGGTGTCGTGCTCGGCGGGCGAATCGGTTATGCGCTGTTCTACGGTTTCGATCGCTTTCTGGACAATCCGCTGTGGATCTTCCAGGTCTGGGATGGCGGCATGAGCTTCCATGGTGGTCTGCTGGGCGTACTGCTGGCGGCGCTACTGTTCGCGCGCAAGCATCGTCTGGCGTTTTTCCAACTGACGGATTTCATCGCGCCGCTGGTCCCGATCGGGCTGGGTGCCGGGCGCATCGGCAATTTTATCAATCACGAGTTGCCGGGGCGGGTCACGGATGTGCCCTGGGCATTGGTCTTTCCGGGAATGGGCGGGCAGGGGCGCCATCCGTCCTCGCTCTACCAGTTCTTTCTGGAAGGCGTCGTGCTGTTCGGGGTGCTGTGGACGGCATCACTGAAGCCGCGCCAGCGTGGCTTCATCTCGGGTCTCTTTCTGGTCTGCTACGGCGCTTTTCGTTTCCTCTCGGAATTTTTCCGTCGCCCGGACCCGCAGCTGGGCTTCATCGCCTTCGACTGGCTGACCATGGGTCAGTTGCTGTCGCTGCCAATGATCCTTGCCGGTATCGCACTGATCGTCTGGTCGCGGCACAATGGCGTCGACGACGCTCGCGCCTCACAGGCCGCGCACTAATATCCCTTCCGCTCACGGCGGATGTCCGGCGCGGCGGGTGTTTCCGCCGCGCGGGGTAGAATAGACTTTGACTGGCTCGTTTTTCTGGACGAGCGACATAATTGAAAGGAACGTGCCCATGCGGCCCTATCTCGACTTGATGCAACGCGTGCTCGACAGCGGCGTTGAAAAAGCCGATCGCACCGGCGTCGGTACGCTCAGCGTGTTCGGCCATCAGATGCGCTTCGATCTGCGCGAAGGGTTCCCTCTGGTCACCACCAAGAAACTGCATCTGCGCTCGATCATTCATGAACTGCTGTGGTTTCTGCGGGGCGACACCAATATCGCCTATCTGCACGAGCACAACGTCTCGATCTGGGACGAGTGGGCAGACGCCAACGGCGATCTGGGGCC
The DNA here is from genome assembly GCF_001937155.1 of Salinicola sp. MH3R3-1. Taxonomy (NCBI): domain Bacteria; kingdom Pseudomonadati; phylum Pseudomonadota; class Gammaproteobacteria; order Oceanospirillales; family Halomonadaceae; genus Salinicola; species Salinicola sp. MH3R3-1. Next base: position 187,511 of record NZ_MSDP01000018.1, on the reverse strand, counting down.
GGTCTACGGCTATCAGTGGCGTAGCTGGCCGACCCCCGAGGGCGAGCATATCGACCAGATCGCCAAAGTCGTCGAGCAGATCCGGCGTAATCCGGACTCTCGCCGACATATCGTTTCGGCCTGGAATCCCGCGTTGGTCGACGAGATGGCGCTGCCCCCGTGCCATGCGCTGTTCCAGTTCTACGTCGCCAACGGCCGCCTGTCCTGCCAGCTCTATCAGCGCAGCGCCGATATCTTTCTCGGTGTGCCGTTCAACATCGCAAGCTATGCGCTGTTGACCCATATGATCGCGCAGGTCTGCGGTCTCGAGCCCGGCGAATTCGTCCACACTTTCGGCGACGCGCATCTCTATCTCAATCATCTCGAGCAGGCGCGGTTGCAGCTGTCGCGCGAACCGTTGCCGTTGCCGACGCTGAAGCTGAATCCGGCGATCGATGATCTGTTCGATTTCCGCTTCGACGACATCGCCATCGAAGGGTATGAGTCCCATTCCGCCATTAAGGCGCCGATCGCCGTATGACCAACATGACGCCTTCTTCGCCGCTGGAAACGCCGGTCGCCATGATTGCCGCAATGTCACGTAATCGCGTGATCGGCGTGGGCAATCGCCTGCCGTGGTATCTGCCGGAAGATCTCAAGCGTTTCAAAGCCATCACGCTGGGCAAGCCGCTGGTGATGGGGCGCAAGACGTTCGAATCGATCGGCCGGCCGCTACCGGGACGGCTCAATATCGTGATCACACGCGATGTGCATTATTTTCACAAGCGCCATCATGAGGGTATTCGGGTCTGCCACTCGTTGGACGAGGCGCTGCAACTCGCCGATCATCAGGCGTTGATCGACGCCGCCGATGAGATCATGGTAATGGGCGGGGGAGAGATTTATCGGCAGGCGTTGGCTGGGGCCGAGAGGCTTCATCTCACCGAGGTCGATGTCGAGATCGAAGGCGACGCTTACTTTCCGGCGTTCGAGCGCTCGCAGTGGGACGAAGTGGAACGCGTCACGATGGCGTCGCAGCCGGACCAGCCGAACTACGCTTTCGTCGAGTATCGTCGATCGCACGAGTCTGGCTGAGTCGACGAAAGAATGGTGCTTCTGAGCGGGATCGAGCGGCTGACGCCAGGATAAGCGCCAGCATGTCCCGGTGTTGATTGAGAGGACTTGAGAGGAGTTGTGCCGTGTTGACGGATCGAACACAGGCGCTCCTGGCTGCCATCGAGCACCAGGTCGAAGCGGGTCAAGCCGCTTTGGAAGCCGAGAAAGAGCGATGCAAGGCATTGGAGGCGGAGAATCGAGCCCTCAAGGAGCGACTGCTTGCACTGGCGGAGCTGGATCCCCTGATGGTCAAGGGGCAAGACCATAACGAGGACCCTGATGGAGGCACCCGCGTTCGGGGTCTGGGCAATCTGGCGTTCAGGCGGCCTCGACCGAAGCCGGATGGTGCCCCCCATGCGCAGCCGAGTCGCCAGGCACATGCCGTCTCCCCGTTACAGCGACTGACTTCCGCCTCGCCCCACGATAAGGCCTTCGCGCTTGCCGTATCGTCCCAGCCCGAAAAGGACTTGGCGAAAGTCTCGCCTCCAACGCATAGCGACGATGGGGACCAATCCCCGGCAATTCATGACGAAGGGGGCAGTCCAGCTAATGCTGTTTCGGACAGCGCTGCTTCTGAGCAGACGAGATCCGAATCGGTTTCTGCCGACACCACGGCGAACGGGACGGGCGATGAACCTCCGCAGAGTTCACTTGCATTCGGTGCCGAGCACGACGCACCGTCTCCGCACACGCTGCTCGCGCAGTGGTACAAGCGTTATCCCAAGGCCTTTTTCAAGGGGCATACGCGGCCGCTAAAGACCGGCATTCACCTCGACCTTTGCGATCTCGAGCCCTGGCCGGAAAAGCTGGTTCGGCGGGCATTGGCCTGTTATGTGCATTTGCCGCGCTATATGAAATCGGTTCGAGAAGGGGCGCGGCGGGTCGATCTGGCGGGAGAGGACTGCGAGGTCGTCACTGACGAAGAAGCCAAGCACGCCAAGCGACAGTTGGAAGCGCTGCAGAAGAAACAGAAGATACGTGAGACCCAGCAGCGCTCGGAGAAATTGGATCGCAAGATCGGGGCGCTGCTCGCCAAGCACGGTCAGAATTCTCCGGAGTGAGGGCCGTGGTGATGTCGGTAGTTACGGGGCCAGAAGATAGGTAGGCGCGTTGAACTTTGGTCTTGGGTGGAAGAAACGGGATGGCCGACGGACGTTCGCTCTTGTGCGTTCTCTCACGTCTTCCAGGTGGAGCATTTCAGGCGCATCGCCCACGAGACGGCTGTTTGCGCGGGATTGCGGCGTTTGAAAAGCGCTTAGAGTGACGGCTGGCGAAGGCGTAGAGGAGGAAATGGACGGTTCGCGCAGGCAACGAAAACAGTGTTTTTTCTTGTTGCGTTCCACCAAAGCCCAGTATAAGGTTTGCCTTGCGAGCATTGGACAATAACAAGGCTTTCGAGTTCCGCAGCCGTCATTCGTTCGCATGACGATGCTGGTTGAAGGTGCCGAAGCCGACTGCATCTGCAGACACGATCGAACAGTAAGCTAGTTAAGGAACCTATCGCGATGAAAAAGACGCTCTTAGCGACTGCTATTGCTGGTGCCCTGGGCGCCTCCGCCGCTGCCCAGGCAGCGACTGTCTACAACCAGGACGGCACGCAGCTCGACATCTACGGCAACATCCAGATCGCCTATAAGTCGATCGAGACTGGTAACTATGGTGGCCCCGACGGCCGAATCACTGGTTCTTCAGCTAAAGACGAAGTGTTCGACAACGGCTCGACCATCGGCTTCTCTGGCCAGCACATCATCAACCCGGGTCTGACTGGTTACTTCAAGGCTGAGTTCGAGCACAATGCCGATGAAGAAAAAATCGGCAACGGTCTTGGTAACGGCGACCAGTCTTACCTGGGCCTGAAAGGCAACTTCGGTGACGCCCGTCTGGGTTCTTGGGATCCGCTGATCGACGACTGGGTCCAGGATCCGATTTCCAACAACGAATACTTCGACAACACCGACTCGACTCGTGATCTGGGCGGCCTCTACGGTTACAACACTGCAGATAATGTTGACCGTGAAGGCGACAAGTTCCAGTACATGTCACCAGTTTGGGCCGGCCTGCAGTTCGCCATCGGCACCCAGTACAAGGGCGATGCAGAGGATGACTTCAATGTTGATGGTTACACCAACAACAACGGCTCCAATGCGTCATTCTTCGGTGGCCTGAAGTATGCCGTGGGCGCGTTCTCTGTCGCAGCTGTTTACGACGACCTGAACAACTACAAGCTGGAGAACGATGCTACTGGCGAGAACTCCGAGGCCAAGGCCTACGGCTTGACCGCTCAGTACACCATCGACACGCTGCGTCTGGCTGCGAAAGTCGAAGACACCGACATGGACTACAACGGCGATAGCGGCGACATCATGCGTTACGCTGTCGCAGCACGTTACGGTTACGCCCTGTCCGATAGCTTCGCTGGCGACATCTACGGTTCCTACCAGTACGTCGATGCCGATACAGAAGTTGCAGCGGCCACCAACCGTGGTGCGATCAACTCTGACGGTGACTACGCTGGCGATGACTCCTTCAATGAGTTCATCCTCGGCGCGACTTACAACATCTCGCCGGCGATGTACACGTTCGTTGAAGGTGCGATGTACGGTCGTACCCATGATACCGGTGATGGCGTCGCGGTAGGTGCTGTCTACAGCTTCTAAGCTGATACCGATGTGAGCGGCTTGCCGCTCACTCGAGCGAAGCCGGCCCTTTTGGGGCCGGCTTTTTAATGCCTGGAATTTACCTTCGCCAAGAAGGCGTGCTTTCCTCGCCGCCTTGCTAGGCTGTTCTCATCTCATCTCATCTCATCTCATTCCTTTCAATCTAATCCCGTGCGACTTTCCAATCCCGACATCCGGCCCCGGGCTCGCCTTGGTCTAGGTGTCATTAGCGTCACGGGCTGGTAATCTTCTGTTGAGCGGGCGTTCAATAATCCGGGTTTGGTGAAATAGATCACCGGCGCCGATCATCAATGGATAACGTCACGCTGTCGTAACAGGTCTGTCGTACAACAACACTTTCCGCCGATCGGGATATGTCAATCCAGACGGGGAATCGACAAACAACAGGAGACCTTCGATGACCTTTTCCCGTCGTCGTTTCTTGCAGGGCGCTGCGGCCATCGGTGCCGCCGCTTCGGTACCGTTTTATATTAATCGTGCCTGGGCTCAGGATCAGCCGCTGCGTATCTACGCCTGGGCGGGTTATTTCAGCGATGAAATGCTGGCGGACTTTACCGCCAAGACCGGGATCAAGGCGACCTTCACCCCTTATGGCACCAACGACGAACTGATGAATTCGCTGCGGGCCACCGATGGTTCAGGCTTCGATGTCATCATGCCTACCGTGGATCGCGTACCCGGCTACCTCGATTATCAACTGATTCAGCCGCTGGATACGTCGCGTATTCACTGGGATGGCTGCCTGGAAACCGCGATGAAAGGCTCGGAAACCGGCGGCGTCATCGATGACAAACGTTATTTCGCGCCCTCCGACTGGGGCACCGAGGCGATCGCCTACAACACCCGCTATACCGACATCGATCGTTCCCAGCTGAGCTACGCCGATTTGTGGAATCCCGATATCGGCGCCGGCGTCACGGTACGTGCCCACTCTGCGTTGGTCGGCATCGGATTGTGGCTGGAGTCCCAGGGCAAGCTGCCGCGACCCTTGCTGGAATCGTTCAAGACGGAGGAGGCCATGCGCGCCAACTTCGATGTCATTCTGGCCGAGGCGCTCAAGCACAAGGACATGGTCATCCAGTTCTGGTCGACCGAAAACGAGGCTCAGGGCGCCTTCCGCACCAACGGCGCGCTGATCGGCCAGACCTGGGACAGCACCGCTTTCCGGCTGCAGAGCGAGGACGAACCGATCGCTTTCGGTGCCCCCAAGGAAGGTGCCCTGGCGTGGATGGAAGGTTTCGTGATCCCGCAGAACGCGCACAACGTCGATGCGGTTTACGAGCTGATCAACTGGTACTACACCCCGGAGGCCGGGGCGATGTTCGTCAAGTCCACCGGCTACAACTCTACGGCGGTCGGCGCCGAAGACCTGCTGCCGGAAGCGAGCCGGCAGTTCTTCAAGGATTCCTACACCCAGCAGGATCTGGACAACCTGTGGTGGTGGCCGGTGCAGGATCCCTGGTACGTCGCACTGCGCAACGAGTATCAGGATCGTTACCTGTCGGCATGATCGTGGCTCTCGCCGAGCGATACCCCGTGTTCGATGACGCGGGGTTTTTCCGAGGGTCAGTCGATACCCGCTATCGACAACATTCGAAGAGGGCGTCATGGACGGTCGCGTATCCCTGAGCCAGGTCGCCATGCGATTTGGCGACTTCACGGCGATTCAGCCGACCTCGCTGGATATCGAGTCCGGCGAGTTCTTCAGCTTTCTGGGTCCTTCCGGTTGCGGCAAGACCACGCTGCTGAACATGATCAGCGGTTTTCTGACGCCCAGCGAGGGTAGCGTTGCCATCGGCGGGAGCGACATGACTCGGGTGCCGGTCAATCGTCGGCCCACCGCAATGATCTTCCAGAATCTGGCGCTTTTCCCGTTGATGAGCGTTTACCAGAACATCGAGTTCGGGCTCGAGGTGCGGGGTATCGATCGGCAAAAACGTCGTCAGAGAGCCGATGAGCTGCTCGAACTGGTGGCGTTGACCGGCAGTGGCGACAAACCGGTGGCCGAGCTATCCGGCGGCCAGAAGCAGCGCATCGCCATTGCGCGCGCGCTGGCGGTAGAGCCGCGAGTGCTGCTGCTGGACGAGCCGCTGTCGGCGCTGGATCTCAAGCTGCGCCAGCACATGCGGATCGAACTCAAGGCGATACAGCGCAAGACCGGCATTACCTTCATCTATATCACGCACGACCAGGGCGAAGCGCTGACCATGTCCGACCGGGTCGCCGTGATGTCGGAAGGACGAATCCAGCAGGTTGCCGATCCGATGACGCTGTATCGCCAGCCGCAGACCGATTTCGTGGCCAGTTTCGTGGGCGAGAACAATCGCTTTCCGGGCCGGGTCATGGCGGTGGAGGGCGAGCTGGTGACGCTGGATGCCGGGCTATCGGCACCGTTATACGGGCGCTCCACGATGCCGCTCGAGCCCGGCGATCCGGCGACGCTCTACATTCGCCCGGAGCAGTGGCGCGTTGGGCCGGCCGCCGATCGGCACCAGCCGCTGGGCGGCGTGATCCGGAGCGAGCATTTCGAAGGTGCGTGGTTGACGCTGGAGATCGCTCTGGACCGGGGGCCGACCATTCGGGCGCAGGTGCCCCATCTGACGCCCGGTGCGGATGTCGAGGTGCCGCTTGTCGTTGGCAGTGCCTGCCGTCTGGACTATTCGCCACGGGAGGCGGTCGTCCTGGCGGGTGCGGTGCACGAGCCGACGAATGAGGAGACGGTCGATGTGGCAGCAACTGCGTAGACGCTTCGGCGTGCCGCTGGCCGTGGCCATCGTTTCACTGCTGGGGATCTGGCTGATCGCCATGGTGCTGCTGCCGCAGTGGCAGATGATCGATTATTCGTTTCATCCCTCGCTGCTGCCGTCCGAGCGCGGGGGCGTGAAGGATGTCTGGTCGCTGACCAACTACGCCACCTTTTTCCATAACGACATTCATCTCGCGATCTTCCTCAAGACGATCTGGTCGAGCGTGCTGGTCACCGGGCTGACGCTGATTGTCAGCTATCCGCTGGCCTACTACCTGGCCAAGGTCGCCACGCCGGGTCAGGCGGCGCTGTGTCTGCTGCTGCTGATCATCCCGTTCTGGATCAACGAGATTCTGCGCACCTTCGCCTGGTACATCATCTTCGCGTTCAAGGGGCCACTGAATGAACTGCTGCTCGCCCTGGGTTGGATCGATCGACCCATTCGCTTTCTCAACGGCGACACCGGCGTGCTGGTCGGCATGGTCTACGCCTATATCCTGTTCATGGTGTTTCCGCTCTACAACGCCATCGAGAGCCTGGATACCAATCAGATCCGGGCCGCGCGGGATCTCGGTGCGGGCTGGGGCCGTACCCATCGGCGTATCGTCATTCCCCACGCCAAGCCGGGTATTGCGACGGGCTGCATCATGACCTTCATGCTGGCGGCGGGCAGTTACGCCGTGCCGGCGCTACTCGGCTCGCCGGGCAGCCGCTGGTTCACGCAGATCATCTACAACTGGTTCTTCGAGGGCGGGGACTGGAATCAGGGGGCGGCCTATGCCTTCCTGCTGCTGGTCCTGTGCATCGTCTTTGTCACTGTCATCATGCGAGTTTTCAAGGTCGGTCTCGGCGACATCGCTAAATAGACCATACCAAACAGGAACAGCGCTTCATGAGTTCTTCGCGATTCTTCTCCTGGGCGCTCAAGGCCTACCTGCTGGTGTTCTTCGTCTATCTGTTCCTGCCGTTGGTGATCATGGCGGCTGCCACCTTCAACGAGAGCCGCTTCCCCACCATCACGCCCTGGACCGGCACGACACTGCAGTGGTTTTCGGCGCTGTGGGCCGATAGCGGCATGTGGAGCTCGCTGGTCAACAGCCTGATGGTGGCGGTCGGCGTGCTGTGCCTGGCACTGCCGATCGGCATTGCCAGCGCGCTTTTCCTGACCACGGTCGACGGCCGGGGTAAATCCTTCATCTATGCTCTGATCCTGTCGCCGTTGCTGACCCCGGGAGTGATCATCGGTATCTCCACGCTGATCTTCTGGCGCGGCTGGGGCCTGAATGGGGGGATCGCGCTGACCGTCATCGCGCAGAGCGCCTTTATCGCCGCCTACGTCATGCTGATGGTCGCGGCACGGCTACAGCGCTTCGATCGCACGCTGGAGCAGGCGGCGCTCGATCTTGGCGCCAGTCAATGGCAGGTTTTTCGGCGAGTATTGCTGCCTTATCTCAAGCCCGCGATTCTGTCGGCCGCGGTGCTGGCGTTCCTGCAGTCGCTGGAGAATTACAACACCACCCTGTTCGTGGCCGGCTATGACACCACGCTGACGATCTATATTGCCTCCAAGGTCCGCACCGGCTTGACGCCAGCGGTCAATGCGCTGGCGTTGCTGATGATTCTGTTCACGGTCGGGCTGGCGATGATCTATGAGTTCAAGCGACGACGCGAGGCTGCCAGGCGTCCCGGCTGATACCCGTGGCGTTCGGTGTAGCGCCTGCTAAAAATTGACTACTGGCGCGTCAACCGGACTAGGCGATGCCGCAGTTCGGGGTCGAACAGGGCACGGCTGCGCCTCTGCAGGCGGATCAGGGGTTCATCATAGACGAGGTGTTCATCCTCGACGCGTAACCACGACTGCTGCTCCAGCGTATCCAGCAGTCCACTGAATAGCCGTTTGTCGAAGAATTCCGGCGCGTTGAGTCCGGACAGCAGCGTCAAACGTTCGGCAAGCTGACGGCTGTGCTCTTCCAGGCCTTCCCGAGTCAGTTCTCCACTGGGGTAGCGCAGTAACGAGGCCAGCAGCAGGTAGGCGCGCTCCAGCGTGGGCTGTACCGGCTGCCCCAGCAGTCTCAGATGTTCGCTCGCTTCCAGATGCCCTGGCTGCCGACGCCAGCCGTTGTCAGTTGCCTGCAGCAGGCCTTCCTCGGTCAGCACGGCCAGAGTGTCTACCAGGCGTTGACGCGGATCGTCGGGCGGGGCGAAGTAGAGTTCGTGGGCCAGCAACGGCCAGGCCGGCGACAGCAGCGTATCGAGATCGTCGAGAGAAAAGGCGGCATTGTTGCGAAAGGCGAACGCCACCAGCCCCAGATGCATGAATAGATGCAGTATGTTGTTGCGATACCAGGTCAGCAGCGTTGCCTGCTCCGGGCTTGCGCTGATCAATTCGCCCAGTGCCTGGGGCTGGCGGTTGACGAAGCCGAGAGTCACCGCGTGATCGATCCAGTCGACCGGCTCTCCGCTCGGCAGCTGGCAGCGTTGGCTGCCGGGCAGGTTGCGCTGCAGTCTGACCAGCAGGCCGACATGGTTGACCAGCAGATCGGATTCGATGGTGTGGTGGGGCGTCGCCAGCAGCGTTATCGCCACCAGCGAGACCGCATTGAGGCTAGCGGCGTCGTTGATCCGACGGGCCAGGGTTTGCCCGAGCCTGGGTACGGCTCGATTGAGCCACTCCGGTCGCGCCGACACGGGTTCGTCTTGCCACTCGGGTACCGTTTCATTAAGAAATTGCGCCAGCGACAGGGGCTCTCCCACGCTGACCGTGACGCGGCCATGGGGCTCGCGCAGGTGCTTCAGAATGCGCAGCAGGTCGAGAGGTGATTCTTTCTTCTTCTTGCCACCGCGCAGTTCCCGCAGGTAGCTGTTGCTCTCGAGTACTCGTTCGTAGCCGACGTAGATGGGCACGAAGGCGACGTCACGAATCGCGTCCCGCGCGAACGATCGCAGCGTCATCGCCAGCATGCCGGGGCGGGGCGACAGCATCCTTCCGGTTCGCGAGCGGCCACCCTCGATGAAATATTCCACCGGATGACCGCGGGCAATCAGGCGGTGCAGGTACTCGTTGAAGACGGTGGCGTAGAGTCGGTTGTCCTTGAAACTGCGACGCAGGAAGAAGGCGCCGCCGCGACGCATCATTGCGCCGATCACCGGCATGTCGAGATTGCGGCCGGCGGCGATATGCGGCGGCATCAACCCTTCCCGATAGAGCACGTAGGAGAGCAGCAGATAGTCGATATGGCTGCGATGGCAGGGGACGTAGATCAGCGTACGCTCGCCGGCGATCGCCTTGACCGCGTCGAGGCCGTGGACGTCGACGCCATCGTAGAGACGATTCCACAGCCGCTTGAGCAGTTCATAGAAGAAGCGCAGCGCCGGATACGACATGTTGGAGGCGATTTCCCGGGCGTAGCGTTCCGCACGCTGACGTTCGCGCGCCGGCGTGCTGCGATTGGCCTCGACCGCTTCGAGCACGGCCTCACGCACCGGCCGGCTGTCGACCACGCCGCGCATCAGCGTGCGATGGTGGGAGATGTCCGGCCCCAGCACCCGGGCGCGAATGCGTCGAAAATGAACGCGCAGCACCCGGGCAACCTTGCGCTGATTCAGCGTAACGGCAGGGTCATCGATCAGCGGTCTCAGCCGAACCGGCGCGCCGAAGTGCGCTTCCAGATGGCGACCGTTGACAGCCACCGACAGCAGCCGGCGTAGTCTTCCGCTCCAGGCCCAGTCGTCCGCCGCCAGCATCTTCCAGAAGCCGAAGTCCTTGCCCGGCGCGCGGCTCCAGAACACGCTGACCGGCACCAGCTGCGCGTCGAGCGTGTCGTTGCGCTCGAGCGCCTCCATCAGTTGCTCCAGATGAGTCGAGTGCTGACCTCGAATCTCGCCGCGATGGCGGCGCAAGCGCGGCAGGGCAAAGCAGGCGGGCAGATCGAGCTGCCCGATCGAGTGCCGCCCGTCAGCGTCGGGGAGATCGAGATCGCGACTCAGGCGCTCGACGGCAATTTCGTCGGTCAACGACGGGTGAGCGATGACGTAGAACGTCGGCAGCGTGGCGTCGAGCTCGAAGGGCTCCGGCTCGATCAGACGAAACGCCAGCCAGCGATCGAGTACGCGGCTGACGAGGCGATGCCACAGTCGTTGAGGTTCGATCATCGGCGTTGAATTCCCATCACGATCGTGGGAGCTCCATCAGTGCCAGCATCTAGGCGTCTCCCGCAAACGCCTGAGTATAGCCATATCAACGTCCGACAGCGATGGCCCCCGCAATGGCGTCCTCGGCGCCCGATCTGACAGGCTTTCCTTGGGACCGTAAACGTGCGTCAATCGGGAGCGATCAAGGAGACGGCGGTTCATGCAAGCAACATGGAAAGATGGCAACCGGTTCGAGCTGCTGCCGGAGGGCAAGCGGTTCTGGCCGGCGATGCGCGAAGCCATCGATGGTGCCCAGCGGCATCTGTGGATCGAACTCTATCTGATGGAGTCAGGCGAGCTGGCCGATCGCTTCATCGGGGTGCTGACAGCGGCGGCCTCTCGCGGGGTCGAGGTCAAGCTGATGCTCGACGGCGTGGGCAGCATGGGGCTATCGCGCGGCGATCGCCAGCGGCTGCGAGAGGGTGGCGTCGAGTTGCGGTTCTTCAATCCGTTATCGGTGACGCGGCTCGGCGGCAATCTGATGCGTGATCACCGCAAGCTCGTGCTCGTCGACGGTACGATGGCCTTTACCGGCGGTTTCGGTATTGTCGACGAATTCGTCGACGCCTGGTACGAAGTGGCGGTACGCGTTCAGGGCCCGGTGGTCGAAGACTGGAGGCGACTGTTCGCCCAGGTCTGGAACTCCCCCCTGACGCGGGGTGGACAGACGAGAACGCGCCTGTCGACAGAGTTACCCGATCGACATTCGCCGCCCGAAACGGTCGCCGGCGGCAGGCGCGGCAGGGCCATCTGGGGGCGGGGACATCGCTATCAGGCAATTCGGGTGTCGCTGCAGGGCCGTATCAACACGGCCGATCGCCGGCTCTGGCTATGCACGCCCTATTTCGTGCCGACATTGAGTCTGCGTCGGGCGCTGGCGCGCGCCGCGCGCCGCGGCATCGATGTCCGCCTGCTGCTGGCGGGCGGTCATCATGACCATCCCGGCATCCGCTACGCCGGGCAGCGGTTCTACAACCGGTTGCTCAAGGCCGGCGTCAAGATCTACGAGTTTCAGCCCACGTTCATCCATGCCAAGTTCAGTGTCGTCGACGACTGGGTCTCGCTGGGTTCGTGCAACTTCGATCACTGGAGTCTGCAGTGGAACCTGGAAGCCAATCAGGAGATCGATGACGCCGGCTTCGCTGCCGAGGTCGCCCAGCTGTTCGAGCGTAACTTCGCCGCCAGCCAGCGTATCGATGCCGCCAGCTGGGCGCAGCGCGCGTGGTGGCGACGCGCGCGCGAGTGGCTGTTCGGCACGCTCAATGCCTGGGTGACACGTCTCAAATAGCCCGGAATGACAAGTGCCCCGGAATGACAAGTGCCCGGTGTGACAAGTGGCCCGGAATGACAAGTGGCCCGGAATGACAAGTAGCCCGATGTGACGAGTCACGCGATGTGATTTGTCGGCAATTCGTCCGGGACGGCTGCCGTTTCAGCGCGAACCGCGCTGCCGACCCGCCATGGCGTTCTTGGACTTGGGCTTGCCGCTGCTTTTACCGGTTCCCTTGGTTTTACCTTTGCCCGGGTTCGCCGGGGGTTCGGCCGGGACCCGAAAATGCAGGTAGAGATCCAGAGTCAGTTCCGGGAGCTGGCCTGCCAGCGCGGCAAACTGGCTATCCTCGGCGACCATTTCCTCGATCTCCGGCTCGTCGTCGAACAGCCCCGACAATGCCATGAAGGGGAGCAGCAGGGCGGCGACATGGGTTTCGTCCTGGGAGAACCAGGCCGCTTCGTCGAGGAACACGCCCTGCATGAAGCCGGCGCACCAATCCTCGATGGCCGCGGCCATATCGCCGCTCTCGTCGAGCTCGGTGTCGAAAGGCAGCTCGACCCAGTTTCCGCGTTCCAGAATGCTGCCGGCGTTATCCTTGAGGCTTTCCAGCAGACCCAGAATTTCGTCGCGTTCGGCGTCACTCTCGAACGGCGGCTCGTCTTCGAACAGGTCGGCGATCCAACGGGGCTGAGCGATCTCCCGCGGGGAAACCGCCAGGGCAACCAGAAAGCCGTGGGTACCGATCAGGTCAGGGGCATCTTCACCGAGGCGCTCCGAGGCGAAGTAATCATCGAGACGCGCCAGTGCTTCGTCGGCCAACGGTGGCTGACTCTCGATCGCGTCATCGGGGCGTTCGGACGAGAGTTCAGGCTCGAGTTCAGACATAGGGCTCTCCGGATGGCCAGTGGGAATCGATGGCAGACGCCAGTGGGCTGGACGCCCGATGATGGTGTCGGCATTCTATCATCCCATGACCAATCTGCGTTCTTCCCCTTTATCCCCCACGCTCGGCGAGAGCGATGCCCGGACGCTGGACGCGCTCGACGAGGCGGCCCTCGAAGGCCAGCTCAGGCAGCGAGCCGAGGCGGCCTGGCAGCTCGCGCGGGACGTGCATCCGGATTTGCCTCGCCCCGCGATCTGGTTCGACCTGCGCGGTCGTAGTGCGGGGCAGGCGCACTACCAGCGCGGCGGGCTTCGCTTCAACTGGACCCTGTTACGCGAAAATCGTCAGGCCTTCATGGACGAGATCGTGCCCCATGAAATGGCCCATTGGCTGGTCTTTCACCTCGAGGAGGGGGCTCGAGCCCGGCCCCACGGGCGCGAATGGCAGACGGTAATGCGGCAGCTCTATGGGTTGAAACCGACCGTCACTCACCGCTTCGACATCGCCCGCGCCAGCCCCTCACCGTATCTCTACCGCTGCCGCTGCGAAGTGCTGCATCGGTTTACCGGTCGCCGTCACTCCCAGGCCATGAAGGGCTCCCGTTACCTGTGTCGTCACTGTCGGACGACCTTGACGTTCGCCTATCGCGAAGTGGTCGAATAGCAGCGCGCGTCGTCAGGCGTACAGTCGCCACCGGTGCTCTTCGATATCCATGAGCCTGCCTCCGGGTTACCCGGCATCAAGCTGAGACGAAGGTCTAATAGGGTGTGGCGGGGGCCACCGTTATATGCTGACCGACTGAACGGTCGGTGGTCTATCGCCTTGAGTCGGCTAGGCTTTCACGAACCGACGAATCATCGCCGAGTGGATGGCGACGATTGGAACACGACCCCTAGGGAGCCTGGAGCATGAGCGAACAGCAGCGCGTATACCCCGTCGATGAGCGCTTGGCAGCCAATGCCTGGATCGATCGCGATCGGTACGAATCGCTCTATCGCCAGTCCGTCGAAGATCCCGACAGTTTCTGGCGCGAACAGGCCGAGAGTCTGAGCTGGAGCAAGAAACCCGCGACCATCAAGAACACGTCGTTCGCTTCCGACAATGTCGATATTCGCTGGTTCGAAGACGGCGAGCTCAATGTCGCCCACAACTGTCTCGATCGTCACCTGGACTCGCGCGGCGACCAGGCCGCCATCATCTGGGAAGGTGACGACCCTGACGACCACAAGGTCATCACTTACCGCGAGCTGCATCAACGAGTATCGCAGCTCGCCAACGGCCTCAAGTCCCTGGGCATCGGCAAGGGCGACACGGTGACGCTGTACATGCCGATGGTGCCGGAGGCGGCGATGGCGATGCTTGCCTGCGCGCGTATCGGCGCGGTCCATTCGGTCGTCTTTGGCGGATTTTCGCCGGACGCGCTGGCGGGGCGCATCGTCGACTCGCAATCGCGCATCGTGATCACTGCCGACGAGTCGGTTCGTGGCGGCAAGCAGGTGCCGCTCAAGGACAATGTCGACGCCGCGTTGACTCGCCAGGGGACCGATGTGGTCGAGTCGGTGCTGGTGGTCAAGCGCACCGGTGGCGATATCGAATGGCATGAAGGGCGGGATCGCTGGTTCGACGAGGTCGTCGATTCGCAGTCTACCGACTGCCCCGCCGAGACCATGAACGCCGAGGATCCGCTGTTCATTCTCTACACGTCAGGTTCGACGGGAACGCCCAAAGGGCTGAAACACACCTCCGGCGGTTATCTGCTCTATGCTGCGCTGACGCATCGGACGGTCTTCGATTATCACGAGGGCGAGGTCTACTGGTGTGCGGCCGATGTCGGCTGGATCACGGGTCACAGCTACATTGTCTATGGCCCCCTGGCCAACGGCGCCACCACGCTGATGTTCGAAGGCGTGCCGACCTACCCGACCCATGGGCGTATGGGGCAGATCATCGACAAGCACGAAGTCGCGATCCTTTATACCTCACCGACGGCCATCCGTTCGCTGATGGCGCACGGCGAGCACATCATGGATGACAGCCAGCGCTCGTCGCTGCGGATTCTCGGCTCTGTCGGCGAGCCCATCAATCCCGAAGCCTGGGACTGGTTCCATCGGGTCGTGGGCAATTCGCGCTGCCCGATCGTCGACACCTGGTGGCAGACCGAGACCGGCGGTCACATGATCACACCGTTACCCGGGGCGACGGCACTGAAACCAGGCTGTGCCACTCAACCCTTCTTCGGGGTACAGCCGGCGCTACTCGACAACGACGGCAAGCGACTGGAAGGCGCTGCCGATGGCAACCTGGTGATTCTGGATTCCTGGCCGGGGCAGGCGCGTTCGATCTGGAACAATCACGAACGTTTCGTTCAGACCTACTTTTCTACCTATGAAGGGGTCTACTTTACCGGTGACGGTTGCCGCCGCGATGCCGACGGTGATTATTGGATCACCGGGCGAATCGATGATGTTCTGAATGTCTCCGGACATCGAATGGGCACCGCCGAGATCGAATCGTCCCTGGTCGCGCACCAATCCGTAGCGGAAGCGGCGGTAGTGGGGTATCCGCACGACATTAAAGGGCAGGGCATTTATGTCTATGTGACCCTCAACGATGATGTCGAATCCAGCGACGAGTTGAAGCAGGAACTCAAGCAATGGGTGCGCAAGGATATCGGCCCGATCGCGACGCCCGACGTGATCCAATGGGCGCCGGGATTGCCGAAGACCCGCTCGGGTAAAATCATGCGACGTATTCTTCGCAAGATCGCCGCCGACGAGTGTGATGGTCTGGGCGATACGTCGACGCTGGCCGATCCCGGTGTCGTGGAGGACCTGATCGAAAACCGTCATTTACGCTCATGAAATCACGTTTTCAGTGGTTCGAATCGAACGCAGAGTAAAGGTTAATGTAACAACTATATGACTGGTTGATGTAAATTATCATTAGCTTCATTGCGGTCGATGGTTATCGTTCGGCTATCCTGAAAGAGGCTTTCCTCCCGGTACTTTTCGTGCCGCTCCAAAGGGAGGGAAGCACGCCAGCTTTCCGGGATGGCCGAACTTTTTTTGTGTTTAACCCAACAGTTTGAGTTCTCCTGTGCGGGTTTATCCATCAATTCTTACTGGATTTACAGTCGGTTGACTTGAGGCTTGGGATTCCACGATCGCATGGGGTAACATGCCGTTAACCATTAGTAGAAACATCTTGTCTGAATGGCGATAGTGGACCGACTTATTCGTCATCTATTCCGATAGCGCCGGAGGAGAATCAATGGCTTTTGCCCAGAAATTCATCGTAGCCGATGACCACCCACTCTTCCGGGCGGCTCTCAATCAAGCGCTGCGACAGGTCTCGCCTCAGGCGGAGATCGTCGAGGCCGACAGCATGGAGGCCACGGCGGAAGTCGTGACACGCCATCCCGATGCCGACCTGATTCTGCTCGACCTTCACATGCCGGGGGCGCACGGCTTCTCCGGATTGATCCAGCTTCGCGGACAGATGCCGGATATTCCCGTGACGGTCGTGTCCGGCAGTGAAGAAGTGGATGTCGTTCGCCGCGCCATCGATTACGGCGCCTCGGGATTCATTCCCAAGTCCGCCTCGCTCGACACCATTGCCGAGGCAATCGGTGAGGTGCTCAAGGGAGAAGTCTGGCTGCCACAGTATCTGGCCGATGCCATGGGCGAGGGCAGTCCCGAAGACGCCCGGTTTGCGGAAGCGATCGCCTCGCTGACGCCACAGCAGTTCCGCGTGCTCAACATGTTGACGGAAGGGCTGCTCAACAAGCAGATTGCCTACGAACTCAATGTCTCGGAAGCGACCATCAAGGCCCACGTGACGGCCATCCTGCGCAAGTTGGGGGTTCATTCCCGTACCCAGGCTGTCATTGCCGCGCAGAAACTTGAGATCGAGCCGCCCAAGGTGACCAACGACTGACCGTTTCGATAACCTGTGGTTAGAGAGTCTGGTTAGGGGGTCTGGTTAGAGAGTCCGGTTGGAGCCCAGGGGCTGGAGTCTCAAGGTTGGAGTCCTGAGTCCTGACCTTGGAGTCGTGAGTTTAGAGTCCTGACACCGAGAGCCGCCGTTTTCCATCGTGGAAACGGCGGCTCTTGCGTTGGTACGTCGCCATCTCAACCCGCCGTGGTGACGAGTTTGGCCCGACTGAGCCAGCGCGCCATCAGCAGCAGTTCGAGACTGGCGAACAGCAACAGGCTATAGCCGGTCAGCTCGGTGATTTCCTCTGCCGCATCCTTGATGATCCGCAAGTAATGCTCCCCCATCAGTGCATGCCACAGCTCGCTGCGTCCATAGAGGCGGGAGCACACGTAGGTGACGAGAAAGCCGGCTGCGAAGAGTCCGAATCCCAGGCTATTGGCCATCTGGGTGAACTCTTCCAGAAATTGGCGCCGGCCGCGAATCACGACGGCGAGAGTCGGCAGCGCGATCAGGGTGACCAGACATTCCCATGCGCCATCGAAAACGTAGTTATCCAGCCAGAGATCGTTCTCGCGCACCAATGACATCGCGAAGAAGGCGCTCAATAGCAGGCTCAGGGTGCGCAGTACCTTGAAATGCTGACGAATGATCAGCATCGAGGTCGTGCAGAGGAGCAGCAGCACGGATTGGGTGATTTCGGTCAACGACGTTTCACTGAAGTTGGGGGCGCCAATGTGTCTGACGTCCACCGTCAGCACCATCTGCAGGAGAGCTGCCAGGAACAGGATATACACGACGGCCCGGAAGGAAACCGCACGAAAGGTCAGAGGAAAACAAGTAGGAGGCATGATCGGATCCGGCCAGCAATTAATAGCTGGCTAAGATTATCAGCCTTAAGTTTCTTAAGAAACGCTGTTTCGATTGTTTTTTAAGATAGCCTTAATTTTCTGGCGCTATTCCCGCCCGGAGTTTGGCCGCCTCGATGCCGACGATCGCGGCGCGCTCGTCGTTGGCAGAGCTGTCGCCGCTAACGCCCACCGCACCGATGACCTGATCCCGTTCGTCCAGGATCAGTACGCCGCCGGCGACAGGGATGAATTCTCCCTCGGCAGCCGAAGCGACTGCCGAGAGGAAGGCGGGGCGGTCGTGGTTGCGTTCACCCACCGTGCCGCTGGAGACGCCATATCCCAGGGCGGCCTTGGCCTTGCCGTGCGAGACGGCTGAGCGCAGGGCCGCGCAGCCGTCCGCCCGGTCACTGCTGATCGGGCATCCGCTGATGTCCATGACGGTGACGGCGAGGGGGTTCAGTTCGTGCTCGTCAGCATGAGCCAGTGCCGAATCGATGATGGTACGAGCTTGTTTCAGCGATAGTGTCCGGTAAGTCAGGTAGACATTACGAGTCATGGCGGTATTCCTTGAGCTATTTTTGTATTCATAATTCATTTTGGGTGGCGCTATCCATGCGCCATTGGGAGAATGGAAACATCGAAACAGTTATGAGTGCCCAATGATCAAGATTCAGCAGAACACTCTCTATGGTGAAGCGGCTGCCCGCATCCGAGACATGATCAACGAGGGCAGCCTGCTCCCCGGCGTCCGAATTCCGGAAAAGCAGCTGTGCGAGCAGTTCGGGATTTCCCGGACGCCGCTGCGGGAAGCGCTCAAGGTATTGGCATTCGAGGGAATGGTCGAACTCCTGCCAAACCGCGGTGCACGCGTCATGCGCTTGACGCGCCAGATGCTGGAGGAAACCTACAATGTGATGGGCGCGCTGGAAGGCCTTTCCGGCGAGTTGGCATGCCGCCATGTCACCGAGCAGGAGGTTGCCGACATTCAGGCGCTCCACTATCAGATGATGGCGCATTACAAGCGCGGAGAGATTCGGCCCTACTTCGAGCTCAACCAGCGTATTCACGATGCGATCATGCTCGCCGCCCGCAACGATACGCTGCGGGAAACGTACAGCAGTCTGAACTACCGCATTCAGCGGGTCCGCTACTCCACCCACATGATCGACGAATACTGGGATCAGGCCGTCGCCGATCATGAAGCGATGATCGAGTGCCTGCTGGCTCGCGATGGTGAACGCCTGGGCGCCATACTTCGCGAGCACTTGCGACACAAGCTCGTCGTCGCCGCCGCGAGCGGTGTGATCGACGAAGACCAGTCTGCCGCCGTCTGATCCCATCGGCCCGTCTCTCGCGGGTTCGCCGGCCTCCGTCGGCTGCCCGCGCCTTTCTCGAAGCCAGCCACTGGCTCTTCGTTGTCTCAGCCCGCTTGCCTGTATCGGCCCTGGCATATCCTGTATCAGCCACGGCATCGCCTGTATCGCCTCTGGCATCGCTCCTGCCTTGCGAGGACACCACTCGCGTGGTCGACCGTTTCGCCTTCCCGACCCGCTATCGATCTGAAGTTGGCCGGAGCTTGCGCCGGTAGAGCGGCTGCACGTTGCAAAAGGCACAAAATTTAAAATGAATTCATTGTGTTGGCGCCTTTCGGTCTCGCTGGTTTTCGATAACTGGCTAATTATCAACGCATAGTGATGAGACTTTACGCCAATAGACAAATGGCGGATTGGTTTCAATTGAATTATGAATTCATAATTCATTGGCAAGATCCCAAGGTGCTCGCACTGCGGGGTATCGACCGGAGCGTGGCAATAATCCCGACGGCCTTCCCGGTCCATCGTTCAGGCGAGCCAATATAAAAAGACGGAAGGACGCCAGTGATGAAAAGTCTCAAAGCAGGCCTGTTGGCGCTAGCGCTGATGGCCGGTGCCAACCATGCCAGTGCCCAGGAAGTTCAGGTCAAGTTTGCCCATGTCGGTGAGCCGGGCTCGCTGTTCGCCAAGGTGTCCGAGGAGTTCGCCAAGCGCGCCAACGAGAAGCTCGCCGGTGAAGCCAAGGTGGTCGTCTACGGGTCGAGCCAGCTGGGCGGCGATTCCGAACTGCTGAAGAAGCTCAAGCTGGGCACCGTCGATCTGGCGCTGCCTTCGACCGTCATGAGCAGTGTCGCCCCGCAGTTCGCCCTGTTCGAGATGCCGTATCTGATCGCCGATCGTGATCACATGGCCAAGGTGCGCGACGAGGTGGTGAGACCTCAGCTCTATCCGGTCGCCGAGAGCCGGGGGTATCACATCATCGGCGTGTGGGAGAACGGATTCCGTCAGATCACCAACAACGAGCGGCCGATAACCACGCCGGCCGATCTTTCCGGTATCAAGCTGCGTGTGCCGCAGGGCGTCTGGCGCGTCGAGATGTTCAAGAGCTACGGTGCCAATCCCTCGCCCATGGCGCTGTCCGAGGTGTTCGTCGCCCTGCAGACGGGCGCCATGGACGGTCAGGAAAATCCGCTGGTCCAGACTTACGCCTCGCGCCTGCAGGAAGTGCAGAAGTACCTCTCGCTCTCCGATCACATCTATACCCCGGCCTTCGTCACCGCGGGCCTGAGCTGGAACCGGCTGCCCGAACACGTGCGCGACGTGCTCAAGCAGACGGCCGAAGAGATGGAGCCCTATGCGTTGGAGCAGGGCGCAAAGCTCGACGAGGAGACGCTCGTCAAGATGCGCGACGCCGGTCTGCAGATCAACAAGGTCGATCGTCAAGCCTTTATCGATGCCTCCAAGCCGGTCTACGACAAGTTCATCAAGGACGTCGATGGCGGTCAGGCGATGCTCGACAAGGTGCGTGAACTGCAACCCTCCAGTTAACCGCTGTGCGCGGTCGAGCTCGACGACTCGGGCTCGACCGGCTGTGGACGAAGGAACCGCCTATGAAAACCCTGAGTACGCTTCGCGATGGTTTCAATCGCCTGCTCGAGATCATCGTGGTCATCAACATGCTGGTGCTGGCGGGCATCGTCATCGTCGGCTTCCTTTCGCGCCTGGTGGGGTCGCCCTTTACCTGGTATGACGAAGCGGCTTCGATCAGCCTGGCCTGGCTGACCTATTACGGGGCTGCGCTGGCTGCCGCCAAGGGCGCGCATATCGCCTGTCCCAGCATCGTCAATGCGTTCCCGCCGCGGATACGGTTGCCCATCGCCCTGCTGGGCGAGGCGGTGACGATCGCGTTCTTCGTGTTGCTCACCCTGACCGGCTGGCAGGTGGTCCAGATTCTGGCGGGCTCGACCATGATCAGTCTGACCAGTGTGTCACTTCAGTTTACCCAGTCGGCGCTGCCGATCGCCTCGGTCCTTTTCATCATCGCGGAGCTGCTGCGATTGCCTGAGGTGATTCGCCAGGCGCGCGGCGAAGGTTTCGTCGATCACGAACTCGAAGAAATCGGCTTGAGCCCGAACATGGCCAGTCAGAGCGATGCCGCACCCGACGTGCGGTCTAGCGCAGGAGGTACGGCACGATGATTCTCATGCTGATGTTCATCGGGCTGCTGGTGTTGATCGTGCTCAACGTGCCGATTGCCATCGCCCTGGGCCTGGTGGGTGCCGTTGCCGTCTACTCCAGCTACGGGGTCTATGCGCTACCCAATATCGGACTGACGATGTTCGAGGGGGCCACCAACTTTCCGCTGATCGCCATTCCGCTGTTCATTCTGGCCGGTGCGATCATGAACGCCTCGAGTATCTCGCGACGTCTGATCGACTTCGCTTCTTCGCTGGTCGGCTTCGTCAAGGGCGGGCTGGCGATGGTGACGATCGGTTCCTCGATCTTCTTCGCCGAAATCTCGGGTTCGGCCGTGGCCGGTGTCTCGGCGCTGGGCAGCCTGCTGATTCCGGCGATGAAGAGCCGAGGCTACTCCAAGGAGTTCGCCGCCGCGATCTCGTCATCTGCTGCCAGTCTGGCGATTATCCTGCCGCCGTCGATTCCGATGATTCTGTATGCGGTGATGTCGGGGGAATCGGTGGTCAAGATGTTCGTCGCCGGCATCTTCCCGGGGCTGCTGGGAGCCCTGGGCCTAGCCATCGCCTGCTATTTTCTGGCGCGCAAGCACAACTTCCCTTCCGAGGGGCGTTTTCAGGCCAGCCGGGTGTGGAAATCCTTCAAGGAGGCGATCTGGGCGCTGATGATCCCGGTGATCATCCTCGGCGGCATCTTCGGCGGTATCGTCACTGCTACCGAAGGCGCGGCGCTGGCTGTCGTAGTGGCGATCTTCATCAGTGCGGTGATCTATCGGGAATTCACGCTGAAGACACTGTGGAAATCGTGTCTGGATGCCGGTATTCAGACCGCCGTGGTGATGCTGCTGGTGGCGAGTTCGGCGCTGGTCGGGCTCTACCTCACCGAGTCCCAGCTGCCGCAGCAACTGGCCAATTCGATCAGCGGTCTGACCGACAACAAGTACGTCATTCTCGCGCTGCTCAACATTATCTTCCTGATCCTCGGTGTGTTTCTGCACTCGGCGGCGGCGATCATTCTGGTGGTGCCGATCGTGCTGCCGCTGATCATCCAGGTGGGTATCGATCCTCTGCACTTCGGTCTGATCGTGACGCTCAATCTGGCCATCGGTCAGCAGACGCCACCGGTGGCCAGCGTCCTGATCGCCTCGTGCTCGATCGCCAAGGCGGACATCTGGCGCACCTCGAAAACCAATCTCTGGTTCCTGGGAGTGCTGTTCATCGTGTTGATCTTCAACACCTACGTGCCCGATTTCGCACTGCTGCTGGTGCACCTGATTTACGGCAGTTGAAGTACGTCAGTTGAAGTACGCCAGCCGAGGCGCGCAGCTGAAGCGCCTCGACGCCTCACCGATACCGACCATGAGAGCGACACCATGATTCAGGATGACGAAATCCGCTGTTATCAGGAGGGCACGATCGGTTGGATTCGCTTCAACCGCCCGGAAGCCCGTAATGCCATGACCTGGCACATGTACGAGGCCATGGCAAAGGCTTGCCAGCAGTTCGACGAGAACCGGGAAATCCAGCTGATCGCCTTCCGTGGCGAGGGCGCGGAGGCTTTCGTCGCGGGGACCGATATCAAGCAGTTTGCTGAATTTACCGCTCCCCGCGATGGGATCGACTACGAGCGCCGGATCGATGCGGTGATCGGCGGCATCGAGCGGGTGACGACGCCGACGGTGGCGCTGATCGACGGCTACTGCGTCGGCGGTGGTGCGGCCATCGCCATGGCCTGCGACTTCCGCTACGCCAATAGAGCCTTCAAGTTCGGGATTCCCATCGCCAGGACCGTGGGCAACTGCATGTCGATCACCAACGTGTCGAGACTGGTCGACCTGCTCGGTATCGCGCGAACCAAGCGCGTACTGATGCTGGCGAAGATGATCGAGATCGACGAGGCGGTGACGGTCGGGCTGATCGATGCCGTCGTCGAAAGCGAAGAACTCGACGAGACTGCCAGGGCCCTCGCCGAGAAGCTGGCGGGTCACGCGCCGCTGACGATGCGGGCGACGAAAGTCCTGATCAATCGAATCCTCGATCAGCGGCGGCCCGATCCTGAAGCCGGCGATGATCTGATCGAGCTTTGTTACACCAGTGAAGATTTCCGGGGCGCCGTCAGGCGATTTATCGACAAGACGCCATACACC
This sequence comes from Salinicola sp. MH3R3-1, assembly GCF_001937155.1. Classification (NCBI taxonomy): domain Bacteria; kingdom Pseudomonadati; phylum Pseudomonadota; class Gammaproteobacteria; order Oceanospirillales; family Halomonadaceae; genus Salinicola; species Salinicola sp. MH3R3-1. Next base: position 164,209 of record NZ_MSDP01000018.1, on the reverse strand, counting down.
TGGCAGGGCCGCTAGACCCGAAGGGACAGGCGCGTCATTCGTCAGCGCCGTTTACGCTTTCGTCATTGACAGGTTGGCAGGGAGAATCGCCATGTTACCGCTGGAAGGCATGAAGGTACTCGACATCTCGCAGATCATGGCGGGCCCGTACTGCACCATGGTGCTGGGCGACATGGGGGCGGACGTGATCAAGGTCGAGAAGACCAATGGCGGCGACGACAGCCGCCAGATGGGGCCTTACGTCAACGAGGAATCCACCTGCTTCGCGCAGATCAATCGCAACAAGCGCAGTATCTCGATCAACCTCAAGGAGCCCGACGGCCTGGAGCTTTTCTATCAGCTGGCGCGGGAAGTGGATGTGGTGGTCGAGAACTATCGACCCGGCGTGACCCAGTCGCTGAAGATCGATTACGACACCCTCAAGGAGATCAATCCCGGGCTGGTTTACTGTTCGATATCCGGTTACGGCCAGACGGGACCGTATCGACGCAAGGGCGGGTTCGACCTGGTCGCCCAGGGCATGACCGGACTGATGTCGATGACCGGCGAGCCCGGCCGTCGGCCGTTGAAGACCGGCGTTGCCGTCTACGATATCGGCGCCGGGATCACCGCGATCTATTCGATACTGGCAGCCTACATTCATAAGCAGAAGACAGGCGAGGGCCAACTGGTGGATGTGGCGATTGCCGAATGCGGCCTGCCCTGGTTCACCTGGGAGGCGGCAGCCTACTTCGCCGAGGGGCGCGTTCCGCAGCCGACCGGCTGGCGGCATCGGGTTTCCGCGCCGTATCAGGCAGTCAAGGTTCGCGATGGCTTCATCATGCTGGGATGCGCGAACCAGCGCACCTGGGAGCGGTTCTGCAATGACGTGCTGGCGCGCCCCGAGTTGACTCAGGATCCTCGCTTCGTCACCAACAGTGACCGAGGGCAGAACGTCGACGCGCTGGAGGCCTTGCTGGAAACGTTGATGGGTGCGATGGACATGCAGGAGTGGCTGACCCGGTGCGACGAGGCCGGGGTGCCGGCCGGGCCGATCAATGATTTCGCCCAGGCGATGGATGATCCGCATTATCGCGAGCGAGGCATGGTTCAGGAGCTCGATCATCCGGTGATTGGGCGCATGAAGACCATCGGTTTTGCCAGCAAGCTGTCGGGAACACCGCCTCAGATTCGACGCCCGGCGCCGATTTTCGCGCAGCATACCGATGAAGTGCTGGCGACGCTGGGTATCGAAGGCGATCGTCTGGCGGGACTGCGCGAGCGGGGCGTCGTTCGCTAGTTCAATCGGCGTTCTCTGGCGCGGCGATTTCCTGCGACCGCCGCGCTTCCTCTTCCAGCCAGTCGTGAACCGCGCGTACTCGGCGATCGTCCAGCGCTCCCTGCTGATAGACCAGCCCGTAACGTTTGCCGGTCGCCACCGAGCCGGCAAACGGTGCGATCAGGCGTCCACTGGCGAGCTCGTCGCCGATCAGGGTCCTCCGGGCGATCGCCACGCCCATGCCGGCGATCGCCGCTTCCACCGTCAGCTGATTGCGATTGAAGGTGTAGCCCCGACGCACGTTGACGCGCTGGCCGCCGATCGCCTGCAGGTAATGCTCCCATTCGGCGTAATCATGGCTGCCCCGCCATGCCGTCACGTCATGCAGCAGCGGGTAGTAGCCCAGCGCCTCGGGGGCGGTGAGCGGAGGACGACGCCTGAGTAGCTGCGGCGAGCAGACGGCAAAGATCCGTTCATCGATCAGCGGCGTGGTCTGCAGTCCGGGGTAGTGGCCGTCATTGAGATCGATAGCCAGGTCGTAGCCGCCATCGAGCAGCGACAGGTTGCTGTCCTCGGCGCTGAGATGAAGATCGATATCGGGAAAGCGCGCCTGCAGCCGCGGCAATCTCGGCATCAGCCACTTGGCCAGAAACGACGGCAGGCAGCGTAGCCGCAATACGCCGCTCATGACCCCGCCACGCAGCCGGTCGACCTCCAGCCCGACGGCATCGTAAGCCTGGGCGACTACACGGGCCAGGCGTTCTCCTTCTTCCGTCAGCGCCAGCTGGCGCGGTAGACGTCGGAACAGACGAAAGCCCAGACGCTCCTCGAGCTGCTTGATCTGCTGGCTGACCGCGCCGGTGGTGACATGGAGTTCTTCTGCCGCCCGTGTGAACGACAGATGGCGAGCGCTGATGGCGAAGACCTTCAGCCAGGCATGGGTCTGAGCATTGAGCGATGGGAACATGATTTAGCCAGGCTATAGGTTTTGGCAGTTTTTATCGATTGTGTCTGCAATATACGGCGAGCACACTGAAGTCAAACTATATCGTATGCCTGTTCCGAGAACGACGATTCATGGCGTCGGACCGACATCAGAGGTGGCTGCATGACTTTCAGTGTGTTTGATCTGTTCAAGATCGGTATCGGGCCCTCGAGCTCGCATACGGTCGGGCCCATGCAGGCGGCCCATGATTTCGTCATGACGCTGCGCCAGCGCGAGCTGCTGGGAGCCGTCACCCGGGTCTCGATCACCCTCTACGGATCGTTGTCCGCCACGGGGCGAGGACACAATACGGATAGCGCCGTGTTGGGAGGGCTGATGGGGGAGCGCCCGCTCAGCGTGGACCCGGACGACCTGGCACTTCGGCTGGCGGCAACGGCGCGTGACGGCGAGCTCAAGCTGGCGGGCATTCACAACGTCGCGTTCGATGCGGCTCGGGATATCGCGTGGTGCGACGAGATTCTCGACTATCACACCAACGCGCTTAAGCTGAGCGCCCAGGATCGAGATGGGGTGGTCTACGCCAATACCTATTATTCGATCGGCGGCGGTTTCGTGGTCGATGCCGAGCAGGCCGACCGCGCTGCCCGCAGCGATGCGCTAACACCTGCGGTCACATTGCCTTATCTGTTCAGGAACGCCGTCGAGCTATTGAACATCTGTCGCCGAGAGGGGCTTTCCATCAGCGACGTGATGCTGGCCAACGAGCAGGTCTGGCGCAGCGAATCGGACATTCGCGACGGCCTGTGGCGTATCTGGCTGGCGATGAAGGCATGCGTCGACAGTGGCCTGGATCAGCAGGGCGTTCTGCCGGGCGGGCTCAACGTCAGACGGCGGGCGCCGGCATTACATCGTCGTCTGATCGCGCTGGAGGGCGAGAAGAGTCTGATCGCCAGCACCTTCTCGGCGATGGACTGGGTCAACCTGTTCGCGCTGGCCGTCAACGAAGAGAACGCAGCCGGGCGGCGTATGGTCACCGCGCCGACCAATGGCGCGGCCGGAATCGTACCGGCGGTGCTGCACTACTACATGAAATTCCAGCCGGGCGCCTGCGAGAAGGACGTCGTGCGGTTTCTGCTGACGGCCGGTGCGATCGGCATTCTGTGCAAGACCAACGCCTCGATCTCCGGCGCCGAAGTCGGGTGCCAGGGCGAGGTCGGCTCGGCCTGCGCGATGGCCGCTGCCGGCTTGGCTGAGCTGATGGGAGGCACGCCGGCCCAGGTCGAAAATGCCGCCGAAATCGGCCTCGAACACAATCTGGGGCTGACCTGCGATCCTATCGCCGGGCTGGTCCAGGTGCCCTGCATCGAGCGCAATGCCATCGCCTCGGTCAAGGCGATCAACGCCGCGCAGATGGCGCTGTGCGGCGATGGCGAGCATTTCGTTTCCCTCGACAAGGTCATTCGCACCATGCGCGACACCGGACGTGACATGCAGGATAAATACAAGGAGACGTCGCGGGGCGGATTGGCCGTCAATACCATCGAATGCTGAGCGCCGTACCCGGGCCCGCAATAACGACAACTGCGGCTGGCTGTGTCAATATCGGCTTTCTCGAGAAAGTGTGACGCGGTCGCTAAAAGTACGAATAAGGGCACGGGTAATGAGCCAAGTCAGTTGCATTGTTTGTCATTTCAAACACTACGGTGAGCTGTCCAAGAATGACGAGACTCTGCTGGCCGATCTCGAGCAAAGCCCGACGGAGGTCGCTGCCGACCAGATCCTGTGGCAGGAAGGGGATTCCGCACGCGAGTTCTGTACCCTGAGCAGGGGTTGGGCCTATTCCTTTCGCCATATGGAGGACGGTTCGAGACAGATTCTGGAAATCTATCTGCCCGGCGACATCATTGGCCTGAGAGAGTTCGCCTTCAAGGAACGCCTCACCGGTGTTGCCATGCTGGAAGATGGCGTCATCTGCCACTTTCCCCATCGGCGGCTGATCAACGTTTTTCGCGAATCGTTGACCCTTTCGACGATTTTTTTCGCCATCTCTTCCCATCAGCAGGCATTGCTGACAGAGCGCCTGGTCAATCTGGCGCGGCGCAGCGCACGTCAACGTCTCGCCCATCTGATCTACGAGATGTACGTGCGCCTGGATCGCACCAAGGCGCGCCAGGGCAACAGCATTCGTCTGCCGCTATCCCAGCAGCACCTGGGCGATGCCCTGGGGCTGTCATCGGTCCATGTCAGCCGCACGCTGACCGCGTTCCGCGAGGAGGGGTTGTTGCTTCGTTCGCGTCAGCGCATCGAGTTGCCCGATCCGGGCGCCCTGGCTCGCGAAGCCGAGTTCGGCGATGCCTATCTCAATGACGGGATCGATCACTTCTTCAATCACTGACACGACGCTGTCAGTGAACCTAGGATGCTGGCCGGGCATGATCGCCCCCGGCAATCTCTCCCGGCAGGCGCGCCGACAGGAAATCGATCAGCAAACGGATCTTGGAAGAGAGCTGGCGGTGGCGTGGATAGACCGCCCAGACCGCCGTGTCGGTGAACTGATAGCGATCGAGCACGGCCGTCAGCTCTCCCTGCTGGATCGCCGCTTCCACGTAGTAATCCGGTAGCTGAGCCAGCCCGATCCCCTTGCAGGCGGCGTCCAGCAGTGCCGGCCCCGAATTGCCACGCCAATTCCCCGATACGCGAATTTCTCGCCGTTGCCCTTCGACCTGGAATAGCCAGCTGTCGCGCGACCCGACCAGACAGTTGTGATGGGCAAGCTCGGACAGGCTGTGCGGCGTCGGCAGTCGCTGGAAGTAGTCGCGGGAGCCGACCACATACTCGCGGCGCTGGCACAGGCGCCTGGCCAGTAAGCTCGAATCCTTGAGTACGCCCATGCGGATGGCGATATCGAAGCCCTCGTCGATCAGTTCCACCGGGCGATTGGTGAAGTGCAGGCGTACGTCGAGCTGTGGATGGCGGCAGTGAAAGTCATTGACCAGCGGGGCAATGTAGCGCTCGCCGAATGTCGTCGCGCAGCTGATGGCCAGGCGGCCCCGCGGCTGCGACTGCAGTTCGTTGAGCGCGGCCTCGGCCTCCTGAAAACCATCGAGCAGCGATCGGCAATGTTCGTAGTAGACCGCGCCGCCATCGGTGAGCCGTATCTGGCGCGTTGTTCGATAGAGCAGCGGCGAGCCCAGCGTCTGTTCCAGCTGGCTGACCAGTCGGCTGACGTGGGAATTGGACACCTTCAGTGACCGGGCGGCGCGGGAGAACGTGCCCAGCCGAACCACAGCGACGAACGCCTCGATTCCCTCCCATCGTGACATGTTGGCTCCCTGGCTATTCGTTATCCCAATTGTTGTCATACAGCAATAATCATGTGTCGAATGCCGGGTTTATTGCTGAGCGGTGAGCGCCTAGACTGAATCAAAACCGCTCGTCCTGTCATCCATCGAACGACGAGCGAACCGCAGAGTCCAAGCCTTAAGCTCAACCGGAGACAAGCTGATGAAATCTCGTGCCGCAATCGCCTGGGAAGCAGGCAAGCCGCTCTCGCTGGAAGAGATCGACGTCGAGGGCCCCAAGGCAGGCGAAGTCATGGTGCGCATTGTCGCCACCAGTGTCTGCCATACCGACGCCTACACGCTGTCCGGCAAGGACCCCGAGGGGCTGTTTCCCTCGGTGCTCGGCCATGAAGGCGCGGGCATCGTCGAGGAAGTGGGCGAGGGCGTCACCGACCTGAAACCCGGCGATCACGTCATTCCGCTCTATACCGCCGAGTGCGGCAAGTGCAAGTTCTGCCTGTCCGGCAAGACCAACCTGTGCAGCGCCGTCCGCGCGACCCAAGGTAAGGGCCTGATGCCGGATGGCACCACGCGCTTCTCGAAAAACGGCACCTCGCTGCATCACTACATGGGCACCTCGACCTTCTCCGAATACACCGTGCTGCCGGAAGTGTCGCTGGCCAAGGTGTCGAAGGAAGCGCCGCTGGACAAGATCTGCCTGCTCGGCTGCGGCGTGACCACCGGGATCGGTGCCGTATTGAATACGGCCAAGGTGGAGCCGGGCGCGACCGTCGCCGTGTTCGGACTGGGGGCGATCGGTCTGGCGGTGATTCAGGGCGCGCAGATGGCCAAGGCCGGCCGCATCATCGCCATCGACGTCAATGCGGACAAGTTCGAACTGGCGCGTCAGTTCGGTGCCACCGAGTTCGTCAATCCCAAGGATTACTCGGATCCGATCCAGCAGGTGATCGTCGATCTGACCGATGGCGGCGTCGATTACTCGTTCGAGTGCATCGGTAACGTCAACGTGATGCGCTCGGCGCTGGAGTGCTGCCACAAGGGCTGGGGCGAGTCGATCATCATCGGTGTCGCCGGTGCCGGCGAAGAGATCTCCACACGCCCGTTCCAGCTGGTCACCGGTCGGGTCTGGAAAGGCTCCGCCTTCGGTGGCGTCAAGGGCCGCACCGAGCTGCCGGGCTACGTTCAGCGCTACATGGATGGCGAGATCAAGATCGACGAGTTCGTTACCCACGACATGCCTTTCGATCAGATCAACGAGGCGTTCGATCTGCTGCACGCGGGCAAGAGCATTCGAACCGTTCTGCATTTTTGATACGCGCCCGAAGCCGCGCGCAGGGCTCTTTATCGCGCCCGAAGCCGCGCGCAAGGCTCTTGATCGCGCCCCGGGCTGCGCGAAGAGCATATGATTTATCGCGCCCGAAGCCGCGCAAGCCGTGTCCGACACGCGTCCAATCCACCGGCGGTGATACCGCCGGTGCTGCAAGGAGAAAACCATGTCGATGAGCGAACAGCTGGAGCTGGTCTCGGCCACCAAGAGTTTCGGTGGCTGGGTCAAGCGCTACAAGCATTACTCCCGGGCGCTGGATTGCGACATGATCTTCGCGATCTATCTGCCGCCCCAGGCCGAGGAGGATCGCGTGCCGCTGATGTGGTGGCTATCGGGTCTGACCTGCAACGACGAGAATTTCATGCAGAAGGCCGGGGCGCTAGAGACCGCGGCCGAGCTGGGTATCGCGATCATCTGCCCGGACACCAGCCCGCGCGGACTGGACCTGCCCGGTGAGCACGACAGCTATGATTTCGGTTCCGGCGCGGGTTTCTACCTCAACGCCAAGCGCGAACCGTGGTCGAAGCATTATCGGATGTACGACTACGTCACCGAGGAACTCCCCTCGGTAGTGCGGCTGCACTTTCCGGTCAACGGTCGTGAATCGATCAGCGGTCACTCCATGGGTGGCCACGGTGCGCTGGTGCTGGCCCTGCGTCAGCCGGGGCGTTACGCTGCGGTATCGGCGTTCGCGCCGATCGTCAACCCGACCCAAGTGCCGTGGGGCCAGAAGGCGTTTGAGAACTATCTGGGCGAGGATATCGGCCTGCGCACCCAGTACGACGCCTGCGAACTGGTCGCCAAGGGGTCGTCGCGTCAGCCACTGTTCATCGACCAGGGCGAGGCTGACAACTTCCTCGAGGAACAGCTCAAGCCCGAGCGGCTGGAAGCGGTCTGCGAGGAGCACGATCACCCGCTGACCCTGCGCCGCCATCCCGGCTACGACCATAGCTATTTCTTCGTCGCCAGCTTCATCGACGAGCACCTGCGTTATCACGCTGAAAGGCTGCACGCCAAGCGCTGAGAACGCATCTGACGCGATAGGTCCGATGACGTTGACTCGCCTGAGTCTGGACTTTCAGGCGAGTCGTCTTTCTTCCCCATGGAGTCGGCGACCCGTAATGCCCGGTGAGGCCGTTACCCGCCCACCTCTACTCGGTCCTTCCTGTCTGTTCTGCTTACCCGTTCCTCCCATCCATTCCTCCTATCCATTCCTTCTATCTATGCTTGCTATTGATCGCCGATGGCGGTTGATGCATAGCATCCGTCGCTTGCGGTCAAATCATTGCGTCTTAACTCGTCAGAGTAGAGGAGGAGTTCCATTCGATAACAAATCAAGGGAGACGCTTCATGAGTCATTCGAACATAAAACGCCACGTCCTCACCGCGGCGTTGCCGCTGACTCTCTTCGCTGCAGGCTCGGCGCAGGCCGATCTCGATACCGTGCGCTTCGGTGTGCCGCCGTGGCCGGGCGTGACGGTGAAGTCGGAAGTGGCAACGCAGATTCTCGAGGCCATGGGCTACCAGACCCAGCAGAACGAGCTGGCCGTCGGCGTCATTCTCAACGGGCTGGCCAACGACGACCTGGATGTCTACCTGGGCGGCTGGTATCCGATCGAGCAGGAGATGATCGATCCACTCGTCGCCGACGGCAAGGTCGACAAGGTCGCCAAGAACATCAGCAACGCCAACTCGGGGCTGGTCGTTCCGGAATACGTCCATGAAGCGGGCGTCGACAGCGTCGCCGATCTCGACCGTTACAAGGATCGTTTCGACGGCGAGATCCAGGGCATCGAAGCGGGTACCGGCATCAATGACGCCATTCTCGCCGCCATCGACAAGGATGCGGCGGGGCTGGGCGACTGGCAGCTGCGGGAAAGTTCAACGGCCGCCATGCTGGCCTATGCCGATCAGAAAATCAGCGACAAGCAGTGGGTGACGTTCGTCGGCTGGGAACCGCACTGGATGAACGTCAGCTACGATCTTTACTATCTGAAGGATTCCGACGACAGCGGCACGGCGGATATTCTCAGCACGGTCTGGACCGTGGTTCCGTCTAGCCTCGAGGCGGAGGATGCCAATCTCTATCGTTTCCTCTCCCAATATCAGGTCGATATCGAGGCTCAGAATGACTGGGTCTACCAGTACAGTCATGAAGAGCGATCCGCCGACGAGGTAGCCAGCGAGTGGATTCGCGATCACTACGATATCGTGGCCCAGTGGCTGGACGGGGTGACGACAAAGGATGGCAAACCAGCGATCGATGCCGTCAAGGCGCAGCTGGATAGCTAATGACGGATGAATAGTCGAAGGCGGGCTGACAGCTGAACCCGACCCGCATCTACGCTTCGCTGCCGAGCCGTCGTGCCAGCGCCTGGCAGAAATCCCGCCAAGCGGTCTGCATTGCCGGCAGTTCGGCGTGGCCATGCAGCGCGCCGTGTACCATGCCGGGCGCACGGCGGTAACCGACCGCAGCCCCCGCCTCTCGCCAGGCCAGAACGGCGCGCTCCAGCGGGAGGGTCAGCGGGTCGCGCTCGGCGGATAGCGCCTCGATGGCCAGGGTCGGAGGCCGATCGGCTGGCACGTCTGGCAGGTGCGGTGTGGTCATCGTCCACAGCGACAGGACATCGGCGCGTGACAGCAGTGGCGCATCCTCACCCAGATTATCGAGCGTCGGCGTCCCCACCACCGGATAGATCAGGCCGAGCAGTCCTTTCCACTCGCTGGTATGGGCGACATCGATCGCCAGCCGTCCGCCGGCGCTGTCGCCAATCACCGCCACGGGCACCAGCGATTCGACCACGCTGCGGCAATCCGCCAGCGCCTCGGCGTAGTTCGCTTCGGGCAGCAGCCGATAGTCGACGCTCACCACCTCGCGCCGCAGGCGTTTGGCCAGATCTGCGGTGACGCCGTGATGGCTATTCACCGAGCCCAGATTCCAGCCGCCACCGTGCAGGAAGACCACGCTACCCTCGGCGCGGCTAACCGGAAGGAAGCGTCGCACAGCGACACCGGTCAGACGTTCGTCGACGACCTGCATGCCGGCCGGATCGGCGACTCGACGCCGTGCATGCAGCGCCTCATACGCCTGACGTCTTGCCGACAGCGATTCATCGCCACTCTTGTCGGCCGGGCTGAATTCCCGGATGAAGTCTTCGATAGGCATGGAGCTTTCCTTGTCGATGTATCTTGGAGATGGATCTGGCTATGGACCTTGGAAATGGATCTGGCTATGGACCTTGGAAATGGATCTTGGAAATGGACCTTGGAAATGGATCTTGGAAATGGACCTTGGACAGTGTCCCGGGAGATGGGCTTTAGAAGTAGGCCTTGGCGACAGTCTCTCCCTCAGCGCTCAGGCGATAGGCCCAATCCCGTCATGCCCTTGTTATACTAGGCCCCCGTTCTCTCGACCATGAGCTCTCGTCCATGCCTTCCGGTTGGCTGCGCACGTCCCTACGCTACTTGCTGATCGCCATGGGCGCTTTCGTGGGGTTATCGATACTCCTGGTGCTGGTATTTCGCTTCGTGCCGGTATTCGGCTCGATGGTGATGGTCGAGCGCAAGGTCAGCTCATGGTTTGACGGCGACAATCTGGCCATCGAACAGCAGTGGGAGCCGTGGTCCAGACTTTCCGACAATGCCAAGGTGGCGGTGATGGCGGGGGAGGATCAGCGCTTCCCGGATCACTGGGGCTTCGATGTGTCGCAGATCAAGCGCTCGATCACGAGCTGGTCGGACGGTGGCGACTTGCGTGGCGCCAGCACCCTGAGCCAGCAGACCGCCCGGAATCTCTTTCTGTGGACGGGGCGCAGCTGGATTCGCAAGGGGCTGGAAGCGTGGTTCACGCTGCTGCTCGAGGCGCTATGGCCGAAACAACGCATTCTCGAGGTCTATCTCAACATCGCCGAGTGGGATACGGGCGTTTTCGGGCTGGAGGCCGCGGCGCAGCACTATTTCGGCACCTCCGCCGCCAATCTCAGCGTCTCCCAGGCCAGCCGGCTCGCGGCGATACTGCCCAACCCGCGGGGCTGGAGCGCTTCTCGGCCTTCCGCGCACGTCCAGCAGCGGGCGGCATGGATCCAGCGTCAGATGCGCAATCTCGGCGGGACCGACTTTCTTCAGCGGCTCGACTGATTCCATCGGCCAGCTCAATCATCTGCCCGGTCGGCCAGCACCGCGTCGCGTTTCTCCAGCAGGTGGCGCTCCATGAGGGCGCCGAGCACAGATCCATCACGCGCTTCCAGCGCGGCCATCATCTCGCGGTGTTCTTCCACCGCTCTGCGCCATTTGGCTTCCGAGCGATTGGAGGAGAGTCGCAGCGGGTGAAGGCGCCGATTGAGCGATAGATAGGTCTGGCGCAGGGCCTCGTTACGGGCGGCGCGATTGATCAGATCGTGAATGCGCTGGTTGGCACGGTAATATGCAGGCAGGTCGTGGCGCTGCCAGTATCCCAGCATCGTCTCGTGGGCATCGCGAACGTCGGCCAGCTCCTCCTCGGTGATGCGCAAGCATGCCAGCTCGCCCGAAAAACGCTCCAGCGCGCTCATCAACTCGAAGGTGTCGTGAATTTCCTGGTGCGTCATGCGGGTCACGAAGGTGCCGTAGTTGGGCGAGATCGTCACCAGTTTCTCGGCCGCCAGCACACGCAGCGCCTCTCTGAGTGGCGTGCGCGACACCGCCAGCCGATCGGCCAGCTCGCGCTCGTTGATGCGCTCGCCGGGTTTGAGATCACCTTCGGTAATCAGATCGTGCAGCCGCTCCACGATCTTGTCGTGAAGCGCAGCGCGCTGAATGCGCATCGGACGCACTGCCGTCTCGAGCGTGGTGTCACCGTCATTGAATGTCTGCATGCATTGAACCCTGATCGGTCTTCTCTACTTTCTATCGCAAGCGTTCGGCCCTGACTACTGCTCCATCGCATTCCATCGGCAGGAACTGGCGCCAGCGCCCTGTCGTATGACGGCCTTCGACCTATGTCGAGGTTTGTCGGCGGGCAATTATTCGGCATATTGCGTAATGAATGCAAAAAACCGCGTGGGTGACAAAAACCACGTGGGTGACAGAAACCACTTGGGTGCTAAAACAACGTGAGGCGGCTCCCGCTTCACTCCTGGAGATGCCGCCATGCTCAATCTCGACCAACACCCCTCGGGCCGCCATTTTCTGCAGATACCCGGGCCGTCGCCGGTGCCGGATCGTATTCTGCGGGCGATGAGCCTGCCGACCATCGATCACCGTGGCCCCGAGTTCAGCGAGTTGGGTCTGAAGGTCATCGGTGGCATTCAGAAAATCTTCAAGACCGAACATCCGGTCATCATCTATCCCGCATCGGGCACCGGCGCCTGGGAAGCGGCGCTCTCCAATACCTTGAGTCCGGGGGACGCGGTATTGATGTTCGAGACCGGCCACTTCGCCTCGCTGTGGAAGCAGATGGCGCTGCGCCTCGGACTCGAGCCGGAATTCCTGTCATTGCCGGCGTCGCAGAGCTGGCGCTACGGAGTGCAGCCGCAGCTCATCGAAGAGCGATTGCGCGAGGATCGCGAGCATCGGATCAAGGCGGTGTGTGTCGTGCATAACGAGACATCCACCGGCGTCACCAGCGACATCGCCGCCGTCCGCCGGGCCATCGATGCCGCCGGGCATCCGGCGCTGCTGGTGGTCGATACCATTTCGGGGCTGGCCAGTGCCGATTATCGCCACGACGAGTGGGGCGTCGATGTCACCGTTTCCGGCTCGCAGAAGGGGTTGATGCTGCCGCCGGGTATCAGCTTCAACGCGCTATCGCCCAAGGCGATCGAAGCCAGCCAGCGCTCCCTCATGCCCAAGAGCTTCTGGGCGTGGGACGAGATTCTCGCCGGCAACACCAACGGCTACTGGCCCTACACGCCGAGCACCAATCTACTCTACGGTCTCAACGAGGCGCTGGACATGCTGTTGGAGGAGGGGCTGGACCAGGTCTTCGCCCGCCACGAGCGGTGGGGCGAGGGCGTCCGGCGCGCGGTCAATGCCTGGGGGCTGGAAATCCAGTGCCAGGAGCCCGCGCTCTACTCGCCGGTGCTGACGGGCGTGGTGATGCCGGAAGGGATCGACGCCGACGAGGTTCGTCGGACCATCTACGACCGGTTCGATCTGTCGCTGGGAACGGGTCTCGGCAAGGCCAAGGGGAAGATGTTCCGCATCGGCCATCTCGGCGACTGCAACGACCTGACCCTGATCGCCACTCTTGGCGGTTGCGAAGCCGGGCTCAAGCTCTGTGGCGTCGAGCTGTTCGGCAGTGGCGTACAGGCCGCGCTGGATTTCTTCGCCGACAATCCGGCGCCCGGCACGCCGGCGGCGCGCAAACTGGCGGCGGCTGAATCGAAGGGTCACTCACAGGCCGGTGCCGTCCGTGCCTGACAGGAGATCGCCATGAGCGTGATGCCGAAAAGTCCGGTCGTGAGGCGGCCCAGACAAGCCGCCATGAGCGAGTTCGAGAGCCGGCTGCGTCGTGAGATCCAGGGCGAGGTGGCGTTCGACGCCGGATCGCGGGGACGCTATGCCACCGACGCCTCGATCTATCAGATCATGCCGCTGGGCGTGGTGGTGCCGAGAGACCAGCAGGACCTGACCCTCGCTCTGGATATCGCCCGGGACTTCGGCGCGCCGGTGCTGCCGCGAGGCGGTGGCACCAGTCAGTGCGGACAGACGGTCAACGAAGCGCTGGTGATCGACACCAGTCGCTGGTTGACCGGCATCGGCGAGCTCGACGTCGAGGCGCGCACCGTCACGGTCGAGCCCGGCGTGGTGCTCGACCATCTCAACGCCTGGCTCAAGCCCCACGGACTGTGGTTCCCGGTGGATGTTTCCACCTCGGCGCAGTGCACGCTCGGCGGGATGGCCGGCAACAACTCCTGCGGTTCGCGCTCGATCCGCTACGGCAACATGGTTCACAACGTGCTGGGCCTCGAGGCGACGCTGGCGGATGGCCGCGAGGCGGTTTTCGGCCGCTTCGACGAGATCGCGCCCGGCTCGGCGCTGGCAGGGCTTGCCGGTTCGGTGTCGGCCATTATCCAGCGCGAGGCTGCGGCGATCCGTGAGCACTATCCCCAGGTGCTTCGGCGGGTCGGCGGCTACAACCTGGACCTGTTCGATTGCCGCAACCCGATTCCCTACGACGCTGAAAATCGAGCCAATTTCGCCCATCTGCTGATCGGCTCGGAAGGCACGCTGGCGTTCACCCGCCGGCTGACGCTCAAGCTGTCGCCGCTGCCGGTGCACAAGGTGCTCGGCGTGGTCAATTTCCCGACCTTCTACCAGGCGATGGACATGACCCAGCACATCGTCGAGCTGGGCCCCGCCGCGGTGGAACTGGTCGATCGCACCATGATCGAGCTGGCGCTGGAGAATCCGGCCTTCCGACCGACGGTGGAGAAGTCGTTGATCGGTCGTCCTGATGCGCTGTTGCTGGTGGAGTTCGCCGGTGAGGATCAGGAATCGCAGCGCCGTCAGTTGAAAGCGCTCGAGACGCTGATGGGCGATCTGGGGCTGCCGGGTAGCGTGGTCGGGCTGGAATCGGGGAGCGAGCAGTCGGCGCTGTGGAACGTGCGCAAGGCCGGGCTCAACATCATGATGAGCATGAAGGGCGACGGCAAGCCGGTGTCGTTCATCGAGGACTGCGCCGTGCCGCTCGAGCATCTGGCCGAATACACCGAGCAGTTGACCGAGGTCTTTCATCGCCACGGCACCGAGGGTACCTGGTACGCCCACGCCAGTGTCGGCACGCTGCACGTACGCCCGATTCTCGACATGCGCCGCGGCGGTGCCGCCAAGATGCGCGCCATCGCCGAGGAGGCGTCTGCCCTGGTCCGCCGCTACAAAGGCGCCTACTCGGGAGAGCACGGCGACGGCATCTGCCGTGGCGAATGGGTCGCTTGGCAGTTCGGTGCCGAACTCAACGCCGCCTTCGGCGAGATCAAGCGGCTGTTCGACCCGGATAATCGCTTCAACCCCAACAAGATCGTCGACACGCCGAAGATGGACGACGCGCGGCTGTTCCGCTTTCCCGCCGACCACCAGATCATTCCGATAGCGACCGAGCTCGACTGGTCGGCCTGGAATGTGACCCGCGATCCGCTGAGTGGCGATCTGGGCCAACCCGGTAGCGGCGGCGACCCCGCCCACGGCCTCGCCAAGGCCGTGGAGATGTGCAACAACAACGGCCACTGTCGCAAGTTCGACGCGGGTACCATGTGCCCAAGCTATCGGATCAGCCGCGACGAGCGACACCTGACGCGGGGGCGCGCCAATACGCTGCGGCTGGTGCTGGCGGGCAAGATCGGCGATCGGGGGCTGGCCAGCGACGAGGTGAGTGACGCGCTGGATCTGTGCGTCTCCTGCAAGGGCTGCAAGCGCGACTGTCCGACCGGCGTCGACATGGCCAAGTTCAAGATCGAAGCGCGTGCTGCGCGGGTGAAGGAGCACGGTTTGAGCTGGCGCGACAAGCTGGTATCCGAACTGCCGCGCTACGCGCCCTGGATGCGTCATATGGGCAAGTTGGCCGCACGTCTCGAACGCGTTTCCTGGCTGGGCGGGCGTGGCAAGCGCTGGCTGGGTTTCGCCGAGATGCGTTCGCTTCCGGTTTTCAGCGGAGATTATCTGAGGACGGCTAACGCTGAACCGCATCCCCCGGCAGCAAACCCAACGGGTGAGGTGCTGCTGTTCGTCGATACCTTCAACAACTACTTCGAGGCGGACAACGCGCGGGCGGCACGGCGCGTGCTGGAAGCGGCCGGCTACCGGGTGCATTTCAATGATCGCGACGGCCAGAGGCCGCTCTGTTGCGGGCGCACCTATCTAGCCGCGGGGCGCGTCGATCGGGCCAAGGAAGAAGCACGTCGCACCCTCGAGACCCTGATGCCCTACGTCGAACGCGGCATCAAAATCGTCGGGCTCGAACCCTCGTGTCTGCTCACGCTGCGCGACGAGTTCCTGCACTTTGGTTTTGGTAAGGAGGGTTTTGGTAAGGAGGGTTTCGGTGAAGACGCCACTCGGCTGGCGGGGGCCTCCATGCTGTTCGAGGAGTTCCTGGTGGCGGAAAAACAGGCCGGGCGACTGAACCTGGCACTCAAGCCGCTGACGGTTTCTCGAGCCAAGGTTCACGGCCACTGTCATCAAAAGGCGTTCGATGCCTTTACGCCGGTGATGACCGTACTGAACTGGATCCCCGAGCTCGAGGTCGAGGCGATCGTTTCGTCCTGCTGCGGGATGGCCGGGAGTTTCGGTTACGAGGCGGAGCATGTCGAGGCATCCCGGCAGATGGCCGAGCTTTCGCTGTTGCCGGCGGTGCGCGAGGCCGGGGAAGACGCCTGGATCGTGGCCGACGGCACCAGCTGCCGTCATCAGATTCTCGACGGGGCCGGGCGGGAAGCATTGCACGTGGCGAAGGTGCTGGAGGCCGCGCTCGTCTCGTAGGTCCTGAGCTTTCAGCTCCCGGGCGCTATGCTGGCTCGTTGCCGGTAAACAGATGGAGCTAGCTCCTTTCGAGGCCTGACGAGAAATCTCGTCAGGCCTTTTTTGCTGTTGGCAACCCGCTGTCCGGGAATGGAATTTCGCCGAGGTGATGACTAACCTTGGAATATTGAACACCCAACCGTCCGTCGTCGCGACGGCTGGCCATTGGTGTCATCACGTCGCTATCGCTCGCCATCATGCTTGCCACAACAACTACAGCTCAAAGCGAACGAACTCATGGAAGACCTACAATTCTGGGATTTTGCCGTCATCGCGGTCTATTTCGTGATCGTCACCTTCATCGGTTACAAGACTGCGCGAGGCAAGACGACGCCGGAAGAGCTGTTCCTGGCGGGAAGAAGTCTGGGCCCGATGGCGATCGGCTTCTCGCTGTTCGCCTCCAATATCTCCTCGGATACGCTGATCGGTCTGCCGGGCGCCGCCTACCAGCACGGAATCTCCGCCGCCAACTACGAATGGATGGCGGGCGTGGTGCTGATGTTCACGGCGATCTTCGTGCTGCCGGTGCTGATGCGAGCCCGGGTCACCACGATGCCGGAGCTGATGGAGCGACGCTTCGATTCGCGGCTGCGCAAGTATCTTTCCGTCATCACGCTGTTCCTGTCGATCATCCTCGATACCGCCGGCACACTCTATGCCGGCGGCCTGATCGTGACCACGTTCATCCCCGGCACCAATCTGTGGGAAGTCTGTGCGTTGCTGGCGCTGTTCACCAGCATCTACACGGCCTTCGGCGGGCTGCGCGCGGTGGTCTACACGGACGTGATGCAGGCCTGCGTATTGATCGGCGGTTCGGCGGCGATGACCTGGATCATTTTCGGTCATTTCGATCACAGCTGGGCCAACGTCAAGGAGGCGGTCAGCCCGGAAAGGCTATCGCTGATTCGACCGCTGGACGACCCCAGCGTGCCGTGGCTGGGGTTGATCACCGGGGTGCCGATCGTCGGTTTCTACTACTGGTCGATGAATCAGTACGTGGTCCAGCGTCTGCTCGGCGCGCGCAACATTCAGGCCGCGGGGCGCGCGTCGGTATTCGCCGCAGCCCTGAAGTTATTGCCGATCTTCATCATGACGATCCCCGGGGCCATGGTGATACCGCTGTTGCCGGGGCTGGATCATCCCGATCAGGTCTATCCAAAGATGGTGCAGGAGTTCACGCCCACCGGGCTCACGGGCCTGATTCTGGCGGGCCTGATCGCGGCGCTGATGTCGACGCTCTCCTCGACGCTCAACTCCTCCGCGACGCTGCTGACGCTGGATTTCATCAAGCCGGCCAAGCCGAATCTGACCGATGCCCAGCTGGCCAAATGGGGACGGATCTGCACGTTTATCCTGGCGGCGATCGCGGCATCCTGGGGGCCGATGATCCAGTACTTTTCCGGCCTCTGGGCCTATCTCCAGCAGGTGTTCGCGTTCGTCGCCTCGCCATTGGTGGCGACCTTCCTGATGGGGCTGTGGGTCAAGTCGCTGGGCTCGTCGGCGGCGCTGCGTGGTCTGGCCAGTGGTCATATTCTCAGCGCGATACTGTTCGTGCTGGTGGAGACCGGCGTGCTGCCGATTCACTTCACCATCATCGGCGGCATCCTGTTCGCGGCGACCGCGCTATTCACCTGGCTCTGGAAGGTCCGGCTTGGCAGCAGCGATCGGCCGGATAGCAAGGATGCGAAGATCGCCGTCATGGCCAAAGAGGGATTGGAGCGGGTGCCGCGCGATGTCATGATCGGCATCGCCATCGTCTCGCTGCTCACCGCGATCATCGTCTATCTGCTGCGATGAGCAAGCCGCTCTCATCTCAAGGCTGTTTTTCACAAGGACCTGTCATGGATACCCTTCGTCTCGCGATCGTGGGTTACGGCAAGATCGCCAACGCTCAGCATCATCCGGCCATCGACAACGACGCCGGTTGCCGGTTGGTCGCGGTCGCGAGTCCCAACGCCACCGTTCCCGAGGTCGCGAACTTCGAGAGCCTCGAAGCGCTGCTCGATCAGGGCCCCGAGATCGATGCGGTCTCGCTGTGCACCCCCGCCGGCGTGCGCTCGTCGCAGGCGCGACTGGCCATGGCCCATGGCAAGCACGTGATGCTCGAGAAACCGCCCGGCGCGACGCTGGCGGAGATCGAAACCCTGCGCGAAGACGCCGAGCGCCACGGCGTCACGCTGTTCGCATCCTGGCACTCCCGGCATGCCCACTGTGTCGATTCGGCACGACAGTGGCTGGCGAAACGCGAGATCCGGCGTGTCGACATCGAGTGGAAGGAAGACGTCCGCGTCTGGCATCCGGGGCAGGCCTGGATCTGGCAACCGGGCGGCATGGGGGTGTTCGATCCGGGTATCAACGCGCTATCGATCGTGACCGAGATCCTGCCGCGTCCGTTCCACCTGATCGACGCCCAGCTGCAGGTGCCCGGCAACTGCCAGACGCCGATCGCGGCATCGCTGGATTTCGTCGACGACGACGTGCCGATCCATGCCGAGTTCGATTTTCGACAGCAGGGCACGCCGCCGATCTGGAACATTCACGTCGAGACCGACGAAGGGCGCTTGACCCTGGAAGCGGGCGGCAGCCGGTTGCTGATCGATGGCGAGTTGCGCGAAGAAGGCCCTGATGCCGAGTACGCCGGCCTCTACCAGCACTTTGCCACCCTGATCGCCGAGGGCCGTTCCGATGTCGATGTCAGCCCGTTCCGCCATGTCGCCGACGCGCTGATGCTGGGCTATCGCCACACCGTCGAGGACTTCGTCGAGTAGATGCCAGCTACGAGACACGAGCTGAGAGCTACGAGCCGAAACTCCGAACCAAAACGCTAGCGTTATCGCGCTGGCATTTTGCGTATTGAGGTCGGCATTCTGCTTTTCGCAGCTCGCAGCTCGCAGCTCGCAGCTTTAGCCGGTCATTGCCTGGGGCAGATAGAGCACGATCTCCGGGAACGCCCGCATTACCACGATGGCGAACAGCATCAGCAGGAAGAACGGCAGCGTGGCCTTGGCGATGGTGAAGATATTCTTGCCGGTGAGCCCCTGGATCACGAACAGGTTGAAACCCACCGGTGGCGTGATCTGCGAGATCTCCACCACGATCACCAGGTAGATGCCGAACCAGATCGGGTCGATGCCGGCGGCGTTGATCAGCGGCATGATGATCGAGGTCACCAGCAGAATCAGCGAGATCCCGTCCAGAAAGCAGCCCAGCACCAGCAGAAACAGCGTCAACATCACCAGCAGCACGTTGGGCGAGAGCCCCATGGCGGCGATGGCGCTGGCCAGTTGCGTCGGCAGTTGGGTGAAGCTCATGGCGGACGACAGGAACGAGGCGCCGGCGATGATGAAGGCGATCATGCACGAAGTGCGCAGCCCGGCGAACATCGACTCCAGGAAGATCGACTTGTCGAAATGGCCGTTGAAACGCGCGATCACCATCGACAGCACCACGCCCACCGCGGCCGCCTCGGTGGGGGAGGCAACGCCGCCGTAGATACTGCCGAGAATGCCGCCGATCAGCACCAGCAGCGGAATCAGGCGCCAGCTGTTTCTGACCTTGGCGAGAAACGGCATCGGCGGTTCGGCATGCCCAGCCCCGCCGTTCCTGCCGGCGGTCAGCGACCAGATCACCAGGTAGATCATGAACAGCGCCAGCAACAGCAGGCCAGGCCCAATTCCTGCCATGAACAGGCGTGAGATCGACTGCTCGGTGACCACGCCATAGACGATCATCATGATCGACGGCGGGATCAGCAGGCCCAGCGTGGAGGCGCTGGCCAGCGTGCCGATGGCCAGTGTTTCGCTGTAGCCTCGACGCTCGAGTTCGGGCAGCGTCATCTTGCCGACGGTGGCACAGGTTGCGGCAGAGGAGCCGCAGACGGCTGCGAACAGTCCACTTCCGATGATATTGGAGTGGAGCAGCCGACCGGGCAGACGGTTGAGCCAGGGCGACAGCGCGCGGAACATGTTGTCGGCGAGCCCGGAGCGGAACAGGATTTCGCCCATCCACACGAACATCGGCAGAGCTGTCAGGTCCCAGCCATAGCTGGCGCCCCAGAAGTCGGAGGCGAGAATGGGGCCGACCTCGAAGCTCGTAAAAAAGGTCAGCGCGATCCAGCCGGTGCCGAGCAGGGCGAAGGCGATCCACACGCCGCCGCCGAGCAGCAGTGCCAGCGTAAGCAGGGTGACGAGACTGAGCGTGAGCACGAGTCGAATCCTCGGTTCAGGGAAGTGCCGTATAAATGTCTGCGCGGGCGAAGTGCTGCGTTACGCGGTGCTAGAAGACTCGCCTAACCCCATGTTATGTCTCGTCTTCTGCGCTCCTTGCGCCTTGCTCTTCATCCCGCTCGCCGATTTATTCAGCGCTTCCTCGCTGTTTGGTTGTTGGAGCGAAACGTTACTCGCCGCCGAAGCTGTCGTTGTCGCCGGGAGCCACGTAGCGCGACGGCGCCGTCACGGCCTGTCTCAGCGTGCTCGCCAGCGCTTCCAGAATGGCCAGACACAGCAGCGCGAGGCCGACGACCAGGACGGTCTGGGGGATCCATAGCGGAATCGCCATCAGTCCCGAGGAGACGTCACCGTAATCGAGGCTTTCGCGAATCAGCCCGATCACCTGCCAGCTGAGCAACGCGCTGAGCGCCAGAGCGATCGACAGACACGCCACTTCGCACCAGACCCGGATCGTCGCCGGCAGGCGGGCGATCACTAGCGTGACGCGAATATGGGCGTAGTGAGTGAAGGTGTAGGCGAGGCTCAGGAAGGTGGCGCCGACCAGCAGGTAGGAAGCGATCTCCGAGACGCCGCTGATCTCGTAACCGAGACGGCCGGCCCCGACCAGCACCAGTACCGCATCGAGACAGCGCAGCAGCACCTGGAAAGTGACCATGGCACAGATGGCGAGCATGCAGGCGGCGGCGCCCCAGGCGCCCAGCCGGTAGAGCGGATCGAGTTTGAAGGTCATGAAGACTCACCGGGTGTGAGTGAAGGAACCCCGACAGCCGAATGACCCGCGCAGGGCGGGTCATTCGAACGGTGTCACTGGCTCTGCTGGGACTGCAGCTTGCGGTAGCGGTCGACCAGCTGCTTGGCCTGATCGCCGGCACGTGACTGCCAGTCCTCGAACAGCTTCTGGCCGGCGGCTTTCAGCTGCTGCTGGAGGGCATCACTGGGCTCGCTCACGGTTACCCCATGGGATTCGAGGGCCTTGGCGCTCTCCGCGGCGTCTTCCTTGCTCAGTTGCCAGCCACGCTGTTCGGCCTTGGCGGCGGCATCGAGAACCGCCTTCTGGGTGGTCTCGTCGAGGCGGTCGAAAGCGCGCTTGTTGACGAAGACGATGTTCTTCGGCAACCACAGGTTGGCATCGCTGTAGTTCGACACGTAATCCCACGCCGACATCGACTTGCCGGTGGAAACCGAGGTGATCATGGCGTCGACGCGGCCGGTACTGAACGCGGTGGGGATATCCGCTTCTTCGGTCTGGGTGGGGATGCCGCCCAGGTTCTCGACGAAGCGCTGGGTATTGATGTTCGGCGCGCGAACGCGCAGGCCCTCGAACTGGGAAGCATCGGTCAGCTCGAAGTCGGTGTAGATGCCCTGCGCCGGCCACGGCACGGCGTACAGCGGCATCAGCCCTTCCTTGGCGAAGAGTTCGGTGATGATCGGCTTGGAGGCCTGCCACAGATCGTAGGCATCGGCATAGCTGCCGGCCAGACCGGGCAAGGTATCGACTTCGTAGATCGGCGATTCGTTGGAGAGCGTGGAGAGAAAGATCTCCCCGGCCTGAACGGTGCCGCGACGCACGGATGGCTTGATCTCGGCGTGGCTGATCAGCGAGCCGCCGCTGTGCACGGTGATGGTCAGCTCGCCATCGGTCGCTTCGCCGACATCTTTGGCGAACTGCTTGGTGTTCTGGGTGTGGAAGCTGGCATCGCCGTAGGGAGAGGCGAGATTCCACTGGTCGGCGAGTGCCGGGGTGGCGGCGGTGAGCGAACCCGCCATGGCGATCGTCAACAGGGAAAGATGGGAAGTGCGCATCGTGGGATTCCGTTTGTTATTGAGAAGGTCATGCACGCTGCTGGTTATCCTGCATTCTTCAAGTTGCCCGGCGATGCGGTCAAATCGTTAATTCTTATCCGAACTATCGGGCCAGACTTTCACCTCCCGCTGGGGCTCGTCATCGGCATGATCTTTGGCATAGCGAGCGGCACAGTCCTGGGCGAGCTGAGTAACGCCCCGACAGAAGTTCGGATAGCTGCTGGTTCGCCAGATCGCGTCGTAGTACATCGCCGGCAGCGGGGTGGGCAGTGTCAGCCGCAACAGCTCGCCGCGCTGGCACGCATCCGACACCGTGGAGACGGGCAGCGAGCCGACACCCACGCCGTCGATGGTCATGCGGGCAATGGTCATCAACGTCGTGGCGCAGTGGATCTTGGGGTCGTCGATACCCAGCTCGGCGAGGTAGGTCACGAGTTCGCCATAGGGGCGAGCCAGCTTGCTGAACGAGACGAACGGAAGGCGGGATAGCGCGGCCGTGCCGCCGTGGTGCAACCGCTCGGCGTGTTGCGGCGCCACGAACAGACCCATCTCGTAGGTCGCCAGCGGCAGCTGCGTCACTGATAGCCCCGGCGCAACGCCATCCATGGCGAAGATCATGTCGAGATCGTTGTCCGCCAGGCGCTGTTGAAGTGCCGGCGAGATGTCCACGGTGAGCTCGATGGTCAACTGCGGGTGCCGCTCGGCCAGCTGGGTCAGGAAGGTACTGAACCAGCTGTGGGCGATGGTCTCGATCACGCCGAGGCGTAGCGTGCCGGAGAAATCCTCCTGATTCTGAAATAGCTGCAGCGCTTCCTCGCGACTGTCCAGCAGGCGTTCGGCGTGAGCGTAGAACTCGCGACCGCGCAGCGTGGGCTGCACCGGCCGTGCGCTGCGGTCGAGCAACGACTCCCCGACCACCGCTTCCAGCCGAGTGATGCGATCCGAGATCGAGGGCTGGGTCAGATGCAGGCGCGCTGCCACCTTGCGAAACGAACCCAGCCTGACGATCCAGACGAACGCTTCGAGCTCCTTGAAATCGAACATCTCGGGTTCTCGCTATGCAGTCGACAGGGGATAGGCGATTCTTCGGCGCGGCGACGTGGACGTCAACTCTTCAGAGAGTGCCGGCTGGCGTCAAAGTCCGCAGGATGAAAGATTGCGCCGATACTGCGCATCGTGAAAAACGATTGGACCCTGTCGCTGGCGGTTTCTTACAGTGCCTTCAGGCTTTCCTGCGGCACTGCTTTCTACGACAACGATACGAGCAACAACAACGATACGAGGTAATGCGAATGCGCGTGCCCCTGCTTAACTGCGACATGGGCGAGAGTTTCGGCAACTGGGCGCTGGGTCTCGACGATCAGGCGATGCCTTTCGTCGACTGCGCCAATATCGCCTGCGGCTTTCACGCCTCCGATCCCGATGTGATGCGCAAGACCGTGGCGATGGCGGTTGCCAACGGAGTGCGTATCGGTGCGCATCCCGGCTACCCCGATCTGATGGGGTTCGGCCGTCGCTCGATGGCCTGCTCGGCGCAGGAAGTCGAAAACCTGATGCTCTATCAGATCGGTGCGCTGGAAGCGTTCTGCCGCGCCGAAGGCACCCGGATCAGCTACGTCAAACCGCACGGGGCGCTCTACAACGATATGGCCAGCGACTTCGACCTGCTGCGAGCGGCAATGCAGGCGGTGGTCAAATACGATCGCGACCTGCCGCTGCTGGTGATGTCGACCGCCAATCCCGAGCCGGTACGCGAGCTCGCCTCGGCCATGGGCGTGACGCTGTGGTTCGAGACCTTCGCCGACCGCGCCTACGATGCCCAAGGCCACCTGATGTCGCGGCGTCTGCCGGGGGCGGTGCATCACGATCGCGGTGCCATCGTCGATCAGGCCGTGGCGCTGGCCAAGGGCGGGGCGTTGACCGCGAGTGACGGCAGCAAGCTGCATCTACCGGCGGATACGCTCTGCGTTCATGGAGACAACGCCGAGTCGGTGGCGGCGGTCAAGGCCATTCGCGAAGCCTTTCAGCAGTTGAGCGACGCATGAGCCAGTCGCTATCTCCCCAGCTCGAAACGGTGGGCATGGACGCGCTGATGGTGAGACTGTTCGACGCCATCGACGAGGCGCACATGCCGTGGATACTGGCGGCCGATAGCGCGCTGCGTGAGCGCCTCGGCGAGGCCCTGATCGACCTGGTGCCGTCCTATACCACGCTGCTGGTGCATTACGACGTCGCCCGGCTCTCCCAGATCGAGGCCAGGAAGCTGATTCAGGACGCCTTGCAAGGATTGAAGCCGGCGTCGAACGAGGCCGGGCGGGAGCACCGTATTCCGGTGTGGTACGACGACAGTGTCGGTCCGGAGCTCTCCCGCATTGCCGAGCGCCTGGGTGTCGATACGGATGACGTCGTGCGTCGGCATACGGGGCGCGACTACTGTGCCTTCGCGCTCGGTTTCGCCCCCGGCTATGCCTTCATGGGTCTGGTCGAGGAAGCGCTGGGGACGCCGCGATTGAAAACGCCGCGTCAGCGAGTTCCCGCCGGCAGCGTCGGCATTGCCGAGCGTCAGACCGCCATCTATCCGATGCGCTCGCCGGGCGGCTGGAACATCCTCGGTCGTACCGCCATCAAGCTGTTCGATCGCGAGCGCGACGAGATCAGCCTGTTCCGCCCCGGCGATCGCGTGCGTTTCGAGCCGATCAGTCGCGAAGCCTTTATCGAACAGGGCGGCGATACCACGCCGCTGGAGGAGCGCTGATGACGACGCGGACAAGTACGCAGAACGTCACGACCACCGTGGCGCAGAACGCTGGGCAAACCAGGCCGACGTCACTGGTCGTCGAGCGTACGGGGCCGCTGGCCCTGGTCGAGGACGCGGGTCGCTTCGGCTGCCGCCATCTGGGAGTGACGCAGGGCGGAGCGCTGGACTGGATCTCGTTGGGCTGGGCCAACTGGCTGCTGGGCAATGCGCCCGATGCTGCCGGCATCGAGATCGCCATCGGCGGCCTGGCGCTGAAAGCGGAGCAGACGATTCGGCTGGCCATCGCGGGTGCCGATCTGGGCGCCACGCGGGACGGCGAGCCGCTGGATGCCAACGTCAGCTTCACGCTCGAACAGGGCCAGGTGCTCGCTTTCGATCAGCCGAGGGCGGGCCTGCGTGCTTATCTGGCGCTGCCGGGCGGGATCGACGCCGAGCCTTTCATGGGTAGCCTGTCGACGGTGGCCCGCGAGCAGCTGGGCGGGCTGGATGGCCGGGGCGGGGGGCTCCAGATCGGTGATCGACTATCGGCCGCCGGCCATGCCGCAGAGATTCGTGACATGCCTTCGGTGCCGCCCATGCCGCGGGACGAGGCCGTGCTGGAGCTGGTAACCGGCGCGCAGATCGCGCATTTCGAGGGTGCCAGTCTGTTCGCCGCCTTCAACCAGGCCTGGCAGGTGGATAGCCGCGCCGACCGCATGGGCGTTCGGCTGACCGGCCCGGAACTGCGATGCCAGCTGGGGGGAATGATATCCGAAGGCATCCCGCTCGGTGCCGTTCAGGTGCCGCCGGACGGGCAGCCGATCATCCTGCTGAACGATCGCCAGACCATCGGCGGCTATCCGCGGCTGGGGGCGCTGTCGCCGATCGCCTGCGCGCAACTGGGGCAGTGCGCCCCCGGCACCACTATCAGGCTCTCGCCGGTAACGCCCCATCAGGCACGAACGCGCTATCTGCGCCAGCTCGCGCTGTGGCGTTAGCCCCGAATCAGCGCAAGCCGGTTCGGCCTGGCGCCGGAGGACGCTCGCCATGGCGAGCGCTGGGCGGTTCGCCGCTCCCGGCGATCAGTCATCGCCAGCCTGACGCATCGGCATCCGGTCGATGGTGGCGTAGATCGACTGCAGATCGACATCACCCCGTTGCTGAACCTTCTTGCCGCCGTCCTTGCCCACCAGAATCGTCGTCACGCCCTGATCGGGACTGACGCCCAGCGCCTCGAGCAGCGCCCGGGTCTCGTAGGGCGTCATCGGCTGGCCGTGGCGATTGCCGCTGTCGCCTTCGACCGTGTAGAGCAGCATGTCACGGTCGGCGAACTGATCCTGCGTCGCCTCGAGCTGCTGGCGCAGATGCCGATAAGCCGGTTGCTCGGCATCCGGCGTCACTACGATCAGCGGGCGGAAGTTCCACTTGTCGGTGATCAGCGGATTGGCGGCATCCTTGCCGCCGGCTGACTGGGCCTCGGCCACTGTAGCGAACACGGCGCTCGCCGCGAAGAAGGCTCCCGCCACTAGTGCACCGGTCATCAACCAACGTTTCATGAGCGTCTCCGGAGTGTCGTTTACGCGTACTGTAGACCCTGTGATCCATGAAGGGGAGAAGGTTTCATGGCGGGCCGGCGGGTCTGGAGGTGCCAATGTTAAAAGGAAATAAAATATCTTAACTGAAAATTAATTTGCCGTCAGTGAGGCATAGGCATAATCTCAATCATCCGAAGCAGAGGGATAGGTCATGGCCGATCACGAAGGTTTCGACACTCCCCCGACGTCAGTTGCCGCCTTGCAGGCGATGGCAATCGCCGCAAGGCGGGGAGAGGCACAGGCACCCAGGCTGACCCCCGGTGGGCTCAAGCTACTGGAGCAATTGCTGGCCGCACCGGAGCTGGCGGCGACGCTCAGCATCTCGGCGCTGGCGGATGAACATGGCGTCAATGCTTCCAGTCTGACACGCCTGGCGCACGCCCTGGGGCTGGCCGGGTTCAAGACGTTTCAGGCGCTGTTTCGTGCCGATGCCACCAGTGGGGCGTTCTACTCGACCCGCGCCGAACGCCTGCTCGACCTGGGCCAGATTCCCAAGGATGGCCAGCATCCGATCCAGCAGCAGACGCTTTGGCAGGAGGAGATGGGCAACCTCTCGCGAACTGCCGAAGGGCTCGACGAGACAATGCTCGCGGGTGCCGCCCGCGCCCTGATCGAGGCACGCCGAGTTCACGTGGTCGGCCAGCGTGCCTGCTTCGCGGGGGCGCACTATCTCTCCTACTACTTGAGCTATCTGCGCAGCGACGTGCGGTTGATCGATTCGGTGGGTGGTATCAATCTCGAGGCCGCGCGCGAGCTGGGGCCGGGTGATCTGGTGGTGGGCGTCAGCTATCGGCCGGAAACCCGAATCAGTGTCGATTACTGCCAGCAGGCACTCGAACAGGGCGCGCAGCTGCTCGCATTGACCAATCATCCCGCCGCTCGTCTCGCCACCATGACCGAGATGACGCTGCTGGCGTCCGCCGAAGGCCCGTTCTTCTTCAATCCCATGAGCAGCCTTTTCGTGGTGATCGAAATGCTGTTGTCCCACATGGCCCACGACATGGGCGGCGACGCCGTCTCGTCGATCCGTCGCCGTGAAGCCTTGATCGCTCGCTGGCAGATCGAATGACCGAGCTGCCTTGATAAGCCGACCACAATACGCCCACTACACCAGGAATCCCGCTGACATGACCGCTCGCTTGGGGCTCGCCACCGCCCTGTTGAATCACGCCTACGCCGACGACATCAACGCCACGCCGGCTTCCGATACCCTGTTGATCAACGAACAGTCGAGATGGCTGGAATCCCGCGGTGAGAGAGTCATCAAGTTCGGCTTCGGCCAGTCGCCGTTTCCGGTGTACGGCCCTGCGGTCGAGGCGCTCGCCGCTCATGCCGATCACAAAGCCTATCTACCCGTGCAGGGCTTGCCCGCGTTGCGGGAGCGAGTCGCTACTTTCCACAGTGAACTGGACGGCATTGCTTGGAATGCCTCGCGGGTATTGATCGGCCCCGGTAGCAAGCTGCTGCTGTTCGCCCTGATCAAGGCGCTGCCGGCGGCAGAAATTCTGATTCCCGCACCGGCCTGGGTCTCCTATGCGCCTCAGGCGCGTCTGGCAGGACAGACGCCGATCAAGCTGGCGGCGGACTTCGACACACGCTGGCAGATCACGCCGGAGCAGTTGGAGGCGCACTGCCTTGAAGGCGGCGATAGCACGCGGCTGTTGATACTCAATGCGCCCGGCAATCCCACTGGTTTATCGCCCGATGCCGAGACGCAGCGGGCGCTGGCAGAGGTGGCGCGGCGTCACGGCGTGATCGTGCTGGCCGACGAGATCTACGGCCCGTTGGACCATAGTGGTGCCCACCGCGCCTTCGCGCGCGACTACCCCGAGGGCACGGTGACGACCAGCGGGCTGTCGAAATGGTGCGGCGCCGGCGGGTGGCGGCTGGGGGTGATGCACGTGCCCGAGGCGCTGGGAGACGAGATCTTCGCGCGGCTGCTGGGGATCGCCTCGGAGACCTGGTCGAGCGTGACCAGTCCCGTTCAGGAAGCGGCTTGCGTGGCCTATCGGGTCACGCCCAAGTTGACCGAATATCTCGATCGCCAGCGGGCATGGCTTAGCCTGATTGGTCACTGGTGTGCGACCCAGCTGCAGTCGGCGGATATCCGCGTGCACCTTCCCGACGGGGGCTTCTATCTGTTCCCCGATTTCGACGAGTATCGAGAGACGCTGGCTCGGCGCGGTATCACCACCAGCGCCGAGCTGACCGCGCGGTTGCTGGCGGAAACCGGCGTGGCATTGCTGCCGGGTAGCGCGTTCGGGTGTGATCCAGCTCAGCTCACGGCTCGTCTGGCCTATGTCGATTTCGATGGCCAGGCGCTGTTGCCGCATCCGCCGCAGCGTCACGAGCAGCCGATGGCGCTACCGGCGCTGGAGCGAGTGCGTCTCGGCATACGATCGATCATCGACTGGCTGGGCTGAGCTTCAGAAGGGCTGAGCTTCAAGGGGCTGAGCTTCAAGGGGCTGGCTCGAGGCTGAATTCGTGGGCATTTTTGATTGTGCGCTTTTCTTAAGGCAACATTAAATTGCCAGGTGATACATTTTTCCGGGAACTCCCCGCGCTATGGGGTATCACAACTGGGCACACGCAAAAATCGAGAACACTTGGAGGTATTCATGCAAAGGATCACTGCAATCATCGCGGCAGCTCTGATGACGACAGGTATGGCCAGTACTGCGGCTATGGCACAGGACAACGCGAACAGTGCTCCGCAGTCTCAGTCTCAAGCGGCCGCCAAGAATTTTTCTGATGAAGAGTTGCAGCAGTTCGCTGACGCTTCTCAGGAAATCGCTTCGATTTCCCAGAATTATACCCAGAAGCTGCAGAATGCATCCGATGAGGGCGATCAGCAGGAGATTCGCCAGCAGGCCAACGACGAGATGGTCGAGGCGGTCAAGGATAGCGGTATGGATGTGGAGAAGTTCAACTCCATCGGTCAGGCCGTTCAGCAGGATCCGCAGCTGATGCAACGCGTGAAGGGCATGGTTCAGCAGCCCCAGCAGTAAACGCGCCATGATGGCGGCCCTGGACGTTTGATCATGTAATTCTCGGTGCCCGGGCCGACCAAACAAAAACCGCCGACATCGAGTCGGCGGTTTTTTTATGCCACTATTTCAATGTGCTACGTGATCAGTTGTTATCGATCGCGTCGCTGGCATCGTCCAGCAGATTGGACGTGGCAGACTTGGTGTCGTGCCAAGCGCTGGATGCACCCTGCTTGGTGTTTTCCCATGCGTCGGCAGCCTGCTTCCTGGCCTGATTCCACCAGTCATTGTCGTACTTGGGCTGCTGCTTCAGCTCGTCCTTGTCCATGTTGACCACGACACGATATTCGATATCGTCGAGGTCGTCGTTATGCTGGGTTTCGACCGTGAAGTCACCTTTCTTGACCACGAAATCCTTGTCGCCCATGTCGAGGACGCCACCGGCTTCGACGACCAGCGCCTGAACGCTCATGTCTTCGCCGAGCAGGATGTCTTCGACATCACCGACATCGTCGTCTTTCTGACCGGAGAGATAGACATCTGCATCCATCAGTTCATCGGCGGAGTAGAGACCTTGGCGGCTCTGCGAATCCTGATCGTCCTGAGCCATAGCGGCCTGGGACATCATTACGCTGCTGGCTGCCAGCGTGACCACGCCGAGTGTCTGCTTCCATGACAGGTTTTGCATCGAAATCTCCTTGCCTTGCGGCTTTTGCGTACAACTCTCTGTAATCTCATGAATTTCCAAAGATTACACTTTGTAATGTAGTTGTTCGCTCGGCTTTTGCAAGCGGCCATGACGAGCCGCTACAGCATGAAGGCCAGTTCCAGCGGCAGGTAGATGAAGGCCAGTAACGTCGAGCAGAAGACCAGGCTCGCCACATATTCGGGTTCGCGGCGGGAGCGTTGGGCGAAGAGATAGTTGTAGACGGCGACCGGCATGCTCATCTGAAGTGCCACTGCGCTGGCCGCCACTGGCGGCAACCCGAGCCAGTAAGCGATGCCGAAGGAGAGGCCCAGGGCGATGGGCACGCGACACAGCGTGAACAGGAAGCCAGAAGAGAGATTGCGCGCCTGCATGCTCGCCAGCGATACGCCGAGCGTGATCAGCATCAACGGAATCGTCAGGCCGGACAGCAGATGCACGGTGTTGCCGAGCCACATCGGCAGGTGAATGCCGGACAGCAGCAGCGTCAACGCGATGGCGATACTGTACAGCGTGGGATTGCGTACCAGCGCCTTCCAGGGATTGCCGCGCGTGGCCATCATCATGCCGACGGTGAACTGAATCAGGGCGTTGGCGACCCAGGCCGTCATGGCGTAGGTGAAGCCGATATGGCCAAACGCGTAGAGCGACACGGGAAGCCCCATGTTGCCGGCGTTGGGATACATCATCGGCGAGATGATGACTTGCCAGGGCTTGCCTAGCAGTCTGGCAACGCCGAAGCTCGCCAGCGCCATGCCGGCGAGCACCAGAAACGTGGTGGCGAGCGTGCGTCCGAAGATATCGGGGTCGACCTCGGCGTTGGCCAGAGAAGCCAGCACCAGCGCCGGGGTACCGATGTTGAACACCAGTTTGGTGACGAATTCGGTGGGGTAGCTGAATCCTAGTCGGATCCACCCGAATCCGATGCTTGCCCCGACCAGCACTGGAGCCATGACCGCGAACAGTTGAGCAAGCATTGCGAGTCCTTGAACCCAAGGGCGATGGAATAGTGAGCGGCAACCGCGGGAAGCGGTATTGTCGTCAATCCATCAACCGGCTGGCAATGCTCGATTATCGATCCGTTCGATCCGTTCGATCCGTCAGCGTCCGGCCATCAGGTCATCTCGACCACGATTCGACCATGGTGGTTGGCGCAGGTCTCCAGATAGCGATGCGCCTCGGCGATCTCTTCGAACGGGAAACGGTAGTCGATCTGGGGCTTGAGTTCTCCGGCGCGTGTCATCCGCCCGACGTCGGCGACGGCGCGATCCAGCGCCTCGCGATTCTGGGGTATTCCCAGTTCGGGCTTGCCACTGAAGTTGGAGAGACAATGGACATGGAACTGGATGTTCTTGCGAAACGCCGCCTGAGCCGGGAAAGTGGTCTGGTTGCCACCCATCAGCCCGTAGAGGATCAGCCGGCCGCGAGTGGCCAGCACGTCGCCAAGCAGATTCATCTGCGGACCGCCAAGGGCATCGAGCACGACATCGACGCCATGATGATCGGTCAGCTTGCCGATCCGGGAGACCAGATCCTGACTTTCGGTATGAATGACGGCGGCGGCACCCAGCGACTTCAAATAGTCGACTGCCGACTCGTGGGGCGTCGCCGCGATGACACGGGCGCCCAGTGCCCGAGCGATCTGCACGGCGTACGGACCGCCGATATGGCAGGCACCCGTGATCAGGACCGTTTCGCCGGGGCGGAGATCGGCGACCTCGCGAAATCCGAGCCAGCTGATCAATGACGAGACATAATGGACGCTGGCTTCGGCGGGCGTCAGGCAGGTCGGATAGGCGATGAGCGCCTCGACCGGCAGCAGAACGCGCTCGGCATGCGCGCCGTAGTGATTGGGGTCGAACGCCGGAATCGAGGCAACCCGGTCGCCCGGTGAAAAGGCGGTCACTCCCGGGCCAACGGCGATCACTGTGCCGGCCATTTCAGTTCCCGAAGCGGCCGGCAGTCTGGCTTCGGTCGGGGCCATGTTGCGGCGCCACATGATGTCGTACCAGTTGATACCGAGCGCCTCTGCCGCAACCAGTACTTCTCCGGCGGCGGGTTGCGGATTGTCGCGCTCAATGATCTCCAGTACGTCGGCATCGCCGAATCGCTGAAATTGTATCGTACGTGACATTGTGCACCTCAATGTATCCAGGTCTTGCCATCGACTCTATCGACGATGGCCGGTAAACACTATGCTCGGGGATCGATAGTGGTTATAACCCTGATCGATACGACGACTGAAAGCACAAGTGCGGTCGCCAGATTCAGGAAGGGGCGAGTGGGAGGTTGCCACTCGCCGAAGGGAGGGCAAGCATGAATCGCAGTGACCTGCGTGGAGTGGATTTCAAACTGCTGGTCGTGTTCGAGACCTTGATGCAGGAACGCAGCGTGTCGCGTGCCGCGGAGAGGCTATTCATCGGTCAGCCGGCTACCAGCGCGGCATTGGCGCGACTCAGGGACGTCTTCGGCGATCCACTGATGGTGCGTACCGGGCGCCAGATGGTTCCCACCGCGCGCGCGCAGCAGATCTACGAACAGCTGCAACCCGCACTCGATGCCATCTCCAACGTGCTCAGCCGGACCAGCGACTTCGATCCGGCGACCAGCGAAGCCGTGTTTCGGGTCGGGCTCACCGACGACATCGAGTTTGCCTTGCTGCCGGCGCTGCTCAAGCGGCTGCGCACCGAAGCGCCGGGTATCGTGCTGGTCGTGCGACGCGCCGATTTCCACTTGATGCCGCAGTTGCTCAATACCGGCGAGGTCACCGTGGCCGCCGGCTACGCGCGGGAGCTGCCGGCCAACGCCAAGCAGAAGATCCTGCGTCACAGTCGCGGCATGATATTGCGGGCGGACAGCCGCCCCGGGGCATTGACGCTGGACGAGTACTGCGAGCGGCCGCATGCGCTGGTGTCCTTCGACGGCAACCTCGACGGCTACGTCGATGAACTGCTGGCCGAGCAAGGCCGCAAGCGGCGGATCGTGCTTGCCGTCCCGCAGTTCAACAGTCTCGCCTCGCTGCTGCGGGATACCGACATGGTCGCCACCGTGCCGGACTATGCCGCCGACGTTCTGGCTTCCCAGGGCGGGCTACGGGTAGACGAGATGCCGCTGGAGCGGGCGCCGTCGCCGCTGAGCATGGTGTGGCAGAGCGTCTACGATAACGACCCCGCCGAGCGCTGGCTGCGCTCGCGAATCCAGATGATGTTTGCCGATAGCGACGAGTGAGTGGCCGGGGATAATCAGAAACGGCATTCAGCCGCGGCTCTTGACCGGTAGACGGGCTCCCGCGTGACTTGACTTCGTCAGTGAAGATCAGAATCATTCGCGCCTGCGGTCGGCCGTCGATCACTCGGCACTGCCCCTCATGCTCGATGCTTGGCACGCACTTCTGACCTCTCCGCCGCCACGACAGATCGCGTCAGGAGAGGCTTGGCGCCGCCACTAGCGAGCTCAATCGCCGGCTACGGAATCCGAATGGAACTACTGCGCGTCGTCTTTCGTCATTATCGCTGGCCGTTCATCGGCGTCATGCTGCTCAGTCTGTTGAGCGCGGCGCTGGGGATCGGCGTCATCGCCTTCATCAATCACTACCTGATTGTGACCGACGGCTCCGCGATGGCCGCACTGGTGCCGTTCATCGCATTGGTCGCGCTGCTGCTGGCTGTGACGCTGGGCTCTCAGCTGGCGCTGACGACTCTGGGCCATCACTTCGTCTATCAACTGCGCGGTCGGTTGATCAAGCGCATTCTCGACACCGATATCGAACGTCTCGAGCAGCTCGGCAGCGCGCATCTGCTGTCGTGTCTTTCCAGCGATATTCGCAACGTCACCATCGCCTTCGTGCGTCTGCCGGAACTGGTCCAGGGCGTCGTGATCACGCTGGCTTCCGTGGCTTATTTACTCTGGCTCTCGCCACCGCTGCTGATGGTCACGGCGGTCTGGATCGCCGTGACCATGCTGATCGGCTGGTGGCTGGTGTCGAAGGTCTACCACCACATTCGCATTACCCGCGCCACCGATAGCCGGCTCTACCAGGACTACGAGACGATCCTCCACGGACGCAAGGAGCTGGCGCTCAATCGCGATCGCGCCCGGCACCTGCTGGAAGAGGTCTACGAGGCCGACGCGCGAACCTATCGCGATCACATCATCCGCGCCGACACTTACCACCTTAGCGCGGGCAACTGGACCAACATCATGATGTTGGGCGCCATCGGCGTGGTGTTTTTCCTCGCCAACGGCCTGGGCTGGTCGAATACGGCGGTGGCGGCGACGTTCTCGCTGACACTGCTGTTTCTACGCTCGCCGCTGATCCAGGCGGTGGGCGCGACGCCCACGCTGATCACCGCTCAGGTCTCGTTCGACAAGCTGCGGGAACTGTCACTGGCCGAATACCGCGCCGATTTCGATCTGGTCGAGACCCACAGCGAGTGGCAGTCGCTGGAAATGCGCGACATCACCTATCGCTATCCGGCCAAAGCGGGGCGCGAAGGATTTTCGGTTGGGCCGCTCAACCTGCGCCTCGAGCGCGGCGAGCAGGTCTACCTGATCGGCGGTAACGGCAGCGGCAAGTCGACCCTGGCCAAGCTTCTGACCGGACTCTATCGACCCCACGCGGGCGAGATCCGCATCGACGACGAGATCGTCGGCGAGTCGGACTGGCACCGTTACCGTCAACGGTTCTCGGCGGTCTATACCGATTTTCATCAGTTCGATCGGCTGATGGGCCCACGCGGGGGCGCGGCCGATCCCGCGCTGCTGGACAACTGGCTGCAGACGCTGGAACTGGCCAGAAAGCTGCAACTCGACGAGGGCAAGGTGCTCGATACCGAGCTTTCCCAGGGCCAGCGCAAGCGTCTGGCACTGCTGATGGCACTGGTCGAGCAGCGTCAGATTCTGCTGCTGGACGAGTGGGCCGCGGATCAGGACCCGCAGTTCCGTCGCGCTTTCTATCGCGAGCTGATGCCGCGCTTTCGCGAGCTCGGCATCACGGTCTTCGCGATCAGCCATGACGACCACTATTTCGCCCACGCCGATAGGCTGCTGGAAATGCGAGACGGCCAGCTGCGCGAACTGACCGGCAACGAGCGGGCGCTGGCCAGCCGGGATGCGGTGGCAAGAATCGATACGCCGTGAAGGATGGCACAGCGAGTGGCTAGTCGTTGCTGGCCGGCGGCGTCCTGTGGCATGGGAGCCTGCCGGGCGGTAGCGCCTTGCCCTTGCGCTGGCCCACGCTGCTCTCCTGGGCCAGACGCTGACCGCCATGGCGGGCCCTGGCTTCCATCGCGGGAATCAGATCCCCTTCGCTGAGATGACGCCAGAAGCGCTGCGGCATGTGTTGGGTCATCACCTTGTGGTTGAGCCGGGCCGGATTGAAGGTGCTGACGAAATAGGTTCGCCAGAGCGCATGGTCCTCGTCGGCATTGGCGCGCTCGGCGGCTGTCCGCGCCTCGGTCGTCCAGGCGGCGGGGCAGGGAAAGCGGTAATCGAGCGTCGAACCGTCCCAGTGCACGCCGCCTTCCGGCGTGGCAATCATCCAGGGCGAGCCGCCCATGCGGTCGGCGAAATGTTCTGCGCCCAGGTCGAGCACGTCATGCGCGGGCTCGAACCAGGCGACGTAGCGTTCACCCAGCGCGTCATCGCGCCGATGGAATCGCAGAAAGGCGTGCATATGGTGCGCTTCCCGCTTCACCGCATGCCAGCGCTGATGCAGAACGCGGCCGTCCGCGTCGGCGGGGTGAGTCGCCGCCGCATCGCCCTGGACCCATCGCCACAGAACCCGATACAGCAACGGCCAACGTGTCTGCTCGCCCCCGCGCGATCGATAGCGAGCGGCGTTGCGCAGTAGCGCCAATTGCTCGCGCCCGATTCGGATCGATGTCGAAGACGGTTCCCGAGAGGAGGGCGGTTTTGCCGATGCCGCCGGTGAAGAGAACAGGTCGTCGTGGCTGTCATCGCCGTCCCGCCAGATCACGTTCGAGGGCGGCACGCCAGCCATCAACAGTCGACGCGCCCGTTCGCGCCACTCGTCGAAATCGCGAGCGTGAGCGATACGTGGCGCCATTAACGATGAATCAGGATTCATGGCGAAAGCTCCGGCTGATGGCTCGCGTGCTTGCGGTGCACGGATCTACCACAACGTCATCTGGGCAGGCTGGGGTGCGGTCAGGCTTTGGCGCAGGCGGGAGCTTTCCAGGTTGGCGTCGGCGGGGCGGTAGTCCTGGGTGACGACGAACGGACGCATGGTGTCGAGCCGGCAGCGCAGTGCGACCAGATCCTGATAGCGGATGCGCCGCAGTCGGCGCAGATCGACCAGCCGCTGCACGCTGCGCAGGCCGATTCCGGGGACGCGGGCGATCATCGCCGGTTCGGCGCGATTGAGATCGACCGGGAAGTCGTTGCGGTGGGCCAGCGCCCAGGCCAGTTTGGGGTCGATCTCCAGATCCAGATTGCCCGGCGCATTCAGCAGCTCTTCGGCCTGAAAACCGTAACTGCGGATCAGGAAATCGGCCTGATACAGTCGATGTTCCCGCAGCAGCGGTGGGGCGGCCTGGGGTAATCCGGCCGGGCGCTCGGGAATCGGGCTGAACGCCGAGTAGTAGACGCGCTTGAGACGAAAATCCCGATAGAGATGCTGCGCGGATTGCAGAATCGTACGGTCATCGGTGGCGTCCGCGCCGACGATCATCTGCGTACTCTGACCGCCGGGCGCATAGCGCGGCGCCTGTCGTTTGGGATTGTTGCTGCGAACCGGATGGCGGGCATCCTGACGGGCGTCGTCGTTGGCGGCATCGATTCGCTGGCGCATGTGGCCCATGGCGGAATGAATGGTACCCAGCTCTTTCTCCGGCGCCAGCGTCTTCAGGCTGGTCAACGTCGGCAGTTCGATGTTCGCACTCAGCCGGTCGGCGTAACGGCCGGCTTCCTCGAGCAGCTTGGGGTCCGCCTCCGGGATCGCCTTGAGATGGATGTAGCCGCGGAATTGATGCGTCTCCCGGAGTGACCTGGCCACCTGAATCATCTGCTCCATGGTGTAGTCGCTGGAGCGAATGATGCCGGAGCTCAGGAACAGTCCGCTGATGGTATTGCGGCGATAGAACGATAGCGTCAAGCGAACGACTTCCTCCGGCGTGAAGCGCGCTCGAGGCACGTTGCTCGATCGCCGATTGACGCAGTACTGGCAGTCGAACAGACAGAAGTTGGTCAGCAGCACCTTGAGCAGGGAGACGCAGCGCCCGTCCGGCGTGAAACTGTGGCAAATCCCCATGCCGTCAGAGGACCCGAGCCCCGCCTTGCCGCGGGACGAGCGCTTCGGCGCGCCGCTGCTGGCGCATGAAGCGTCGTATTTGGCGGCATCGGCGAGGATGGAAAGCTTGTCGATCAGTTCCATGCAGTGATCCTGTGGTGCGCCTCGAAAACTGGCTTTATATACAGTATTCGAGAATCACGAGATCGACAAGGTCGGTGATTCGATTTCGGAGCTGACGTTCACGCCGCTACCGTCAGTGGCGTTTCATCCCGCAGCGGCCATCTGGCGCTTGACCCAGGCGCGAACGTCGGGGTAGGGGCGCTGGTCGTAGACGCCGAAACCCTTCAGCTGGCGCGCCTTGAGTGGCGTGAAGATCGGCATGGCGAGCCCACACAGAAAGTGGGCGACGCGCTGCGCGCCGGGCACCGAGCCGAGCTGTTCCTGATGGCGCTGGATCAGCGGTCGGGCGTGGCGTTCGAAATCGTCGCGGGTCAATTCCGGGAGTGCCGGCGCTGCGGGCAAACGAGCGACGTGACCCTGGCAGACCGAGCAATGGCCGCAGTCTCGGGCGGCTCGAACAGGCTGGCCGCAGCCTCGGGCGGCCTGACTGCGGCTTCGGGCAGTCTGAACGGGCTGGCCGGCGCCGTCGTGAGCGATGGGATCGTCGGCCTGGAATGAATCGTCACCGAAGTAATCGCCGAGGCGACGGGCCAGACAGGTGTCCGATTCGAACAGCGCCAGCATGGCTTGTAGCCGTTCGATCTCCGAGGCTTCTCTGGCGTGGCACTCGTCGAGCAGACGGTCGGTCAGGGCGTCGACGTCGATCTCCGATTGGCGCACCTCGTAGACGTCGGTCATGCGCTTGCCTTCCAGCACCACCCAGCCCTTGTCCTGAAAGTACTCGAGCGCGGTGATCACCCGCGAGCGCGAGGCATCGATCTGAGCATCGACGCCGGCTTGGTAGAGACGTTCGAAATCCACCGTGCCCCAGGTTTTTGCCATAGCGATGTTGTCCACCAGCAGGCGCACGAAGTCGGCGCGTTCGCCCTGGAATCGGGCGATCAAGTTGGCTGGCTCTTCGAGATAGCGCAGCCGGTACTCTGCCAGATAGGCAAACCGCGGCGCGATCACCCCGTGCATCTCGAGCCGGACCAACAGCGTCTTCAACGGCAGCAGACGAACGTTGCTGTCGCGGGAAAGCGTGTTGAGCAGCACTGGCCACTGGCGCTCCGCCTGGCGGCCGGCATCGGCAATTTCGCTCAGCACGTGGCGAATGCCCTCGCGCTCTGGCGTGTCGCCGTAGACGAAATTTTCCAGCACCCGCAGGCCGTCGCGGCCGGCCAGCATCAGGCAGCGCGAGGGGTCGCCGTCGCGTCCGGCGCGACCGATCTCCTGGCTGTAGTTCTCGATCGACTTAGGCAGGTCGTAATGAATGACGTTGCGGATATCGCCCTTATCGATGCCCATGCCGAAGGCGATGGTGGCGACGATGCAGGGGATCTCGCCGCTCATGAAACCGCGCTGGATCTGGTCTCGGGTCTCGCTATCGAGCCCGGCATGATAGGCGCGCACCGAGAAACCCTGCTTCGCCAACGCCGCGGCCACCGATTCGGCGGTCTGCTGGAGGGTGACGTAGATGATGGTCGGCGCTTGCGATCCCGGTTCCGATGTTGGCGCCTGTCGTGGCAATAGCCATTCGACCAGCGCCGGCAGGCGGATTTCGGTTTCCACCGGATGGACCAGCAGTTCCAGGTTGCTCCGATAGAAGCCGGTGACGATGACGTCATCCAAGGCGATGTCGAACTTGGCGCGCATGTCGTCAATCACCGACGGTGTCGCGGTAGCGGTCAGCAGCAGCGCCTGGGGGATGCCGAATTCGCGCTGGTAATCCGGCAGCTTGAGATAGTCCGGGCGGAAATTGTGGCCCCACTCGGAAATACAGTGCGCTTCGTCGATCACCAGCAGCGAGATGGCGATCTGGCGCAGGAAATGACGAAAGCGCTCGTTCTTCAGTCGCTCCACCGAGACCATCAGAATCTTCAGCTCGCCACTGCGGGCGCGGTCCATGATCGCGCGGGCGGTATCCCGATCCTGGGTCGAGTCGAGGCTCGCGGCCGCCACGCCGTGACGCTGGAGGAACGCCAGCTGGTCCTGCATAAGCGCCAGCAGCGGCGAGACCACCAGCGTGAGATGGGGCAAATGCAGCGCCGGCAGTTGATAGCAGAGCGACTTGCCGGCGCC
Organism: Salinicola sp. MH3R3-1; assembly: GCF_001937155.1. NCBI lineage: Bacteria > Pseudomonadati > Pseudomonadota > Gammaproteobacteria > Oceanospirillales > Halomonadaceae > Salinicola > Salinicola sp. MH3R3-1. The sequence continues at coordinate 124,334 of NZ_MSDP01000018.1, read as the reverse complement.
GGTGGCGAAGATCGCCGCCGTCGAGCGCCCGCCGATGACGCTTTCGATCACGGCTTCCTGGCTACCGCGAAAGGCGGGAAAGCCGAATACCTCGAGCAGGGTATCGCGGGGGCTTTTCGTCTCCTGGATCATGTTCTCTCCTGGGGCCAGGGAGCGGTCGTATCGGGTGTGGACGTGTCGGACAAAGCGGAATCAGCCGAAGACTCGGCGGGTGGTTGGGTCTGGTTCGGCGTCAATGCCGGCTGGGCATACCGCGACGAACGATAGCTGACGCCATAACGTAGATGTGGCGCTGCCGGACCGCTGTGGAGCGCCGTGACCCGATCGATAATGGCGCGGTCGGCCAGCGTCAGCCGGTCGAGCATGCGCAGATGCTGCAGCCAGTTGGGGACCAGAAAGACCTCCTGCCACAGATCGCGATCGACGGTGTCGCGGTAGAGCGACCAGCGTTTGGCGCCGTTGCGCAGCCGCAGTTTTCGTAGCGGACGCACGGCGCGGGCGAATTCACGCAGATGTTCGCTGTCGATGCGGTATTCGACCGTCACCATCACCGACCCGCGCGCAGGATTGAAGTCGAAGTCGGGCCTGCTGGTGTGCGCTTCGGGCGCCTCGACCAGGTCGTTGGCATCCAGCTCCGGGAGCTTGGAAGGGAGCAGCAATAGCGCCGAGACGATCAGCAGTGCGCCGGCCAGCATCAACGCCATCTGTACACCCAACCCTTCGGCCAGCTGCCCCCACAGCAGCGAGCCCAGCGTGAGGCCGCCGTAGAGCGCGGTCTGATACAGCGCCAGGGCGCGAGCCTTGACCCAGTCCGGCACCAGTATCTGGACCGAGGAGTTGTAAGAGGCCACAGCGGCGATCCAGCAGCTGCCGCCGACGATGAGCGCCGGGAACAGCACCCACAGGGTGTCGAGGCCGCCGAGTGCCAGCATCACCACGCCCAGCGTCATCGCGGCGAAGCTGATCAGTCGGCTGCTGCCGACCCGCTGGCGAGCCCGGTTGACCAGCGTGCTGCCGGCGATCGCCCCGATACCCAGGCCGCCGAGCATGTAGCCATAAAGCGAGGCGCTGCCGCTGGGGTGCTGGTGGGCCAGTAACGGCAGCAGCGCCCAGAGTGCGCTGGCGGAGATGCCGAAGATGAACGATCGCATCATCACCAGCCGGGTGACGCTGGAGTACTGCACGAAATGCAGCGCCGCCTTGACGCCTTCCCAGATGCGCTCCGGGGGCAGGGATTTGGGCAGCACGGCACGCTTCCAGCGCCACAGTGCCGCGATCAGCCCGCAGAAACAGAACACGTTGAGCAGGAAGATCCACGACGGCCCCACTGCCGCTAGCAGCAACCCGCCGATGGCAGGGCCGATGGCGCGGGCGGCGTTGTAGTTGACGCTGTTGAGCAGCACGGCGCTCGAGACCAGATTGCGCGGCACCTGCTCGTTGACCGCGGCCTGCCAGGCCGGCGTGGTAATCGCGCCACCGATCGAGACGCAGAGGATCGAGACGATCAGCAAGGTCGGCGACAGGAGATTCAGAAACGCGATCAGGGTAACGAACACGCCGCCCAGCACCTCGATACCCAGGCCGAACAGCATCACCTTGCGGCGATCGTAGTTGTCGGCGATCACCCCGGTGACGATCGACATCAGCACCAGCGGCAGCGCTGCCGCGACCTGGATCATCGCCACCGCCACCGCGCCGCCGTCGTTGGACGTCACTACCCAGGCCGCCGCCACCGACTGTGCCCACACGCCGAGGTTGGCGAACAGGTTGGCGATCCAGATCATCCGGAACGCGGGCACTCCCAATGGGGCGAAGGTGCTGACATCCGCCGGACGTGGCGGCGTCTGTTTGGACTCGAGGGTCAGATCACTCTGGCGGGAAACGGGTTGCAGCATGACGAGCTCGCAGACAGGAGGCGAATCGGAAGGCACGACCGGGCGAGCGGACAAGGCCCAGCGCTAAGGAAGGAAGCGCTGAATAAATAGGCGAACGAGATGAAGCGTAAGGCGCACGGCACGCAGAAGACGAGACATAACATGGGGTTAGGCGAGTCTTCGAGTACCGCGCAACGTAGCGATTCGCTCGTGCAGGCATTTATGCAGTGGTTCCCTAAAGGTTAGCATCCTGTCTATGGTAGCGAGCGTCCAGTGCTATCGCTTACCGGCAAGCCATATGTCGATCAGGGATAGGTGTCGGCGTTGCGGTTACTGCAGCACCGCGATGGGGCAGGCGTCGGCGGGGTGGGTCATCACCCGCATGGGGATGCCGTAGATGGCTTCGAGATTGATGTCGTTCATCATGCTGGCCGGTGCGCCCTCGGCGAGGAGCTTGCCGCTGTGCAGCGCGACCAGATGATCGCAGTAGCGCGCCGCCATGTTGACGTCATGAAGCACAATGACGACGCCGAGGCCCAGCTCGCGGCACAGCTTGCGCACCAGCGCCAGCACTTCGACCTGATGGGCGATATCGAGTGCCGCCAGCGGCTCATCGAGCAGCAGATAGCGGCTACCCTGAGCCAGCAACATCGCCAGCCACACCCGCTGGCGCTCGCCGCCGGAGAGCGTATCGACCAGGCGGTCGGCGAAGGGTTCGGTGTGGGTCAGGGCGATGGCGCGTTCGATCTGCTGGTGATCGTGGCGGTTGAGGCGCCCGAGCAGGCCGTGCCAGGGATAGCGGCCGAAGCCAATCAGCTCGCGGCAGGTCAGATTCTCGGCGCTGGGTAGATGTTGTGGCAGATAGGCGACATGGCGGGCAAACTCGCGCGGTTTCCACTGCGATAGCGGCCGGCCATCGAGCTGGATGCCACCGTGGCTGACCGCCTGCTGCTGCGCGAGCAGCTTGAGCAGCGTCGACTTGCCGGAACCGTTGTGACCGATCAGGCCGTAAATCTGGCCTTCACCGAAGGTAAAATCGATAGACGAGAGCAGCGTCTTGCCCGCGATCTCGAAGCTCGCCGATTGGACTTCGAACATGGCTGGGGCAACCTCGCGATGAGTGATAGGTCACAGATGGAAGGCAATCCTAATTCAAATACGAACGGTTATCAAAGACAGTTGTCGTCGTTTATCGTCTGGCAGCGTCCGTCGACTGCCGAATATCCCTGTCCCTGGAGCGCGAACCCATGATAAGGAGCGCGAACCCATGAAAGTCTGGTTGTCGATATTGCTGTTCGCGCTCGTCGCCGGGGGCGTGCTGACCGCCGTCGCTTCGCATGAACCGTTCGAGCCGCGGATGGTGCGACTGGAAACCCAGCGCGCGCTGCCGTCGCTGGCGGACGGGCTGGCCGAGGAATCACCCGCCATCAACGCGCTCTTCCTGAACTACGCCGATGATCCGGCGCTCTGGACCAGCGCCTGGTTGGCGATCCGCAATCATGGTGACCTGGCCCGCGAAGCGTTGCTCGATTATGGACTCGATCCGGAATTTCAAAAGGTACTGGTGCGATTCGGCGCGGACGCGGTGTTGCCGGTGATCTATTACCGCGATCACGACATCGCCACGCTGCGCGCTCAGCACTGGCTGGGAACCCGCTATCGTCAGGCCAGCGAGCAGCTCGACCGCTGGTGGGGCGAGGACGATGAATCCGACGAGGCTGGCGATTCCCGTGGCGCGGCCGACCCGACCGAGAACTTGACTGAGAACCCGGCCGAGAACCCGACTCAGGCGGAAACCGGAAAGGGCTCGGCGTCGACGACGTTGACACCTACCCGCCGCGGCCAGGTCGCCATCGCGATTCTCGCCGCCAAAGGTCACGCCTTTCTGCAGCAATTCGTGGTGACGCCGGATAACGACGTGAGCTGGCTGCAGGGCGAGCGCGTGGTCAGCGACATCGGCGATTTCTTTACCAGTGGCTTGCGCGATCTGGAGAGCCAGTGGCGCCGCGGCGAAGCGATCGGCGTTGCGGATATCGGCTGGGCCGGTGTCGACCTGCTGGTGATGACCAGTGCGATCAAGGTGCTGCGGGCCGGCCGGGCGGTGCGAGCCGGCGCCGCTGTGGAGGGGCAGGGCGCGCGGGCCGCCGGACGCGGCGTACTGGCCGGGGGCGGTCGCTTCGTCAGCCTGTCGCGGGCGGCCAAGATCGCCGCGGTCACCGGCACGGCTTACGTGGTCGTGCGTCATCCCAGCCTCGTCAGCGCGCTGGGGGCCAACGCCGCGCGGTGGCTGGGCTGGCCGGTGTGGCTGAGTCAGTTCCTGATCTGGGTCGTGGTGCTGTTGCCGCTGTTGATCGTCGTCCGTTTCGTCTATCGCTGGTTGCTGGCACCGCTGCTGTGGCTGTTGGTACCGTTGCTGAAGGCGAGCTCGAGAACGCCTCGCTGGTTGATGAAAAGGCAGCGGTCGCGGCGTGATGGCACGCTGACCGCTCGACCGCAAAATGACTTCCGAACGGATCCCACGCTATGAAAGATGCCTGTCATGATGACATCGCTTATCGGCTGATTTTCGAGCCGCCAACGACCGACACCTACATGCGGCTGCGCCGCGAGGCCGGCATGAACCCGCGCAGTGCTGCCGGCGCTGCGCTGGGTTTACCCAAGAGCCTGTTTGCCGTGCAGGTCGTTCACGTGGGCGAGAATGAGGGCGAGCACGAGAGCGAAACGGTAGGCATGGGGCGCGTCGTCGGTGACGGCGGCTGCTTCTATCAGGTAGTGGATATTGCCGTGAAGCCGGCCCATCAGGGTCGCGGCCTGGGCAAGCGGATCATGGGCGAGATTCGCGCCTATATTCTGCGCGAGGCGCCGGAAAATGCCTTCGTCAGCCTGCTGGCGGATGGCGAAGCGCATCGGCTGTACGCTCAGTTCGATTTCAAGCCAACGAATGCCGTCGGTATGGCCTGGTATCCCCAGCCGAGCAACGATTAAACGTCAGGCCACGAGGCGATATTCAGACTGTCGAGCTCAGCCTGACAACGCGTCATTGCCTGAGCGATATAGCGCCCGGCCATGCGTTCGGAAACACCGAGCCGCTGGCCGATCTCGCGCTGGGTCATGCCTTCCAGTCGGTGCCAGATCAGCGCCTGACGCAGCCGTTCCGGCAGTTCGCCCAGCGTTCGCGTGAGTTGATGGACGCACTGCTGCTGGCAGGCGTCGGTTTCCGGGCAGGCGCGCGGACAGACCAGAACCGGTTCCAGCGCCTCGATGGCGATCAGATCGGGCATCTGGCGACGGCGATGATCGATCAGCAGGTTGCGGGCGATACGAAACAGATAGGCGCGTGGGTTGTCGAGCGCGCTTCGCGAGGGAGCGTTGAGCAGGCGAAGATAGACCTCGTGGCACAGGTCGGCGGCCTGATCGCGGGAATCCAGCTGGCGGCTGAGGAAGCCCAGCAGCTCGCGATGATGCTGACGGTAGAGAGATTCGAACATTGCTTCGCGCATGTCGGCGGCCCTGAGGGCGAAACGAAAAAGTGCCGCGATCATGGCAAAAATGAGAATCATTAGCAATAAGGCATGCCTGCAACAAGTCGCAGGCCGGGCGCCTCTTGGGCGCCCGGTGGTGAAGTTTTTCGCGTAGCGGCTGGCTCAGTTCGTCGTCAGCGTCCTGGTCTTTCCCGCCTCCTGATTTTCACCGCCCTGGTTTTCACCGCCTTTCGTCGGCCGATAGGCGGCGATGGGATTGATTAGCAAGCCGGCGAACTGCAGGTTCTTGGACGGATCGGCGAGATCGATCATCTGGCGGTTGTCGCGCAGCTGCAGGCGATTGAGGCACGACAGCGTGAACTCGGGCGCGAACAGATCGAAGCGCGCGAACTTGTCGCCGAATTGCGGATACCGCTGCTGGTAATCGATCACGCAGGACGCGACCAACTGCCAGAAATCGTCCTCCTCGAGCTGGTTCGACGCCACCAGGAACTCGGCGAGGAAGCGGAAGAAGCAGTCGAACAGGTCGGTGAAGATCGACAGGATCTTCAGGTGCTCCGGCACCTCCACCGCAATGCGCCGGGCCGCTTCCGGCAGCGACTGGCCATTGTCGAAGATGCCGGTTTCTTCGCCAATATCCTTGAGAATCGCGCCGACCGGCACATGGTCTTCCAGCTGCAGGATCAGGTTCTCGCCGTGGGGCATGAACACCAGATCGTGGGCGAAGAAACAATGCAATAGCGGTGTCATGTAGGCCGCCAGATAACGCTCGATCCATTTGCGTGCGCCAATGCCTGAAGCGTCGATCAGCGCCGGTAGCAGCGCATCGCCATCGGCGTCCCGATGCAGCAGCGCGGCCATGGTCATCAGCCGCCGGTGAGGCGCGATTCGGGTATAGGGGCTCTCCCGCCACAGGCACGCCAGCATCTTCTGATACGGACTTTGCTTGTCGGTAGCGGCCTCGAAACCGGCGTGGTGATAGCCCAGCGTGGCGACTTCACGCAGCACGCTGAACCCCTGGGCCTGGAGTTCGGTGTCACCACTGACCAGGTTTTCGACCCAGGCATTGATGGCCGGGGTGCCCTTCATGTAGTGCGGCGACAGCCCACGCATGAAGCCCATGTTGAGGATCGACAACGCGAACTTGACGTAGCGGCGCCGGGGTTGCGAGACGTTGAACCAGGTTCGGATCGACTGCTGGGCGCGGTAGTCGTCGTCCGCTTCGCCGAGCATTACCAGACGCTGCTCGGCGATCTCGCCGGCAAAGGTAATCGCCAGCTTGTGGCGCCACTGCCACGGGTGAACCGGCATCAAGAAGTAATCCACCGGATCGAGATCGAGCGCGCTAAGTCGAGCCTCGAAGCGCTGGCGAACCAAGGCGTCCAGCTCGTCGTCGATCAGCGTTTCGACATCGAGGCCCTCGATGGCGCTGTACTCCGTGCAGTGGCGCGCGGCGGCCAACCACAGCGGCCGAATCGCGGCGCCGGCTTCCGGCGCGTAGCGGTGATAGTCATCGACATCGAAGCCGATCCTGCCACTATTGGCGACGAAACAGGGGTGGCCCTCGCTCATCGCCGTCTCGAGGGTCTGGAAGTCGGCCAGCGCGAGTTCGGCGGCCGGTGGTACGTCACGGCCGAACTTGTAAGCCATGCCGGCCAAGGTGCTGGCGATCTCTTCCAGATAGGTCGGCAGATTATCGGGGGCGATGTTCAGCCGCTCCCGGCATTCGAGCAGAAACTGCGCCACGTCCAGCGCTTGCGGTGCGCCGTCGCGGGTCTTGATCAGTGACGCCCTGTCGATCCACCAGTGATCCAGCGCCATCCGGCGCGCGCGGAAACGGTAGCGGGTGCCGTCGCTATCGGTGGTGAGGCCGTAATCAGCCCAGCCGTTGGCGTCGATGTCGGTTTCTGCTGTCGGCTGCAGCAGTCGTTCATGGGCGAACTCGCTGATCGCTTTGCCCAGCAGGTCGCGATTGACGCGCTGCCAGCGATCGGGCCTTAGATGGGCGCTGGCTTCGCCCGTTGCCGTGTCGCGGCGCCGCGAGGCGTGCAGCGACTCGAACCGCTCGCGAGTGCAGAACCCCAGATGGGCGGTCTTCTCGCCCAACGAAATCTCGCGCTCGTAGACGAAGCCGGCACGACGATTGAGCGGGTGGATCCTGTCGTTGGTGACGTCCGGCTCGACGACGATGCGGCGTGTCCCTGGATCGCTGAACAGGAAGGCGACGACGGTGTCGATTACCGCCTGGCTGAAACCGTGAATCGACGGGCTGGCGGGGTCCTTCGGCGCGACCAGAAAGTGCATGCCCCGGTCACCGGGTTGGACGGCGTATTGCTCGCCGACCGGATCGTGACGGGGATCGTAGCACTCGACCAGGAACGCCGGCTGGCCGTCGTGGAGGCCGATGAACGCCTGGGCGCCGTCGCTCTGATCCATTTCGCGATAGAACGCCACGACCTGATCGCGGGTATCGCGGCTCATGCCCCAGAAGCGGGCGGTTTCCCGGCTGACCCATTCGAAGACGAGGTCGATATCGCGGCCGAGGTCGAGGGGACGCAGGGCGAGGGTGCCGATGCCCGGCCAGTGGCGACGGAAACGTTCATCGGGCGAATAGAGGCTGCTGGACGACGTGGCCTGCGTCTCGAGATCAGTCACGCTACCTATCGCGTTGGTGATCCTTTCGGCGGGCAGCCGACTCTGAGGGTGATTCATGATTCTCTCCTGGCGGAAATCGGAATTGGAAATCGGGCATGTCGAATCGAGGCGCACGGTGGCGGTCATGCCGTCGCCCGCTGCGGCTGGAATACGCGATCGTCGGGCGCGCCGAAGTCCTGGAAGGTGAAGCCGCGCTCCACCGGATAGACCTCGCGTCCGGCGAGCTCACGGATGATGCAGGCGTTGCGGTAGCAGGCCATGCCGAGATCCGGCGCGACCAGGCCGTGAGTATGCAGTTCGGCGTTCTGGACGAAGATGTCGTCCTCGGCCGTGATGCTGTAGTAGCGGCCGACCGCGTAGCGCCCGGCGGCGTCGCGCTGAATCCGCTCCTCGATCGGGGCGAGGAAGGCGGGTGTCTGCGCCGCGTAGCCGGTGGCCAGGATCACGCCCTCCGTCTGGTGTTCGAAGCGCTGGTCCTGCTCCGTGTGGGTGAAAGTCAGGTCGAAGCGGCGATGGGCGGCATCGAAGCGGCAACTCTCGAGCTGGGCGCAGGTCAGCAGGTGGGTATCCACGCGGCCCCGCAGGCTCTTGGTGTAGAGACGGTCGTAGATGGTGTTGATGAGCTCGAGGTTGATGCCTTTGTAGAGCCCCTTTTGCTGGCGCATCAGCTCGTTGCGCGTCGGCTCGGGCAGGGCGTGGAAGTAGTCGATGTAGTCCGGCGAGGTCATCTCGAGCGTCAGCTTGCCGTACTCCAGCGGAAAGAAGCGTGGCGAGCGGGTGACCCAGCTCAGGGTGTAGTCGTGGGTGTCGATCTCCTCGAGCAGGTCGAGATAGATCTCCGCCGCGCTCTGCCCGCTGCCGACGATAGTGATCGCTGACTTCGCCTGCAGCGCCGCCTTGTTGTCGAGATAGCGCGAGGAGTGCACCACGCGCTCGGCCACCGGCTGGCAGCATTCCGGAATCGTCGGCTCGTTGCCGGTGCCCAGCACCAGCCGGCGGGCGCGATAGATGCGATTCTCGTTTTTTCGAGTATCCCGGCAGCGGATGCGATAGCACTGCTCGGCGTCGTCGTAGGTGATGCTCTGGACATCGCGGTTGAAGCGCAGCGACTCGAGCTGCGTGGTGACCCATTGGCAGTACTGGTTGTACTCACTGCGCAGCAGGAAGAAGTCCTCGCGGATGTAGAAATTGTAGAGCCGGCCCTGGGATTTCAGATAGTTGAGGAAGCTGAAGCGGCTGGTGGGGTCGGCCAGCGTGACCAGATCGGCCATGAACGGCGTCTGCAGCGTGGCGTCCTCGAGCAGCAGCCCGGGGTGCCAGTCGAAGCTGGAACGACGCTCGAGAAACAGGCCGTCGAGATCGTCGACGGGATCGGTCAGGCAGGCAAGGCCGAGATTGAACGGCCCCAGGCCGACGGCGATGAAGTCGTAGATGCGGCTCAGCATGATGGCGTGCTCCAGACGATTGGCGGACGCGACGACGAGACCAGGGCTTCACCGACCTGGACGATGTCCGAGACCAGGGCCATCAGATCCTCGACCCGGATCATGGGGTTGAGCAGTGTGAACTTGAGGTAGAAACGTCCGGCGACCCGCGTGCCGGCGACGACTGCCTCGCCCCGGCGCGATAGCGTCTGGCGGATTTGCTGATTGAGCGTGTCGATATCGCCTTCGTCGTCCACGCCGTCCGGGTGGTAACGAAACACCAGCGTGCTCAGCGCCGGCGCCATCAGCACGTCGATATCGTCGATGTCGCGCATGGATCGATAGGTGGCGCGTGCCACTTCGATGACGTCGTCGAGATAGCCACCCAGGCGATCGGCTCCCATCGTGCGAAGGGTCATCCACAGCTTCAGAGCGTCGAAGCGCCGGGTCGTCTGCAGGCTCTTGTTGACCAGATCCGGCGTGCCGTCCTCCGCCTGATCGCGGGGGTTGAGGTAGTCGGCGTGATAGGTGATATGGCGCAGCTGGCGGCGATCGCGAACCAGGCAGGCGCTGCAGCTCACCGGCTGAAAGAAGGTCTTGTGGTAGTCGACGCTGACCGAGTCCGCCTGCTCGATCCCGGCGAGCCAGTGCCGATGGCGCCGCGACAGCAGCAGCCCGCCGCCATAGGCGGCATCCACGTGCAGCCAGATGCCACGCTGGTGGCAGAGCTCGGCGATCGTCGGGATCGGGTCGATGCTGCCGAAGTCCGTGGTGCCCGCGGTGGCGACGATCGCGAACGGGATCAGGCCTTTGTCGTCGCACTCTTTCAGGGTGGCCTGAAGCGCGTCGATATCCATGCGTTTGTCGTTATCGCTGGGCACGGCGATCACGGCATCGTAGCCGAGCCCCAATAATGCGGCTGCCTTCTGCACGCTGAAGTGGCTGACCTCGGAGGTGAGGATGCGCAGCTGGCGATAGTTCCCCGGAAGTCCGTGATGGCGGTTGCCGGCGTGGCCGGGCATCGCTTCACAGGCGCTGTCGCGAGCGATGCTCAGAGCCATCAGGTTGGACTGGGTGCCGCCGCTGGTGAACACGCCATCGGCATTCTCGCCGAGCCCGATACGCGCCGCGGTCCAGTCGATCAGCTTCTGCTCGATCAGCGTGGCGCCAGCGCTCTGGTCCCAGGTTTCCACCGCCGTGTTGAGCGGCGTGGCAATCGCCTCGGCCAGGATCGATGGCAGCGTGATCGGGCAGTTGAGGTGCGCGACATAGCGTGGATGGTGGAAGTGGACGGCGTGATCGAGATAGAGCCGCTGGACCTCCTCGAGGCTGGCATCGAGATCGTTCAGGGGCCGGTCGAGATCGATCGCCTCGAACGCCGGCTGCAGTTCGTGCGGGGCAACGCCGCTGCAGGGGCCCTGCGCCTGGCTCAGCGTGCGTTGGACCCGCTCCATGCATTGCTGCATGCCGCTGCGGTAGGCCTCCAGCGACTGCTCGCCGAACAGATTCAGGGCTTCAGGCGAGCCTGGCGGACGGGACCGATGCAAGGGGATGGGCGTGGCGAATTCCATGTCATGTCGCATGACGTTTCTCCTGATTGCCTTACTGGCGCCTTTTTTGCGAACCGTTTTTTGCAGACAAAGGCGTAGCCGATGCGACGCCGGGAGCGCGCATAACGAGAGAGAGCGAAACGGTGAGTGATGCGGTGTCGATGAGTGCCGGCCGCTTCCTGCAGCCGGCGATCGATCAGCCCGGGACGTTCTAGAACGGCCCGTGCTGGAACGGGCTGTGTTAGAACGGGCTGTGCTGGAACGGATAAACGCTAGAACTGATAGGAAACGGTGGCGGTGACATTCCGCTCCGCCCCGAAATAGCAGTATTCGAGCGAGTTACACGAGGCGACGTACTCCTTGTCGAGCAGGTTGCCCACGTTGACCCGAGCGCTGACGCCTTTTAGCCCGACCTGGCTCAGGTCGTAGCCCACGGCGGCATCCACCAGGGTGTAGTCGGGGACTTTCTCGGTATTGGCCCGGTCGGCGTAGATATCGCCGTAGTACCGCACGCCGACGCCGACATCCAGCCCCTCGAGAGCGCCGTTGTCGAAGGCTCCGTTCTTGAAGACATAATGACCCCAGAGACTGGCCTGATGGCGCGGCGCATAGATGGCGTGGTTACCCTGCTCGCCGGGCACGTCGCTTTTCTCGTAGGTGATATCGGTATAGCTGTAGCCGGCCTGCAGGCGGAAGTTGTCGGTCAGGTAGGTGCGCGACTGCAGCTCGACGCCCTGAGACTGGATCTCGCCCACGGAACGATAGTCGTCGGTCGGCTGCTCCTTGGTCGCCACGTTTTCCTGATTGATCCGGAACAGCGACAAGGTGTAGAGATCGCGGCTTTCCGGCGGCTGATACTTGAGCCCGGTCTCCCACTGTTCGCCTTCCATCGGTTCCAGCAGATCGCCGTTACCGTCGACGAAACTGGTCGGGGTGAAAGCGGTGTTGTAACTCAGGTAGGGCGCGATCCCGTTATCGAAGCGATAGAGCACGCCGGCACGGCCGCTGAACTGGGTGTCGTCGAGGGTGCTTTCGGTATCGTTCAGATGGTCGGTGTTCTTGATATCGACCCAGTCGTAGCGACCGCCGAGGGTCAGACGCCAGCGATCGATCGCCATCTGGTCCTGCAGGTAGATGCCGGTCTGGGTCAGCTCATGGCGCTCGTCGTTGGTGACTCCAATCTCCCCGATCGGGTCGGCGCCGTAGCTGGGGTTGAAGGCGTCGATGCTGGGGAATGCGCCGGCGGTCCATTCCACATCGTTCTTGCGCTTCTGATAGTCCACGCCGACCAGCACGGTGTGATCGATGAAGCCGCTCTTGAGCTTCGCCTCCACCTGATTGTCGACGGTCCAGGCGTCGAGGGATTCGCGGCCGCCCGAGTAATAGCGGTTCAGTTCGTTAGACTCGGGAGAGACCCAGCCGAAGCCGTAAACCTGGTTCAGTTCGACGTCCGAATTCAGATAGCGCAATTTCTGACGCCCGGTGACGTTGTCGCTGAAGCGGTGCTCGAGGTCATAGCCGAACATGCGCTGTGTGCGCTCGAACTTATCGTAGTCGTCTTCGCCATCGAAGAAATCATTGCCGATGTGGCGGCCGTTATGGCTGCTGACGGCTCCCTCGTAGGGCACGCCGGAGTGGTAACCGCCTTCCGGGTCCTTCTGCAGGTAGGCCATGAAGGTGACGGACGTGTCATCGGTTGCGTCCCAGGTGATCGACGGCGCGATGGCGTAGCGCTCTTCCTCGATCGGCCCGAACTGGGTATCGCTCTTGCTGCCGATCCCGACCAGACGATAAGCGACGCGGCTCTCGTCGTCCAGCGGCCCGGAAAAGTCGAATGCGGCGCTTCGCTGGCTGTTGGTCCCGGTGCTGAAGCGCAGCTCGTTACGATCCTCGAACAGCGGCTTCTTGCTGGTCAACGCCACCAGGCCGCCGGGTGATGAGCGGCCATAGAGGACCGACGCCGGCCCTTTGACGATCTCGACGTTATCCAGAAACCACGGATCGATCACCATCGAGCTGTAGCCGTTGGCGTCACCCATCACCTTGAGCCCGTCGAGATAGGTGTTACTCAGGCTGCCGTCGGAGAAGCCCCGCATGACCAGATAGTCATAGCGGTTCGAGGCCCCGACCTGATTGGTGTAGACCCCGGGCGTGTACTGCGCGGCTTCACGCAGCGTACGAACGCCACGTTCGTCCATTTCCTCGCGATCGACATTGGAGACGGTCTGCGGGGTTTCGACGACGGGTGTCTCGGTCTTGGTGGCGGCAGACTGTCCGGTCACCGTGACGGTATCGAGAGAGGTACTGCTGGCCGCCGCGCCGCCGGATGCCGAGGTGGATGCCGTATCGTCACCCGTCTGCTGGGCCCAGACCGGGAACGACAGGCAAGCGCAGGCCAGTGCACTTACCGGGTAACGCAGAACATGATGCATGAATGACAGACTCCCCTTGAATGAAACTCGTTCTTATCCATGGACGTTGCCCAGAAGAAGACGAAGAGGAGTCGAATTCCTGAACCGAAATGACAATTATTTTCAATAAGCGGCGTCGGACGGTACACAATCGGCTGAGAGGCGGCGATGATCCGCCGAAGCGGGAAGCGGGAAGCGGGAAGCGGGAAGCGGGAAGCGGGAAGCGGGAAGCGGAAAGCGGGAAGCGGAAAGCGGAAGGCAGAGAGAGGGAAGAAGGAAACGGAAAGCGGCGGGCCATGAGCGGTCCGCCGGGTTCGTCTACCAGGCGATGATCGCAATGATGACCAACGCGAACAACGTCCACTTGATCGCGTAGTAGAGCGGCTTGTTGCGCTTTTTCAGCGCCTTGCCCTGTCGGCGTACGGCATAGATGTACTTGAAGGCGCGATTCAATCCGCCGGTGCGGTCGCTGTCGTCATTGGGCGAGCTGGCGGCGGCCATCACCGTGCGGCCGAAGAAATGGTTGAGGCTGCGCGCCCAGCCATACTTCATCGGCCGTTCGATGTCGCAGAACAGAATGATGCGATTCTGATCCGACCCGTTCTCGGCGCGGTGTAGATAGGTCTCGTCGAACATCACCGCCTCGCCGTCGCGCCAGCTGTACTTCTCGCCATCGACATCGATATAGCAGCGGTCGTCGTTGGGCGTGATCAAGCCCAGGTGATAGCGCAGCGAGCCGGCGTAGGGATCGCGGTGCAAGGTCAGATGGCTGCCTGCCGGCAGCTCGGCGAACATCGCCGCCTTGACGTTGGGGATGCCGGCCAGCAGCTGCGTGGTCCGCGGGCAGAGCTGCTCGGCCGAGGCATGACTTTCGCCGTACCACTTCAGATAGAAGCGCTTCCAGCCGCGGCGGAAGAACGAATTGAAACCGGCATCGTCGTAGCGCGACGAAGCCTTGATATGATCCTGCAGCGCCATCGCCTCGTCGCGGATCGTCTCCCAGTTGCCGGTCAGCCGTTCGAGTTCCGGATAGCTCGCCAGATCGTGATAAGGGCGATCCCTGTCGCGGCCGAACAACGTCATTAGCGCATTGATCGGCGCCATGAAGGTGGAATGGTCGGAGGCCTGGCGCAGCGGCTTGTGGCGTACGCGACCGCGGTAGTGGGTATAAAGCACACTAGCGAGGAAGAGCAGTATGAGAATCCATTTGATCATAGGGGGAATGTTCCAGGAGCTAGCCATTCGCGATCGCGGTTGATGCAATCGCATGTCGCGCAAATGATTTGTTGGCTTACTATTTTCCCTGAATCATGATCAGCGTCAACAGATACTCATCGATAGCCGTGACGTGGCCGGATAAATGGCTACCCGCCGGCCACTGTGACGACAACGTCTTGAGCAGTTCGAGGGTGACCGAGCCCTCGCGAGCGTCCCAGGCGATCAGCCGGGCGTCCGGAAAGTAGAAGCGCCGACGCACCAGCGGATAGAGCGCCTTGAACAGGCTCTCCTTGAGCGAGAACACCAGCGTCACGAACTCCCCCTGTCTTTCGGCGGGTAACCGCTCGAACCAGGCCTGTTCCGATCCCACCAGAATCTGTGGCGCCAGACGCCGGGCGCGCTCGTTGCTCATCACGACCTCGGCATCCAGCCCGACGCCGTGAAAGTCTGGCCGCCTGGCGACGACCGCTGCTGCCAGACCTCGGCTATGGGTGATCGAGCCGACGGTATCGGCGGGCCAGTCGGGAAGCTGTTCGGCGTCCTGCGCGGGTGTCGATGGAAAACCCGTCAGCGCACCGATGGCGTGCCGAGCGGCAAGGCGCCCACCCACGAACTCCGCCCGCCGTTTGGCGGCGGCGGTTTTCAGGCGCTCGGGCGTCGGGAGATCCCAGGCATCGAGATCGGTTTCACATAAGGCGTGGGTGTCGAAGCGAAGGGCGCTAAAGCAAGCTTCGGGAAATGCGAGTTGCCAGGGCCACTCGCTCCTGGGCGAGTGGCAGCCGAATGGCAACGTTTCGAACGGCGGTCTGACTTCAGACATCGATCAACGATCGACCAGCACGGCGTTGAGCTCCACCGGCACGTCATCGCCGATCTGCTGATAACCCATCAACGACAGGATCGAACGCACGTTCTGGTTCTTCATCAGTTCCTTGCCATCCAGCGAGACCGGCTCGGCATTGCGTACGCGCACCACATCAGCCGACTCGCGGGTGAAGCGCACCGGCAATTTTTCCTGGCGCTGCTCGCCGTTGGAGTCCGTGCGCAGGGTCAGTATCTCGACCGTCGACTGACCGACCTTCAGCGAATTGATCCGCTCCGGCGGCAATTGCGTGACCACCGTCACCAGCGTGGTGTTGGTCAACGACGACATCCACGGCGGCAGCTCGCCCAGCCGATCGAGCACGTCCGTCTGATTGAGTCGCACGGGCAGCTTCAGTGTACCGTCCGCGCTGATCTGGCCTTCCATGCGGCGCAGCGAGTGCTCGTGGGTAATTGACTCGCCGTCGCTGGTGATCTCCGTCACCGTCGCCGTCACCCGAGACTGATTGGGGTCGAGCTGCCATGCGGCCTGGGCCAGGCCGCAAAATGTCACCAGGCCCGCAGCCAAGCTGATACCGGCAATCCGGCGAATGATCGTGTTCGATGACATCGTGTCCTCCCTGGACGTTCATGACCTTCAACAGCGGCTGGCCTGTGCCGGCCGCTTTGGTTATCATACGGCTCCCGCGTTTCAGGGCCTATAGCTCAGTTGGTTAGAGCAGGGGACTCATAATCCCTTGGTCGTAGGTTCAAGTCCTACTGGGCCCACCACAACATCCCGGATACTGGTTTTCCTCCCACCCATTTTTTGGTTGGGGTCTGCATCCAAACTATCTACCTTTCTAGCTCGTCGTCTTCGTTCTCTCGAACCTAAGGTTGGCGCGATGCTGCCCGTGCAGGCGAAGGGCGTGCAGGGCCGATCTCTTGGGCAACGCCCGGCCGGTTCGGTTCAGCGCTGACGAGGCAGTGCTACTCTGAGGTTGATGGCCGACCTGATCGATGAGGGAAGATCTAGGATCAAGGGATTATGAGTCCCCTGCGCTAACGCATAGATCGGAGACCACCCCTGCCAACGCTAGCATCCGCCGCACGACGTCCCGTTCAAGCTTTTGCTCCTCTCCACATGCCGCAAGGCGCGGCAGCGTGCATAATCGTTACATTCACTTTTGATAAATCATGGCCAAGCCATTGAGGGAAGGGGACAACACAGGGACATGTTGGTCTACAACGCCACCAAGCAGCAGTTCATCGATGATGTGCGCGCCAATGTCATCACCGACACCATCAATAACGAGGTGGCTCGTCGGCTGAATCGCAACTCGCCCCGTAACGAGATGTTGTCCTGAGAAAACTCGCTGCGCTTCATGATGAGCGCCCTGCTCGATGAAGGTATCCCGGCCTCGGCAGGCGTGGCGATCGAATACAACATCCCGCTGACCAATCGACGTGTCGACTTCATTCTCACGGGCAAGAACCCCCGACGGGACGATACCGCCGTCATCATAGAGCTGAAGCAGTGGGAGTCCGTCGAGGTGACGAAGAAGGACGCCATCGTCAAAACTCGGCTTGGCAAGGGGGTGCGCGAGACCAATCATCCGTCTTATCAGGCGTGGTCCTACGCGGCGCTCATCGAGGACTACAACGAGACGGTACGTTCGGAGTCGATCAAGCTGATGCCCTGTGCCTACCTGCACAACATGAAGCAGGGAGACGCCATCAATGATGCCTTCTACTCCCATCACACCGGTCGAGCGCCTGTATTTATCTCGCCGGATGCCCTGAAGCTCTCGGCGTTTCTCAGTCAGCACATCAAGTATGGCGATAGCAACGCCATCATGTATCGCATCGAGCATGGGGTGATCAAGCCGAGCAAGAACCTGGCGGATGCCCTGGCTTCGATGATGGACGGTAACGCCGAGTTTCTGATGATCGACGAACAGAAGCTGGTCTATGAAACCGCACTCGATCTCGCCCACCGGGCGGCCAAGGGTGACAAGCAGTGCTTGATCGTCAAAGGCGGGCCGGGTACCGGCAAGTCGGTGGTCGCGATCAACCTGCTGGTGGAACTGACGAAGCGCCAGATGATGACGCAGTACGTCTCGCGAAATTCCGCCCCGCGTGAAGTGTTCAAGAAACGGCTTACCGGCACGCGCAAGAAGACCCATATCGACAATCTGTTCAAAGGCTCGGGTAGCTACGTCAACGCCGAGCCGGATACCTTCCATGCGCTGATCATCGACGAGGCGCATCGCCTGAACGAGAAGTCGGGCATGTATCAGAACCTGGGGGAGAGCCAGATCAAGGAGGTGATCGGCGCGTCACGCTTCTCGATCTTCTTCATCGACGAGGCGCAGCGCGTGACGCTGAAAGATGTGGGCACGGTCGAGGAGGTCCGGCGGCGGGCGGCGGAGTGCGGCGCCGAGGTCAATGAGCTGGAGCTGGCGTCGCAGTTTCGTTGCAACGGCTCGGATGGCTATCTGGCCTGGCTCGATCATGCGCTGCAGATTCGCACCACGGCCAACACCGACCTGGAGGACATCGACTACGACTTTCAGGTATTCGATAACCCGAGTGCCATGCGCCGGGCGATTTTCGAGAAGAACCGCAAGGCCAACAAGGCACGCATGGTGGCGGGCTACTGTTGGCCCTGGGCCAGTAAGAAGGACAGGCAGGCCATGGACATCGTGTTTCCCGAACATGGCTTCGCAGCCCAGTGGAATCTCGATGACGACGGCATGCTGTGGGCGATCGCCGATGGATCAGCAGAGCAGGTCGGCTGTATCCATACCTGCCAAGGGCTCGAGTTCGACTACGTCGGCGTCATCATCGGGGACGACTTCGTGATTCGTGATGGTCGCGTGGTGACGGACGCGGGTAAGCGGGCTGGGCAGGACCGCTCGGTGCATGGCTACAAGAAACTGCTCAAAGAGCAGCCTGAGCATGCCCGTACCCTGGCGGACCAGATCATCAAGAACACCTATCGCACACTGATGACGCGGGGCCAGAAGGGCTGCTACGTCTATGCCACGGACCCCGAGACCCGCGAATACTTCGCGGCCTTCGCTCGTTCGCAGGCAGCCACCGAGCATACTGATCAGGCTGAAGAGGCCCAGGCGCTGGATGGCTTGCACCTTCCCATCGTGACGCGTGATGAGGCAGTGCCGTTCGAGCGTCATGTGCCCGTCTACGATCTGAGATTCGCTGCCGGCGAGTTCAGCGAGATGCAGATCGCCGACGCCGAGCACTGGGTCGAGCTGCCGGACTTCATGCGAGTAAGCCCCGACCTGTTCGTCAGCCGGGTGATGGGGGAGTCGATGAACCGGCGCATCCCCAACGGCGCCTGGTGCCTGTTTCGTGCCAACCCTGGCGGCACTCGGCAAGGCAAGGTCGTCGTCGTGCAGCATCGCGCCATCGAGGACCCGGACCACGGCGGCAGCTTCACGGTGAAGCAGTATCAGAGCGAGAAGGTCGAGGAGTACGGCGAGTTCGTGAACCAGCGCATCGTGCTGAAGCCCCAGACCAACGCCTTCGGCTACAAGGACATCGTGCTCGAGGACGAGCTTGAGGATCTGAAGGTCATCGGCGAATTCCTCTCCGTGCTGTAGCGAGTGGGCGCCCGATTTCCGCCTATGCCTATGCCTATGCCTATGCCTATGCCGATGCCGGGCTAGATAGCGAGCGGCAGAGCAGGCATGCTCACCGCTATACCGCAGAATCAGGTAAGCCCTAGATGTCAGATCCGTTCAAGCAGCTCCGTGACGCCATGGACCAGTTCGCCACCGAGCGCGACTGGGACCAGTTCCACTCGCCCAAGAACCTGGCCATGGCGCTGACGGTGGAGGCCGCTGAACTGCAGGAGTGCTTCCAGTGGCTGACCGAGGCGCAGTCTAGGGAGCTGGATGAGCAGCAACTGGCCGCCGTGCGCGAAGAAATTGCCGATGTTCAGCTCTATCTGATCCGGCTGGCGGGCAAGCTCGATGTGGATATCGAAGCGGCATGCCGGGTAAAGATGGAGAAGAATGCGGAGAAATATCCCGCCGACCAGGTGAAGGGAAGTGCGAAAAAGTACACGCACTATCAGGATTAATGTCATGTGTGGCCGCTTGTCCTCTGCAGCGGCCTTCTCTGGCTGGCTACGTCCCTCAAACTTTTTCCCGCTGAATTCGGGCTCAAGCAGGGGCGGAGACTCAATTTTCGGGAGCAGCTTCGATGAAGAAAAGTCGTACTCGCTACTCCCAGAATTACACGGCCGAGGTCTTGGCGCTCGCCGACCGTGTCGGCATCAGTGCTGCCGCCTGAGAGCTTGGCCTTCAGACAGCTCTACCAGTGGCGGACCAAGGCCCAGCGGCAACCAGTCGCTGCTGAGCCGGCACGAGCTCCACCAATGCAACAGGATTGCTAAATTGTTCGAGCACATCGAGATGGATTACGACCGGCAGCGCCGGCACAGTGCATAATTAGCCCTGAAACCTGCGAGGCCCGAATGGGCGCTTAGATCAGTGTCCACAATTGCCGGGTAAGATCACTCGACGAAAGAGGGGCCAAATGGTCTTTCATATGTTGACCTAGATCTGTTTAATAGATGATGCATATAAGCGACAGCTAAGACCGTTCCTGATGATGCCCGAGGTGATGCTACTAAACCTGCATCACCTCGTTCGTCTTCAGGAGTGCCTAATCGCCTTGCGCCCCCAATGAATCTTGTGGGCGTTCAGGGGTGGCGGTAGCGTGCCCGAGCTACGGGTAGCGCTACTGGCCGTGACGGTACGTATCACTAACAGAATAAAAAGTGGTAATACGTTTGAACGGGAACTCGTGTCACTCCCCACCACGCCTCTTGACCGGCTCAAGCAACAGACCGGCAGCCTGTTGCAGGCCATGCACAAGGTTATCCCCGGTAACAAGCTGCCCATCGCCCCGGTGCTGGTGTTCCCCGATACCCGAGAATGGCATGGCACTTTTCCTGAACTGACCTTGAAGCGCACATCTATTTTCAAGGGAGATCTGACAGGCTTGTGCCAGGCTCAATTGACTGCACTGTTCAAGAATACTGCCTGAATGGGTTGGGCGGCCATGAACGCGCTGCCCCAAGCAAACAGCAAGTCACCCTGTTTCAGCACCATCTGTTACGTCGTCCGACCTGTGCATTGACCAGCAGCGTTGGCGAACAGGCACGTAATGCAGAAAGTAGCTTTTAGGGTCGAGCACGGCATTAGTTTCTGATAAAAACTACAATATAAATGAAAATGGTTAAAAGGTGGTTAAGTGGAGAGAGTCCTGAGATGTCAGGTAGAAGCATAGAAGAAATTAGTCGCTTCTTTTTCACACGTGATTTGGAAGCTGGTTATCTTACTCCAGAGCTGGGGAAGTATAAAATATGTGTAGATAATCAGTTCGCTGAATATATGCGAAGAGCAGGGTTGTATGGCTATGCGTCGCACGCTAAAGGAGCACAAAGTGCCGTTACTGTTACTACTTGGTTTGTTCAGATTGACGACTTAATACAAACGGAGTCAGTCCTGTATCGAAGCGATACTGCGGCGGGTGATCCACAGATTTTTATCAATGGTGTCGGTGATTATTTTGTGGCAGGAAATGTGTTAGCAATTCTTGTACATGAAGGCCAAATCTATGTAGTGAATGCTTCCTGCGATGACCTGCTAGACTCTGCTTACGATAAATATAGTCCGCTCAGTAATCTATTAGAAATGATGGTTAGTGCTAAGAGTAAGCCCCTCGGTGATAGGTTTAGTGAGTGGAACCTACGCTTATTAAGGAGCTTCTTTTCTGAGGCATCTACAGGAGAAGAAGTCTTTATTCGCGTTGACAAGGACTTTCTTGACCAAGTCGGCCAGGACATTGGTGGGGATGCTGGATTCTTAGAAGCTGTGCGTAAAGGGCCAGACTGCATTGTGTCTCACGAAAGTTTTACCGGGAGCATCCTCGAACTAAAGAAACAGAGGAAAAAGCCTTCACGAAGCTATAAAGATCCGGGGAATTTCGATCTAACATATCGCGGGCTTCGTGCTCCAGCATACTTGCCTTATCTCGCTGCCCTAGTAAGGAATGATGCAGAGAATGCGACTTCCTACTACGAAAGGTTGGCGATAGATTTAAAACTTCAACAACAATTTAATTCGCATGAAATGGGTCAGGTTGAGAAGGTTTGGGATGATCTGGAAGAATGGACAAAAGAAAATAATGGTCGATTCGGGTTTTTTAAACGGCGAATTCTAGGTGGCTATCGGTTAATAGGAGTTCCAAGATCCCAAAGTATTCTTAAGCCGAGTGACGTGGAAAACCTGACGAAAATATTCGTGCAGGCGCAGGTTAGATCTGGTCAAGAATTATCAGAAGAATCTTTGACGCGAATCCTAAATGAGGCCCGTGCGATGAAGTCCATTTTTACTGCTGGATTTCAGAGAGCGCTTGAGGTTGATGAGTTCGAGCAGCCAATCCGTGCTGCAATTTTCACAGCCTATTCCGATTGGGACGGAACGCTACCTATAAGGGGTGACGTCGCGAAGGGTGTTGAATCGTCAAATAACGATAGGAATGAAGGCAATTTTTTCATTGGAGTTTCGCTCTTTGTGGTTCAGGATTTTCCCTTGCAACTGTCTCCTAGCTGGCGGGTTCCAGCGATTCAGGACATCGGGAAGTTTGAATTGGCAAAAGATGATTTAATCTGGAGCGGACAATTTTACGGAACAGAAGGAGCAAATACTGCGCCGGCACATAACCAAGAGGCCGGTTTCTGGGGTGTTGCCGAGCTAGCTTTTGATACAGCAGTTCAGTTTGATGCCCGATGTTTTGTGAGCGAAGACTCTGAGCCGATGACCCTAGAGCTTACGCTCATGAGGCGGCTACTTTGGGTTCTAACGCCGACAATAGATAACTTAACAGGCGACATTGAGCTAAGGGAGGGGGACCTGCCAGCGAGCGGGTCTGCTTTTTTGATGGCGCCGCCCCAGAGTGTTCAAGCACTTCAGGGTTACATTGAGCGCGAAAAACCCGAGTTTGAGGTGGTCTCGGCGTTCGGTGTTCCAGAAGATTGGCTTATTGTTCGTTTAGTTGATTGCGCCTCGTTATCCGAAGAGCAGCGCATACTTCCCGACGGAGAGAAGGGCTCCCGACCACGACCGCGAGCAATACGTTTTGTCGGGGGGAGGTCCATTCGACGTGGCTACAGCCGGATGTACTTGCCTTATGACCTTCCGTTTATAGAGCTAGATGCTCCACAGTGCGCGAACGTTGTTTGCTTTGGGGGCATTGAAGTAGAAGAGCAATCTTCGCCTCTCTCGTTAGTCAAGGATTCCCATGTCGATTGGAGGCCTCTGAGGAGGTTCAAACTCAGGCTTCCTCATTCAAGAAGCGCCTCTTACGAACTCAAAGCAATCTCCGCTGACGGTTCAACTTTGGGACAGGCAAAATTAAGGGTTGCGGATCTGGGTGGTGATGTGGTGGATACGGGTAAGCCATTCAGTCTCGACAATTTTGGCAGGCCCGTACACTCCTATGAAGGGTTGTCCGGCGCAGTCCTTGATACTGCGCGTGACGAGTCGACAGAATCGCCCAGCGAACTAAACGATTACGCTCTTACGGATATCGAGTTGGGCTCTAGTTGCTGCAGCCAGACTCTAAAGATAAGCACCCATGAAATGTTCCTAGATGCACTCGCTCAATCTGGTAGCTTGGATTATGGGGTGGCGAGAGACTTATTACAGCGACTTTTACTTTCAAATGGGGAAGTGGACGAGCCAGTTTTTCTGTTATTTGAGCTTCGGCGACGAGGTTGTTTAGGGGTATCCACGACGCACAAGGGCCACATTGCGCGCATACACTCGATAAAACCGACTCTATATTCACTTCCTTTAAATTTTGCTGGTCGGCCGATTTGGGCTGTGGCTGGAACCTTACGTATTGAACATTGGAAAGTGATCGCTTGTGAGACTCAGGCATGGTCGGCACACCAGCTCAATAACAACCAGAGTGTATTCGGGCCTTGGCGTTTAGTGATCAGAGACAAATCAGTTGCCCTAGTGACCTGCAGCCAGATTGGCTTTCAATTTTCAGAAAAACCTTGTATTTCGGTGGCTAGCTGGTCAGCGTCCCTCGATTTATTCAGGGAAGAGACGTTCAGGAATACCATGGAGTCCATTGGCAGCGCGCGTGAGGGTGCAATGCGATTAAATGCATCCACGGGACGCTTTACTGCAGCCCCTTTCGGTGATGTGTGCGAGTTATGGAGGGTTCGGGACCTAGATATTGGGGTAGGTAATCTGTACGTTCTTGCTAACCAAGGCAAGTACGCGTTTATTAGTGACTCGCGCTGGGGTGTCTGGGTGGCTCTCGATTCGTTTGCCAAACATATTAGCTTTTATCCTGAAATGGATGGTGTTCACCCCTTGCCCATTACTTATGAATCCGGCAGAAGAACGATGTGGATCCCAGCCCGCATTAGTTTGCCAACTGTACTTGAACAGGCACTTGTCCTGTGCAGTGGTGACTCACCGGACATTATAACGCTTCGAAAAGATTTTGCAGAGAATTCGGACATCAGGCTCCGGCTTATCCGAAAGAAAGATGGTTTTTTTGAGTTTTCTGCAAACAAATTATACACAGATATGGCTGATGGAAAGTGGCTTGCTTACAGGTATGTCCCCGAAAGAATTGCCAGAATAATTGCCGGTAAGCTTGGGGCGGTTCTCGACGTAATCTAAAAAGCAGCTATACAAGATAAAAACCGACAGGGAAGATGATGAAGGATCCAATAGGCGCGCACAAAGCTTTGCAGGATGGAATCAAGCGGTATGTAACCTCCGCTTTCGGTACTAAATCTTCTACCTTCGAGGAAGATAGGAAGAGTTTATTAGATCAACCCGGCGTTCTCTTCCAAATACCTTACGTTGAACCAACCCAGTCTTATAAGTCGGGCCGTCCACTAGTCGATCTCTCAGAAGATGACCTCCCTGGCTTGAACGCAGCTGGAAGAAAGGCCTTCAAGGCTATCACCGGTGCGGGCCTGTTTAATGGTGAGTACCCGCTGTACCAACACCAGCAAACCATGCTTAGAGAGTCTTTGAAAGGTAAGCATTGCGTTGTCGTAACCGGGACTGGCTCGGGAAAGACAGAAGCGTTTCTGCTCCCGGCGCTAGCGAACATTATTCGAGAAGGTACCCATTCATCGAGTCAATGGACTCAGCCTACGAGGGCGCCGAGAGAGTGGACCACCGACAATCCCCCTGAATGGGGCTCCACCAGAAAAGAATTGCGGGGTGAAAAACGTACTGCTGCTGTTCGAGCACTTGTACTGTATCCAATGAATGCGCTTGTGGAAGATCAAATATCTCGTCTTCGCCTCGCGCTCGACTCTGATGAGGCTCTCGAAGCACTTGACCTGCACCTTGCTGGCAATAGAATCCGCTTTGGCCGCTACAATGGCTCAACGCCGGTTGCTGGTCATGCTTTCAAGGCCGATGGAAGATCAAATAGCAATAAACGGTCAGCGCTAACTGCTGAATTTAAGGCGGCGATTGGCGACCACATTTTGATGCGAAAAAAACTCGACCGTTGCCGCAAAGAGTTAGCTGACGCAGAGGCAACGGAAAGGCAGGAAGCAATAGAAACTGCTAGGCAGCAATTGTCTGATGCAGAAGAAGAAACGAGCTTCATTCGGCGTATGTCGCCGGACGCTGCAGAGATGTTCCACCGCTGGGAAATGCAAGCAGCGCCGCCTGATATTCTGGTCACGAACCTTAGCATGTTATCCATCATGCTGATGAGGCACTCAGATCCTAATATTCCCGGTGATCGGGCTGACTCTGATATCTTCGAGTCCACGCGACAGTGGCTTAGCGAAGATCGCGGAAACCATGTTTTCCAGCTAATTATTGACGAGCTTCACCTGCACCGCAGCTCTGCAGGTACTGAGGTGGCTTATCTGGTGCGCCTCCTAATAGACAGGCTCGGACTCAGCCCGGACAGTTCCCAGCTTCGCATTCTCGCGTCAAGTGCATCTTTAGATGGTAATGATGACCTAACCTATGAATACCTCGGAGGGTTTTTTGGATACACGCCTGACGAGGCAAAAGCGCGCTTCCACATAGAGTCAGGTGAACCTAAATATCCATTGGATGGTGACATCCCTGAATTTGATAAAAATCTATCGGAAACCTGTGTCAAGATTGGAAGGGGTCAAGCGCAAGGTTGCAACAATCAATCGGCACTGGAGGCTGTTGTTGACCAGTTAACATTTGATCAAGAACGTACTAACAAGTGTATTCTTGCCGCGTTCGATTCAAATGGCCAGATAAGAGCCAAGCCGTTGGACGAAATTTCCAACTACTGGTTTTCGAGCTTGCCACCCGACGAGCGTACAACGGCGACTAGAGGGCTTTTTTGCGCAATAGGCTCCGATTATGCGAAAGTAAGAAAGCTTATTCTGCCCAGCCTCCGCTTCCATTGGATGGCAAAAAACATTGATGGCCTATGGGCTACGATTGACTTAGGAGAGGGAGATCGCGATCGACGGGTTGGAGAACTTCTGCCTGAGCGTAAGCTCTCTATCGAGGGGCGGCGTGTACTAGAGGTTCTGTATTGTGAATGCTGTGGAACCCAACTGCTTTGCGGTAACAAAATTGCATTAAAGAATGGATTAGGTATAGAAAAAGAGTTTGAGTTAACGTCTCTTGAAACACAAATTGAGGGGCTTCCGGAGACTACAGTCGAAACCCGAACCGATGCCCAGAATTATAGAGATGTAGGTGTTGTTTGGTTGCGTGACCCAGATACTCCGACTGTGTCTGCGGACGAATTAAAATGGAAGCACGGTACAATTGAGACGAGTTCTACGAGCACCAGCCCTGGCAGGCCATTATCGTACATGCCCGCTAGCTGGCTCCCAGCTAGCATCAACCCTGTCACTGGGCTGGTTACTCTTGGACGTGCTCCCAAAGAAGGTGAGCTAGCCTGTTACTGGTTCCAGATTGACGTGACAGAACAGGATCGTCATAAATATTCTGCAATGCCCCAGCGTTGTCCATCGTGCCTGATCGACTATTCAGAGCGTTACGGTCGCCGCACGCCTATCCGTTCTTTTGTGACCGGTTTGGCAAGAATGTCCCATCTTTTCTCAAAGCATGTAATGAGTAATTTACCGGAAGGTAAGGCTAGAAAACTCGTTGCTTTTTCAGATAGTCGAGAAGCTGCGGCCAACCTCTCAGTTGGAGTGGAGGAAGAACAGTGGAAACTTCTGCTACGAACATTCGTCAATAGAGAACTCAAGAAGCGCTCCGTAAGTGGAATTGATCCTGCAATGAAAGAGGCGCTCCTTCTTGTGGAGTCAGGGCAGCTAGATAAAATTCCGGAGTTGCGAAACAAGGTAAAGAAAGCGTTCGGTGAAGTGAACGGCAAGTTGGATCAATTCAACCTTTTTGTTCAGGCAGCGAGGGCCGTGAAGGATGATGGCGAAGGGGCACTTGCTGCACAAACTGAACACGTAGAGCGTGTTCGCGCCTATAGGCAAGGGTATGTTTGGGTCGAGGATATCCTTGCCAAACCGGATTCTAACAAGGTTATCAGCCCGTTATGGCTGGATTTTATCGATATGGGCGTCAACCCTGGAGGGGCATCGATAGATAAAAAAATGATTACAGAAAACAGCGATTGGACTTCAGTCTTCCAGTCAACTGATGGGCAGCTCATTCCAAAGTTAAGTGATGACGCGACGCCTGAAGCGATTGTACATATTGGTCTTTCACTTCGTAAAAATGCCTGGCGTACATTGACTGGTCGCCTACTTTATGACCTAGAAGCACAAGGGATTGGCCACCTTGCATTTCCACCTACTCCGACTTTACAACCACCGTCTGGTTTATCCCCTGAAATATTCCGTCAGGTATGTGATAGCGTTCTCCGTATCCTCGCTGAGGAGAACCAGTTGGATCCAATCCCTTGGGATAGGCCTGCTAATGGTTGGCAATATCATCAGCCCACCGGCGCAGCGAATGAAGGACCAAAGAAAAAACGTGTTTACAGCTATCTATTAAAGGTAGCATCGAACCATGGCATAAATTTAGAAGAACTACGCGAGTTTGTGGCGCAAGCTTTTAAAATCCATGCGCCCGGGGTTGATTTGTGGGCTGTCGTCAAATTAGAAAAACTATGGGTGCGAGTCGTCCAGCCGGAAGGCCATCCTTGGGAGTGCAAAAACTGCGGGCAGATCCATTGGCAGGCATCGGCAGGTGTGTGTTCTCGTTGCCTCAGTAATCTCGAAGTTCAGCCGAATGGTAAAGCTTCAGCTGAGCAAATAGAAGAGCAGCACTACTATGCTTATGAGGCAAAAGATGAGTCCTCTACTTTCCGAATTCATTCCGAGGAGTTGACTGGGCAAACCCAAAATCAGGCTCAGCGCCAACGACACTTTCGCGATATTTTCTTCGACGATGAGACTATTGAAGAAATCGGCAAGCGTAAGGTGTTAGAAAATGTCGATGCTATCGATTTCTTGTCTGTTACTACGACGATGGAAGTTGGTGTCGATATAGGCTCGTTGCAAGCAATAATGCAAGCAAATATGCCCCCAGAACGCTTTAATTACCAGCAGCGAGTGGGGCGAGCTGGGCGAAAAGGCCAAGCATTTTCCGTGGCCTTTACATTTTGTCGTGGCCAAACCCATGATCGCATTCACTTTGATCACCCGAGAGAAATGACGGGCGGTGTTCCACCACAGCCACGACTTGCCATGGGGGATGACCAGCGCATATTGGCTGAGCGGCTCATCGCCAAAGAGATTTTGCGACGTGCGTGTCGAGATATTGGTATCTCTTGGACGTCTACCAGTCAAGAACCGGATACACACGGGGAGATGGGAACTATAGCTGTTGCTGAACATACCATCTTGTCAGTTGAGGCCTGGATAGATGAACATCAGGAGAGTATTCGAGAACTGGCGCATCTAGTTACCGCTGGTTCTGCAGTATCGATGAAAGCCCTTGTAGATTTTGTGCGCGATTTACCGGGGAAAATTCGTGAGGCGGTCAATAACACTGGTTTTGTCGCAACCACTCTTGCCCATCGCCTAGCCGAGGCAGGGATTTTGCCTATGTTTGGTATGCCGACCAACGTTCGGGACCTGTATTTCCAGCTACCTCACGGTAGAACAAGTGAGGCGAAAACCCTTAATAGGCCTGCCGACCAAGCAATCGCCGACTTTGCTCCGGGAGCGGAGCGGACATGGGATAAGCGCAGATTGATTCCCAAATACCTAGTAGCTCCAATTTTAAGCAACCCCGGGGGTAATTGCTGGAGAGTGTCAGGTCCACCGATTGGGGCGGCCTACATCCACATTCATTGTGGAGCCTGCCGACAGTTGAACACTGAGCCTGTACCGGTTGGTGAATTACAGGGGTTTGTCAGTGAAAAAGGGGTTTGGAATCCTAACTGGTTGCTGGAACCTCCGCAGGGTGTTGAGTGCCCGAACTGTGGGATTTTAGGCGCGAGACCATTCATGGCTGTTGCTCCGCGTGCATTCGCGACGGATATGAATATATCTCTACCGGCTTTAGGAGGAGGCGAAAGTAGAGGACGGTCTGGTTCTACGGACATTTCCAGCCCGATGCTCAGTTCGGAGGGTTACGAGAGGGCTTGCAATGCTTATATCAAATTAGAGCGTCAGGCCCCAGTTTTCCGCACCAATACCAATTGCGGTGAGTATTTTGGCTTTCGGGAGAAGAAAAGCCTTCAGGAGATGTATGTTGAGGCGGAATCTATCTGGTGCTCCGATGAGGATAATCCTGAAATGAGGGTCGCGCTTACATCTGCGAAAACAACAGACATACTTGCAATTCGGATGCTGGATGGCAACGGACTGACGTATTTTGAAGGAAAAAATGAAGCGCAGCTTGCGAGGCGTCGGGCTGCATGGTACTCGGCTGCAACCATTTTGCAGCGAGCCATTGCCCTAGAACTAGACGTGGATTCTTTAGACATTGAAATAGCGTCAGTCCATGCAGTCACAGATAATGGCCAAGGTGGTGGCGAGCTATATTTAGCTGATGCTCATCCAAATGGTGCTGGCCTAGTGGATAGTGCAAGAGGCCAGTTAGAGTCGATCTTGAGAGGCTGCTTATTTGGAAAAGGAACCACTCCGCGGATGGGGAAGATGATCCGTGAGGAAATCGAGCTCTCCCACGAAGCTGGCAACGAATGGCGGAGTCCAGACCTGCTACTCCGAGGCTTCCGAAACCGTCAGGTTCATGGTCTTTTGGATTGGGAGTTGGGTATTGAGCTATTGGCTTCTATGTTAGACGAAGATTTTAAGCCAGGTTTGGACAACGTCGCTGATGGCCGACTTTTGCCAACCGGAAGAGATGCTGACTGGCTATTACGTGCTGGCAAGCTTGTTGATACATGGTTTCTCAATGGCTTTCCTGCTGAATCGGTCGTACACGAAGATACTGTCCATGGGTGGATTCAGGGCGGAGTCTTCAACGTAGTTGTACATCCCTTATGGAGTAGAAGTCCGAGTCAGCGAAACGCTATAGGCAATGCACATCTCTTCGCTGCCGATAAAGGCCTAAAAAAAATAAGACGTGTCGATTCCTTTAATCTATCCAGACGTATGGTTTGGGTCAGAGCCAATCTGTCTAATGACGATATATTTGTTGTTGAAGAAGTTGATGCGAGTTCACCTTCTGGAGAGCCTAGCACCGTTTCCACATCACCCAAAAACGTTGTGACGATAGATGACCTTCACATATATACTGATGATGACATTGTCACCTTTGATGACCAAAGCTGGAAAAGAACAGCCCCGAAAACGCTTAACCAGCTTGGAGATGGCGAGGAGTGGTTGGCGGCTACTTCGACCGGTGAGCTTTTGTCAGTCAGAGTTTCATACAAACATGGAATGAAAGCGCCGAGGCTGCGGACCAGCAATGGCTTCGTTCCATCGAACGAAGCTGCACTGTTAAATTTTGTCGCACGGCATATTAAATGAAAGGGATGATTTAGATGCCAAAAATTGTGGGTGGTTTACCGGCAGACCGTTGGGAAAACGAGGTGCTTAAGGCATTTAAAAGTCAGCTACCTGATGATTGGGTTGTTATTTCTAGCGTGCATTGGACTCTTGAAAAGAATGGTTACGTCCGAGACGGTGAAGCTGATTTTGTTGTCCTTGTGCCTAAGTCTGGTCTTATAGTTGTTGAAGTAAAGGGCTCTAAAGAGTTTAAAGTTGGGGATGATGGACTTTGGAGCCGAAGGGAAAACAACGGTACTTGGACCGAGCTTAAAGAGGCGCCGCCAGAGCAGGCTACCAGGAATATGCATGATTTGACTAAAGTACTGAATGAGCGCTACCAATGGCTTGGCTTTCCGGGACGGTACTCATATCTTGTTATCTACCCTCAGGGGGAAGCGGCCAGCCTCCCCGCGATGTTTGATGAGTCAACAATAGCGACGCGAAGACATATGAATCAGTTGCCGTCACGACTCCGTAAATCGCTTGAAAAGCGTGGGGGAGAGGGACGTGGAGAGAAATTCGCTACACTAGTTGTCGAGTCGATTATTGATCACCTTAAGAATAGGAAATTTCATGTGTATAAAGCAGATTCTGGAGAGGAAGTTGCTGATGACACGGACAGAATCGAGCAACTTACTCGGCAGCAATTTGCTAGCTTAAAAGGGGTTTTTCAGCTGCCAAATGTTGCTGTAGTAGGCCCGGCTGGTTCAGGAAAGACAGTCTTGGCGATGTGGCGATTAAAAGCACTAATCGATCAAGGTAAGAGGGCTGTCTATATTTGCTATAACCGTGCGCTCGCAGCCTCACTGCGTATGCATAATCAAGATTATGCGGCTTTCATATGGAACGTAGACAAACTATTTAGTACGATATGCTCAGAAACACGTTCTGTAGTGGGACTAGATGAGTTTTATAGGGAGGTCTTGCCTGGGAAAGTTATGGACTACGCGGACACGTATTCTAAATACGATGCGATAGTAGTCGACGAAGGACAGGACCTGTCAGAATGTCAGATTATCGCATTACTAGAACTTCGCTCAAACGAGGGCGAGTGGGCTTTTTTTTCTGACTGGAAACAAGATTTGTTCCATGCTGGGAATACCACTCCGATAGGTGCTGAAGTGGTGTTTAGCCTACATCACAATTGTCGAAACACTGTAAAAATTAACGAAGCTTCAAACTCTTATCTCAATTCGAAAATTGAGTCTATGCCCGGCATGCCCCTGGGTGTGTCTCCTTTGGTTGAGTTGGCTAATAACCAATCGATGCGAGCGTGGGAAATTGCCAAGAAATGGAGCGGAGAAGGCTCGGTGGTGATACTCAGTCCTTACAGGTATGAAAACTCCTCGATGAGAGGGGAGATTTCAGGACATGGTCTTCGTCTGAGTACTGAAATCAGCGATCTTGGAGAGGATGGAACTGTTTTCTTCTCGACAATAAAATCGTTCAAAGGTATCGAGGCGAGGGCGATAATCGTCGTTGACGCTGGCATCCCAGATGAACATATTGCTTTTTCTAAGGAGGATCTTTACGTTGCTACTACTCGCGCGACAACTCGATTAGCTCTGATTACCTCAAGGAAAGACGTCGCTGCCTATTACAATGCTTTTTCTTAATCAATATTGGAGAAGCTGATAGGGATCGCCCGCAAGATGTTGTGTTGCTAAATTGATAAATATTCAGTCCTTGCATGTAAATCAATCTGAATGCGTTTACATCGAAGAGCGGCCACATTAGTCTCTGGGCTATGTGGCCGCTCTTCGATGTAGTACCGGATCCAGCGATCGATCACGATCCTGGCTTTGCCCAGCGACTCGAAGCGATGGAGCCAGATGCACTCCTCCTTCAAGGAACGGAAGAAGCGCTCGACGAGGCCGTTCTGCTTCGGGGTATACGGCGGCGTAAACTCTTGAGTAAGGCCATAGGCCGTCTGTACCGGTGTAGTGGCTACTGCTGAAAACGAGCCCGTTATTGGAGCGAAGGGCCAACGGCTGCTGAACGCGCCCCAGCGCCCCAAGCCGATAGATCAGTGCTTCCTCCAACGCCGCTTCCGCGGTCTTGTTGCTGCCATTGTCCGATAATCGCCAGCCGAGGATCTCTCGTGTGCAGCAGTCGATGATCGCCGCCAGTCTGGCTCGTCGATCCTTTCCTCACCACACGTGGGTGAGATCGGTTGTCCATCGCTCATCAGCCCTCGAGGCGACAGACGGTAGACTCCTGGCGCGAGGGCGGAAGCCCTGAGGCCGCTTGCGTACCTGCCAACCTTTGAGCTACAAGATGCGCTGTATCGGCTTGTGATTTTCACCCAAAACGCACACCAGTCGGCGATAGCCATAGGTAGGGAACCGTTCTAGGGTCAGCCTCACCCGCGCTGCCAGATCGGTATTGATGGCGCGCTACCGCGGCTTGGGCCGGTAATACAGACTTCGCCGGGGAAGCCCTAACCAGCAGCAGAGCTTAACGAGCGATACCGCATGGCCTTTCTCGGCCAGTTGCGCCTGCAGCAACCTTACGAGTTCTCGTCCTCGTCGAGCAGGCGCTTGAATTTTTTTAGCGCATAGATCTGCAGGTGGGCCTCGCCCAGTGCCTTCTTGGTCTCCCGGAGTTCAAATTCCTACTGCTCACGGATGTCCTTAGGGCGGGCCTTGACCCCGTTCTCCATGCTCCGCTGGGCCTCATCGATCCAGCCCTCGACCCCGGGGGCGGTGAGACCATACTGGCGAGCCACTTCAGCGGCCGTGGTCTTGCCCTTGAAGATGTCCATGACCACGGCAGCTTTGTGCTTCGCAGTCCATCGCTTGATAGAGTTATCGTCACTCATCCTGTCCTCCTGATGGCTTCACTATAGCTTGTGCAGCTATGGAGGGGGGGCACTTCAGACGCTCTACCGGTCTAACTTACGCCTCAACAGATGGGGTTGTGGACAGCTTACGGCTATCAAGGAGTGGCCTCTACGGCATGACAGCTTTGCTAATAGACTGGCATACCAAATTCAAGGCGCATTGGTCCCTTTTACTCGGCCTTGATATCTTGTCGAAAGCACCAGATTGGCCAAGCCGAACAGACTAAACTGCTGCGCCTTGGTTCTTAGCAAGCGTCTTTAGCGAGCTTTACGGTAGCCGAAAAGGTTCTTGATGACATGAATCGGGTGGATACCACTTACCGGCTAGTAGGCGACTCGCTGTTAAGTTTGCGCTATCATAACAGGACGTTTATGTCTCTCATGGTACTTCGCTTACCGGGTTGGTCACTTTTTAGTCGGTTGAAACTTGCTAGAGCGGACAGTATGCGAATGAGTCGATGTCAATAGCTATACTGACCTGAAGTTTCTCTTTTTTCTATGTCAAGCTCATCAGAAATACTGATTTTTGTCTACGGACTATTTATAAATTATGGATAAATCTGCTTCTACCCTTCGTTTTGTCGATGTTTTTTCAGGGTGCGGAGGGCTTTCGCTCGGTTTACTTCAGGCCGGTTGCCGAGGAGTCTTTGCGATCGAAAAGAGTCCCTTGGCCTTCGAAACGTTTCGCTACAACTTAGTGGATGGAGACAACTTCCAGTTTGAATGGCCCGAGTGGCTGCCAAAAGAAGCCATGTCATGTGAAGATTTATTGCAAAATTATTCCGAAGATTTAGCGGGATTGAGAGGGAGTATTGATGTAGTTGTGGGTGGCCCTCCTTGCCAAGGGTTTTCCACGGCTGGCCGTCGTGACTTTTCTGATCCTAGAAATCAGATGACAAATCAGTACTTGCTACTAATTGATATATTACAGCCCCGTTACCTTGTAATTGAGAATGTGGCTGGAATTAACATGCGTTTTTCATCGGAAGACGATGTTTCCTCTCTAATACAGGAGGCTAAACCACCTTCTCATGCAGATAGTGTGGATAAATGTTTGGAGGAGATTGGTTACTCTGTCTCGCGAGGGCTAGTTAATTGTTCAGACTATGGTGTTCCTCAAAACCGATTAAGATATTTGTTTCTGTGTGAGCGTGATGTGCAAGGAGAAAAGGGTAATGAAAATCTCCTGAGAGAGCTTCTTCACTCGAGGAATGAATTTTTGTCTGAGAATAACTTGCCTCTCCATGAAAAGGTCACTGCTAAAGAAGCTCTTCATGATTTGTGTACTTCAGGAAGAGATTTGGTAGATAGCACAGACTCCAATGCTAAAGGGTTTAAGGAGGCTAAGTATACGCCTCCCCCGATTAAGATTGGGTACCTTAAGATAATGA
Source organism: Salinicola sp. MH3R3-1 (assembly GCF_001937155.1). NCBI lineage: Bacteria > Pseudomonadati > Pseudomonadota > Gammaproteobacteria > Oceanospirillales > Halomonadaceae > Salinicola > Salinicola sp. MH3R3-1. The sequence continues at coordinate 89,646 of NZ_MSDP01000018.1, read as the reverse complement.
GGGAGATGTCAGGTGATAAGTCACCTAATAGTCGTCGTTTAGCCAATCATAAAAATCGAACTATTGAGCATTTTAAAAAAGTTCAGAAAGTTTGTCGGCCTGGTCGTCCGATGTCAAAGGATGAGCGCGAGCGGTTAGGCGTTAAGAAACACACTACTACGGTTCTTCACCCTGACCTGCCGGCACCAACTGTTACAACTCTTCCTGATGACATTTTACATTATTTTGAGCCGCGAATTCTGACGGTAAGAGAAAATGCAAGGCTTCAGTCTTTCCCTGATTGGTTTTCTTTTCAAGGAAAATATACTACTGGCGGGAAGTATAGGAAGAATGAATGCCCTCGCTATACTCAAGTGGGAAATGCAGTGCCACCTCTGTTATCAAAAGCCATTGGGACTATGTTATTGTCCAGAGAACAGAAGAAAATGATCAATATTGATAGCGATATGAGACATTCTGCCCTTTCCTAGCTTCGTGAAGATAGTCTTAAGTGAAGGTGTTAGAGATTCGCGAACTCCGTATTTAAGAACAACGAAAGCCTGGGAAGGGCATCCTGTAAGTCGCTTGCGTTTAGCATATAAGCCTCGTTGGACAAGGTTGGCCCGCAATGTGAGTGATGGGCAGGTCATTATCATCGTTGTTTTTATTACTCGGCCTTTTCATCGCAGAGCACGCCCGGCTAGCAGGACTCGAGTATCATCCGCATCAGGCGCTGGTGGTTCGAAGGTAATTGAAGATGGCGTACCGCTGCTGCCGGCACCCATGTCCAGCGCCAGAGCAGTTAGTTTCGTAAGGAATGGCATATAGCCGCGGTGCACATGCTCGAAGTAGCGCCTGGCGTGCTCGTGGAAGTGCCTAGACATGCTGTCAATTCCCCACGACCTTATAGCGGTGCGCTATAGCGTGGTCTACAGAAATGTGATAAGCCGAGTATCGTCGTCAGATAGGCTCGGCAGCCCATCCCAGCTCGGTGTGCGGCTGGGGCAGCGCATTGGCTCAGGATGAAAGAGTGAAACCTGCTACGCTGATTGCGAATTGGTTGCTGACTGCATGGATTGTGTGTGCTCCGTGTAACATGTGGATGTGCCTAACCAATTGAAATATATAAGGCGTGCGTTGCAGGCGCGGTCCTTGCTATAGTTTGGTTGCGCTCATAATCCCTTGGTCGTAGGTTCAAGTCCTACTGGGCCCACCATCCTCGAAGTCTCCCCATTGATAAGCAGTCCTTCGGCCAGGTAGCTGCCAGCTCGATGTTAGCCGCTCGACATGATCCCGAACCTGTCGAACGCCTAGGTTATGACCTCAACAATGAGATGAAGGTGCATACCCACCATTAATCCGAATCCAATTGCGCCTCCAGGCCTGCAACGGCAGTGCGTGCTACACCGAGTAACCGGGATTCGTCCATGCCTTCTCGCGCACTGGCTGAAAGCCCGGACATCGTGCTGGCTACGAAGTCGGTCACCGCCGATGCGCACTCTGGATGGGTGCGGGCGATAAATTCGCGAAGTCGATAACGGCGCTGATTTGCCACCCGGCGTGCGTGAATGACGCTGTCATCTCCGTCATTGCCTCGGGCGGCTTCGAGAACAAGGTACCCCGCTGTTCCGGATCTCGCGCATAGGTTCTTGCGGCGCTCTCCAGCAATTCCGCCAGTGCATCCGCCGGCGCCCGGCCGGGCAGCAGAATATCGTCCAGTGCGAGAGCCGATTGTGCGTAGCGCTCGATGACCTGTGCGAAAAACTCGGACTTGCTACCAAACGCCTTGTAGAAACTGGGCGGCTTCACACCGAGTGCGTCGGTCAGTGCCGCCAACCCTACAGTTTCGTAGCTGCCGGCATGAAACAGCCGCTGGCCCGTATCCAGTGCGGTTTCCATATCGAAGGCCCGGGGGCGGCTTCGAGCCCTCGGCGCTGATTGGGTATTTTCTTGCCGATCCCTCGTGGCCGTGACGATAGGCGGATTCTGTTATTTGCTTTTCAAGGCTACCTACTAGTCGGAGGGCAATCACGCCATCTATTTCCTGATCTCGGCAATAGGGTTGTTCGTCAGCGAGCTGCGTCGCTCGGGCTTCTGATCGATCTCAATGCGACGAGACGTAATCCGATTTGGCGAAGGCCGGCGGTATCGCAAAGTTCTCCCGCATGCGCCTCGTTTCAGCGGCCGGCGTCAATCCGAAAAGCCGTTTAAATTCCCGATTGAACTGCGAAGGGCTCGCATAACCCACGGCATGGCAGGCGGCCTCGGCGGTCATTCCCTGACGCACCATCAGCAAGCGCGCCTGATGCAGCCGCGTGGATTTCACGTACTGCATCGGCGAGGTGTGGGTAATGGTCTTGAAGTGGTTGTGGAACGTGGGAACGCTCATGCCGGCTTCACCGGCGAGTTGCGCCAGATCGAGCGGCTGGGCGTAAGTCGCGTGAATACAGCGTAGCGCCTTGCCGATCTTTCCGAACTGCCCGCGCATGGCCAGCGCCGCTCGCATCGCATCGCCCTGTGCTCCGGTGAGCACGCGAAAATAGAGCTCTCGAACCAGCGCCGGGCCAAGAATCGTCGCCTCGAGCGGCTGGTTCATCGCTTCGAGAAAGCGCACCAGAGACGCCCGTAACGCCGCGTCCATGGGGCTGGACATCAAACTCTGCGGCGCACTCGGCCGTGCTGTCCCGGCATCGCGCTCGATCTGGATCATCAGCTCGGCGGCGAGCTGGAAATCCAGATGCATGTAGATGGCCAGCAGCGGGTGTTCCGGCGTCGCCTCGGTTTCCATCGTGAAGGGCACCGGCACCGAGACCGCCAGGTAGTGCTGCTCGTCGTACAGATACACCTGATCACCGAAGAACCCCTGTTTTCGCCCCTGACATACGAGCACGATGCCAGGATCGTACAGAACCGGAGTACGCGACAAGGGGCGATCCGAGCGCAGGATGCGCACGTCGGGCAGCGCGGTCAGATTGTAGCCCTCGTTCGGCGCCAGCGCCCGAAGCAACGCCACCATGTGCTGCTGTTCAGCCGACGGTGGAGTAGGAATGGTCTTGTTCATCGTATCGCGTGAGATGATAAGAATAGGCAATAAAACTAGAACAATAAGCCTGAAAGGAAGGAAATCAAAGGCGTAATGTGCAGCTCTCACTGATTCATTGGAGCTATTGCCATGTCGTCCAGCAAATCGTCGTCCAACAACCTCATTCTCATCACCGGCGTCAGCAGCGGCTTCGGCCGGGCGCTGGCTCAGGAAGCGCTGGCTAGCGGTCACCGCGTCGTCGGCACGGTGCGCAACGAACAGGCCAGGCAAGCGTTCGAGCAGCTCGACCCGGCGAACGCGGTGGGCCGGGTGCTCGACGTGACCGACTTCGATGCCATCGACGGTGTCGTGGCCGACATCGAGGCGAGCGTCGGGCCGATCGACGTTCTCGTCAACAACGCCGGCTACGGCCACGAAGGGATCATGGAGGAGTCCACGCTGGCCGAGATGCGTCGCCAGTTCGAGGTGAACGTATTCGGTGCGGTTGCCGTGACGAAGGCCGTGTTGCCCTACATGCGTGCCCGCCGTTGCGGGCATATCCTCAACATCACCTCGATGGGCGGCTTCATCACCATGCCGGGCATTGCCTATTACTGCGGCAGCAAGTTTGCGCTGGAAGGGATCTCCGAGGTGCTCGGCAAGGAAGTGAAGCCGTTCAATATCCACGTCACCGCCGTGGCCCCCGGCTCGTTTCGTACCGACTGGGCCGGCCGTTCGATGTCTCGCACACCGCGCTCGATTCCCGATTACGACGCGCTGTTCGATCCGATCCGGCGTGCCCGCGAGGAGAAGAGCGGGCAGCAGCTTGGCGATCCGGCAAAGGCTGCCCGCGCCATGCTGGCCATCATCGCCAGCGAAACACCGCCGGCACATCTGCTGCTGGGCAGCGACGCGCTCGGACTGGTTCGCGATAAACTGTCTGCAATGAGCGACGAGATCCAAGCATGGGAAACGCTCACGCGTTCGACCGACGGCTGATGGCGAAGGGCTGAAGATAAGGGCTGAAGATAAGGGCCGAAGATGAGGGGCTGGGCTGGGCTGGGCTGGGCTGGGCAGAGCAGAGGCCCGGCGCATCTTCGCCTTGAGTCATTGCCGAGACGTTGAATGCTCTCTGAGCAAGTAGATTACCAGGATGGAAAGAGCTGCGAGCAGGGCGGCGGCGGTCATCAACAGGATCGAATGGCTGGAGGAGAATGCGGTTTTGCCTGCCGCGATCAGTGCTGTCGCCTGCGGCTCGGCGAGGTCCCGGGCGACCACATAGCTGTCACCGATGGAGCGCGCCGCGCGCTCGGCCTGAGAGGGGGTGATGTCGGGTGCCAGCAAGATGGTGCGACTGTACACGCTGGACAGGAACACACCGAACAGCGTGATTCCCAGTCCGCTGCCGAGTTCGTATGCCGTGGCTTCCAACGAACCCGCCGCTCCGCCCTGGCTGGACGCTACCGAACTCATGATGGCGATGGACGAGGCGGTCAGACCGAGGCTGAGGGCCAGGCCAAGGAGCGCCAGCATCAGGGGTACCGTCAGCCCCGGATGCCCAAAGTCGGAACGGGCCAGGCATGCCAAAGCCGCTGCGGCAATCGCCAGTGACAGGCTGGCGACCAGGCGCAGGCCGAACAGGTTGGAAAGGTAGCCGGCGACCGGGCCACCGAGAGCGGCCGCGGCCATGATCGGGATCATGAAGATGCCGGCTTGCAGCGGCGTTCTATCCAAGACGTACTGCAGCTCCTGTGCCAGCGTCAGCTCGACGCCGGCCAGTGCGCCACTCGCGACCACGGCCATGATGATGCCGGCCAGGATCGGCGGGCGCGAGAATAGCGACAGGTCGAGCAAGGGCTCCGGTGCGCGCAACTGCAAACGTACGAAGACCAGCAGCAGGCCAAGGCCGGAAAGCGCCACGGAGAGTGCCAAATACAACGGCTGTGTCGCACCGAAGGCCGCCTTGATGCCGTACACCAGCGAGAGCATGCCGGCGATCAGCAACACGGCCTGCCAGGGCGGCCATTGACCCGATGTCGTTTCCTCGATGCGTGGCAGCAAAAGATAGACCAGCGGCATGACGGCCAGCATGATCGGAACGTTGATCAGGAAGGCCGAGCCCCACCAGAAATGCTCCAGCAGGGCACCACCGATCAGTGGCCCCAGCGCCGCGCCGGCTGCGCCCACCGTACCCCAGAGGCCCAGCGCCATGGCGCGTTCTTTGTCATCCTCAAAGGTGCGGCGGATGATACCCAGCACGCACGGCATGATCATCGAACCGCCCAGGGCGAGCAGTGCCCGTGTCCCGATCAGCATGGCTGGCGTCGGGGCGAAGGCGGCCAGTAGCGAAGCCGTGCCGAAGATTCCCAGACCCGTCAGCAGGACGCGGCGATTGCCGATACGGTCGGCCAGCGTTCCCATGGGCACCAGCAGGCCTGCCATCAGCAGCGGGTAGATGTCGATGACCCACAATACCTCGGTGGCGGAGGCGTCCAACGCCAGGGTCAGCGAGGGCACGGCGATATGCAGGATCGTCATGTCGATGACCACCGGCAGGAAGGCCAGCATGACGGCGAGCAGGATCAACCAGCGGTGTGGAATAGCGGGAAACAGGAACATCGGCTCTCGTCCGGTATCGGGATGAAGACTATGTCAGGGTCTACGGCTGCGACGTTCGCCGCGCTGCGCACGCCATGTGGCGAGGCGTTCCTGCGTGCCGATGACAAAAACGAAAAAGGCCGGCACGAAGAATACCGCCAGCAGGGTGCCGCTGAGCATGCCACCGAACACCCCGGTGCCAATGGCGTGCTGAGTCTCCGCGCTGGCGCCGGAGGCGAGCATCAGCGGCACCACACCAAGGGTGAAAGCCAGTGAGGTCATCAGGATCGGCCGCAGGCGCAGCCTTGCGGCGGTCACCGCGGCCTCGACCAGAGGGCGCCCCTCGGTGCGCAACTGCCGGGCGAACTCGACGATTAGGATGGCGTTCTTCGCCGACAGACCGATGAGGGTGATCATCCCTACCTTGAAGAAGATGTCGTTGGGTAGACCGCGCAGCATCACCGCGGCCACGGCGCCGAGCAGGCCCAGCGGCACCACCAGCATCACCGACAACGGAATCGACCAGCTCTCGTAGAGCGCCGCCAGCACCAGGAACACTACCAGCGCCGAGAGCAGCATGAGCACTGGCGCCTGCGCTGCCGACTGGCGCTCCTGCAGCGACTGCCCCGTCCACGCCACGGCGAAGCCTTGCGGCAACTGCGCTGCCAGGCGTTCCATCTCGGCCATCGCCGCGCCGCTGGAAACGCCCGGTGCGGCGCCCCCGGCGAGTCGCACGGCGGAGAAGCCCTGAAAGCGCATCATCTGCTGCGGCGACTCGCTCCACACCGGCGTCACCACCTCGCGCAGCGCCACCATGCCGCCATTGGCATTGCGTACGCGCAGGCCGAGCACGTCGTCCAGTTGCATGCGCGCCGAAGCATCGGCCTGCAGGATGACCTGCTGCATGCGTCCGGCATTGGGGAAGTCGTTGACATACAGCGAGCCCATCGCCGCCGACAACGTGCTGCTCACGGCAGTGAAGGAGAGGCCCATGGCCTCGGCCTTCTGCCGGTCGATTTCCAGGCGGATGCTCTCGCCGGGCGGCAGGCCATCCGCGTAGACATCGCTGACCACTCCGCTCTGCGCCGCCAGTTTCAGCAGTTGCGCCTGTGCAGCCAGCAACGCGGCCTCGCCGCGGTTGGCCCGATCCTGCAGGAACAGGGTAAAACCGGAGGAGGTGCCCAGCTCGTCGATGGCCGGTGGCATCATGCTCATCACCGTGCCTTCGACGTTATCGGCCATGGCCTGCTGCGCCAGCGCCGCCTCTTCGGCAGCCGTCGCCCCATCGCGCTGATCCCAGTCCTTGAGCATGGTGAAGGCCATGGCCGCATTGGGCCCGGAGCCGGCGAAGCTGAAGCCCAGTATCACCAGATTGGTGTCCAGCGCCGGGCGCGAGGCCACGTGTTTCTCGTAGGCCTTGACCACGTCCAGCGTGCGCTCGCTGGTGGCACCGGTGGGCAGTTGAATGGAAGTCATGAAGTAGCCCTGATCCTCCTCGGGCAGAAAGGAGGATGGCAACTGCCGGGCGGCGATGACCAGTACCGCGCAGAGCACTGCGAACACTGCCATCATCCGTCCGCTGCGTCCGACCAGGCGCGCCACGCGCGCGCCGTAGCCTGCCGTGAGGCGCGCGAATCCTCGGTTGAAGGCGCCGAAGAATCCGCGCTTCTCATGATGCTCGGCACCGACCGGGCGCAGCAGCGTGGCGCACAGCGCCGGCGTCAGGGTCAGGGCGAGGAAGGCCGAGAACAGGATCGCCACCGCCATCGACAGGGTGAACTGCTGATAGATTACCCCCACTGAGCCGCTGCCGAAGGCCATGGGGATGAATACGGCGGTGAGCACCAGGGTGATCCCGATGATCGCCCCGGTGATCTCCCGCATCGCCCGCATGGTCGCTTCCTTCGGCGACAACCCCTGGGTGGCCATCAGCCTTTCGACGTTCTCCACCACCACGATGGCGTCATCGACGATGATGCCGATGGCCAGCACCATGCCGAACATGGTCAGCGAGTTGATCGAGAAGCCGGCCAGCAGCATGACCGCGAAGGTGCCGAGCAGCGCGATGGGCGCGACGATGGCCGGGATCAGCGTGCAGCGCAGGTTCTGCAGGAACAGGAACATCACCAGGAATACCAGCGCCATGGCCTCGAACAGGGTATAGATCACCTTCTCGATGGACACCTTGACGAAGGGCGCGGTATCGAACGGCACCGAGTACGCCATGCCTGCGGGCAGGCTCGGCGCCAGCTCGGCCAGACGCTCCCGTACGGCGGCCGCGGTGCGCACCGCGTTGGCGCCGGGCGAGAGCTGGATGGCGGCACTGGTCGCCGCCACGCCGTTCTCGCGGTTGGAAAAGGCGTAAGACTCCGCGCCCAACTCGAGGCGCGCCACGTCCCCGAGCACCACCTTGCCACCATCGGCATCCGCACGCAGCACGACCGCGGCGAACTGCTCCGGGCTTGTCAGTTGCCCTTGCACCGTCAGCGGCACGGTTAGGCGCTGGCCGGACAGCGTCGGCTCGTCGCCGACCCGCCCCGGGGCGATCTGCGCATTCTGCTGCTCGATGGCCTGAGCCAGATCATTCATGGTCAGGCCATAGCCGCTGAGCTTGTTCGGATCGACCCAGACGCGCATGGCCTGCTCGGCGCCGAACAGCTGTACGCGCCCCACACCGTCGATGCGGCGCAGTTCCTGGACGATATTGCGCGCGAAATAGTCGTTCAGTGCGACTTCATCGAACTGGCCGTTGGGCGATGTCATGCCGACCATCATCAGAAAGCCCGTGGCGGCGGACTCTACCTGCAGACCGCTCTGTCGCACGGCCTGGGGCAGGCGGGACTCGACCGCCTTGATCCGGTTCTGCACGTCCACCTGGGCCAGCTCGGCGTCGGTGCCCGGCTTGAAAGTCGCGGTGATCTGCGCCGTGCCCGAGGTGTCGACCGAGGACTCGAAGTAGAGCAGATTCTTGACACCCGACAGTTCGCGCTCGACCAGGCTTACCACCGAGTCGTTGAGCGTCTGTGGCGTGGCGCCCGGATAGGTGGCATAGAGGGTCACAGAGGGCGGGGCCACCGACGGGTAGCGAGCGATAGGCAGCTGCGGGATGGCGATGACGCCGGCCAGCACGATGAACAGGGCGATTACCCAGGCAAACACCGGGCGGTTGATGAAGAACTGCGGCATGACGGATTCTCCGGACTCAGCGCGCGGCGGCGGTGAACTGTTCGCGGATGTCGGACGATTCGCGGGTGTCGTACGGTTCGCTGGCGCCGACGGGATGCCAGGAGCGCGGGGTGACGCGCGCGTTCTCGCTCAGGCGCTCGATGCCTTCGATCACCACCTGCTGGCCGGCACTGAGCCCGGACACCACGCGATAACGGCGTGCCACCAACTCCCCGAGCTCGATCGCCACCGGCCGCGCCTGACCCTGGGCGTCCACCACCCACACGCTGGCCTGGCCGGCGGTGCGGGTCACCGCCTGTTGCGGCACGCTCAGGGCGGTGGGGTAATGCGCACGGGGGACCCTCGCCTGCACGTAGAGTCCGGGCAGCAAACGGCGCTGCGGGTTGTCCACCAGTACGCGCAGCAACACGTCGCCGGTACCGGTATCCACCTGAGTGCCGGAGAATAGGATGCGGCCCTGCATGCCGAGAGGCTTGCCGTCGCTGCCTAGAATCTCCACGGTTAGCGCCGGCGTCGCCGCGCCGGTCTGGCGGCGCAACGTCTCCAGTGCCGAAGCGGACTGGCGCACATCGACATACACCTGGTCGATCTGCTGGATTCGCGCCATGGGCGTCGTATCGGTCGGCGAGACCAGCGCGCCTTCGCTGACCAGGGTCTGGTCGATGCGACCGTCAATCGGCGCCTCGACACTGGCGAACTGCAGATCCAGCTTGCGTCGCGCCAGAGTCGCCTTGGCCTGGGCCACGTCGGCGGTGGCCTGATCGCGGAGGGAAGCTGCATCGTCGTAAGTTTGGCGGCTGACGGCTTCGCTGCGTCTCAACGACCCCAGACGATCGGCCTTGATGCGAGCCTGGGCCAGCATCGCCTCGGCCCGTTGCAACGCCGCTGAGGCAATATCGACCTCGGCCTTGAAGGGGGCCGGATCGATCTGGAACAGCGTCTTGCCGGCCTCGACATCGCGGCCTTCCTCGAACAGGCGGCGTTTCACGATGCCGGTGACCTGCGCGCGCACTTCGGCAGTACGCACGGCCAATACGCGCCCGGGAAGATCCTCGGTGACCGAAAGGTCGGCGGCTTCCAGCGTCATCACCGAGACCGGAATCGGTGACGGCGCCTCGCTCGTGGCATCGGGTGGCGAGGGATCGCAGCCTGTCAGCCCCAACACGGCAAACCCTGCGAGCAGAATGCTCCACTGCCGCTGTCTGATGCGCATACCACACTAACCTCGCTCAAGGGGTCGTCGCGCCAGGCGGCAACCGAAAAGGACCGAGGCCCAGTTTGGCTCGCTGCTATTGCGAATGATTCGAGGCTTTATGGAGAAAGCATGGAGGGCGCGATAAAATTCAGGACCATACTCATCGAGTCCGCTCATGTTCGATCGCCACGCGCGTGTCAGCCCTGCTTCTCCTGCTTCGGCACTGGTACTGATCGCCGAGGATGAAGCCGAGATCGCCGACATTCTCGTCGCCTATTTGCAGCGCAGCGGGTTACGCACCCAGCTCGCCGCCGATGGCCTCGCAGCGCTGTCCATGCACCAATCGCTCAAGCCGGATCTGCTGCTGCTCGACGTGCAGATGCCTCGCGTCGACGGCTGGAAGGTGCTCAGTGAAATCCGCGCCCGTGGAGACACCCCCGTGATCATGCTCACCGCGCTCGATCAGGATCTCGACAAGCTGATGGGACTGCGTCTGGGCGCGGACGATTACGTGGTCAAGCCCTTCAATCCGGCCGAAGTGGTGGCGCGAGTTCAAGCGGTACTGCGGCGCACCCGGATGAGCGAGCCCGCCCCCACGCAGATGCTGCGCGTCGGCCCGTTCCAGATCGACTTGGAGAACCACGAAGCCAGCATCTGCAATGGTGATCAGCAACAGTTGCTGGATCTGACCCTGACGGAGTTCAAGCTGCTAGCCTGTCTGATGCGGGCGCCCAGGCGGGTGTTCAGCAGGGCGGAGCTACTGGAACATTGTCTGCCCGAGGGCGATACCCAGGAGCGCACGGTGGACAGCCACGTCAGCAAACTGCGCAAGAAGCTCGAGGCCCTGGACATCCAAGGCGTGCCGGCCAGCGTCTGGGGCGTGGGCTATCGTTTCGGCAGCGAGCCATGAAACGCATGCCGGGTCTGCGTCGGCAGATTATCCAGTCCCTGGCGGTGATGGCGCTGGGCATCATCTTCATCGCGGTGTTCGGCTCCTACGTGTTCTACGCCATCGCCACGGCCTATTTGCCGGAGAGCATCTCCAACAGCTGGATGCCGTCACGGGTCGAACTGGCGTGGATCGTCTGCACTACGGTTGCCGCGCTGGGCATGGCGGTATTCGTTGCTATCCGTTTATCGCGACGTCTGCTCACCCCATTGAATTCGGTGGCACACAGTCTGCGCGAAGTGGCCCAGGGTAAGCTGACCGCGCGTGCGCGGACGGACGAAAGGGCCATGGGCGAGACGGCACAGCTGGTGCGCGATTTCAACGCCATGGCCGAGCGGCTGCAAAGCGTGACCCGGGAACGCGAGTTCTGGAACGCCGCCATCGCCCATGAGCTGCGCACGCCGGTGACCATTTTGCGCGGACGTCTGCAGGGCCTTTCGGAAGGCGTCTTCACGCCCAGCAGCGAGCTGTTCGATGGCTTGCTGCGCCAGGTGGAAGGTCTGAACCGGCTGATCGAGGATCTGCGGGTGTTGAGTCTCAATGACAGCGGCCATCTGGAGTTGCACCGGGTCGAGGTGGATCTCGCCCAGGAACTCGGCAGTGTTCTGCAGGCCTTCGCCGCGCCGCTGGCGGCAAAAGGGTTCCATCTGCACAGTGAACTCGAGGCTAATTTGAAGGTGAAGTGCGATCCGGTGCGTATGCGTCAGGCGCTGATGGCGTTACTGGAAAACGCCCAGCAGCATGCCGAGCCGGGCAGTCTGCGGGTTCGCCTCTATCCAGCGGGCGGTCACTGCCATCTCGTCGTCGAGGACGACGGTCCCGGCATCGATAGGGCGCTTGCCTCTGACCTGTTCGAGGCTTTTCACCGTGGCGATCCCTCGCGGTCACGCAAAAGCGGCGGCAGCGGCCTGGGGCTGGCTGTGGTCAAGGCCATTGCGGAGGCACACGGCGGCCAGGCGATTTGTCAGCCCACTGGGCGAGGAGGCAGTGCGTTCGTCATCACCTGGCCGCTTTGAGCGGCCGTGATGTCGTCATGCTTGCCGAGCAAAGCGCTACCGCGATGGGCCGCTCCGGCACGACTCAACTCTCCCGCAGCATCTCTTCGAGCATGGCGGCGTTGGGATCGTCCGGCTTGCTGACGACGGCATAGTTGTAATTGCCTTTCGACCAGTACTGCGCCATGAGCTTGCCGTCGATTCGCTTGCCCGGCTCCAGCATGTGATTGCCGGCACCCGGCGGGCGTATGTACATCATCATCTGACGCCCGGTCCGGTCACGATAGACCACCATCGCGGCCGGCCCTTGATCGGTGGCCAGCAGCCGCGCACCCGTCATCTCCAGGCCGGCGGCGCTAAGATCGGGCGGCATGATCCCGTCGCTGAAATGGGCCTGAAACAGTTTGACGATTCCCTCGCGACTGTTGGCGTCCGGTTCGGAGACGGCGGTATCGCTGGCGTCGACAATACCGTTCCCATCGATAGCAGTGTTGCCGTCGATGGCCGTGTTTCTATCGATAGTCGTGTTCCCGTCGAACGAGACGCTGTCGGTGAACAGGCGATAGGCCTGAACGGCGTCTGCCATCGGCTGCGCCGAAATCGAGGGCGGGGTCATCATGTCGTGCACTTTCCAACCGCCGGTCATGCCGATGCCCAGGGTCATGACCAGCATGGCTGCCGTCGCCAGCCAGCGTTGGTGGCTGGCTCGCTGGCGACGCCGAATCGCGGCGGGATCGAGCGCCGGGTTGTCTGGCCACTGTTGGGGGTTGGCGTAACGCGCGCGCAAGCGTCTTGCGTCCATGCGCCACTGTTCGAGCTCCGCCGCCTGTTCGGGATTGGCCTGGAGCCGGGATTCGATCCACTGCCGGCGCTCGGCATCCAGCTGATCATCGAGATAGGCGTGCAGGTCCTGCTCGGTGGGGTGACGTGGATTCATTTGAGTCTCCAGAGTGACGGTGACGACGGTTTTTCCCGCGATGTTCCTTCGTCCAGGTCGCGCAGCGATCGGCGTGCCCGGGACAGTCGTGACATTACCGTACCGATCGGAATGTCCAGGGTTTCGCTGACTTCGCGGTAGCTCAGCCCCTCCACCGAAACCAGCATCAGCAGCGCCCGATGTTCCGGAGAAAGTCGATCGAACGCCTCCCAGGTGGCGTTTGCCACGACGATATCTTCCGTCGAGGCGCTGGTCTGGGGGTCGCTGGTGAACAGCTGCATGAGCCGAGCGTAGCGCCCGGCGCGACGGCGACCGTCGATGAACTGTCGATACAGAATCGAAAACAGCCAGGCGCGAAGATCGCCATCGGGGCGGCGGCGCTGCCAGTGGCCGATCGCTTTCTCTATCGTCGCCTGCACCAGATCATCGGCATCGCTGGGGTTCTGGCTCAGCGACAGGGCAAAGCGCCGCAGACGCGGCAGTATTTCACGCAGTTGATCGTCATCGGGTGGGCTCATGGGGATTCCAGCGTGTCGAAGGAAGTCGCTGTAGGACGAACCGGCTGAAATTCTATTCCCTTCTGTCGTCGATGAAATTGCCAATATTTCTGTACTGCGATCCAACGAGCGGGAATAAAGCGTCGACAGCGTCGTCCTACTGCCTCCATTCAGGCAACGTTCCCCGGAGCGCACATGACCCCGAAAACCCCACCACCGCTGAACACGATATTTCGGTTCACGGTCATCGGACTCGTTATCGCCGTCCTGGCGACGGCTTTTGCCTACGTTGGCGGCTGGCTGGACCCAAGTCGGCTGACCCCAGATCGGATGATCAACACGCTGGAAGACAACGCCGGTGTTCACGAAGGCTATCGCCGCAATCACGCCAAGGGATACTGCGTGGTGGGCAGCTTCGAGAGCAATGGCAATGCGGCCAGTCTGTCCCGCGCCAGCGTTTTCGAGACGGGACGCGTTAGCCCGGTCATCGGCCGCCTCGCGATTCCCGGAGGAGACCCGCATGCCAATGATGGCATGCCGCCGATACGCAGTTTCGCGCTGCAATTCCAGTTGCCGAACGACGAGCAGTGGCGGACCGCGATGAACGCGATGCCGGTATTTCCGGTATCGACACCGCAGGCATTCTGGGAACTGTTGAAAGCCTCCCAGCCGGATTCGCAGAGCGGCAAGCCGGATGCCGCGAAAATGTCGGCCTTCTTTGCCGACCATCCGGAAACCAAGCCATTCCTGGCATGGGCGAAAACCGCCCAGCGCTCCTCGAGCTTCGTCAACGTCGATTACAACAGCCTCGATGCCTTCCGCTTCATCGATGCCGCCGGGACTACCCACTTCGTACGCTGGGGGCTGGTACCGGAAGCGCCGTTCACGGCGATGACCGACGCCCAGAAGCAGGATCCCGATTTTTTGTCCAAAGACCTGCGTGAACGCCTGGAGCAAGGGCCGCAGCGTTGGCATCTGATCGTGACCGTGGCGAATCCGGGTGATCCGACCAATGATGCCACCCTGGTCTGGCCCGAGGATCGTCGCCAGATCGATGCCGGCGTCGTCACCATCGAGAGCGCCCAGGCTCAGGCCGACGGCCCCTGTCGGGATATCAACTACGATCCGCTGGTGCTGCCCGATGGCATCGCCGGCTCCGATGATCCGCTGCTGAGCGCGCGCTCCGCGGCCTATTCGGAATCCTACAACCGACGTACCCGCGAGGAGGCCGAATCGGCCACACCCTCCACTCAGGAGCCACGATCATGAACTCACCGACCACCGGTACTTTTTCCGTTCCTGCTCGCCTGTTGCACTGGTCGATGGCCATCATGGTCATGTCGATGCTGTTCATCGGTATCGGCATGGTCGCCACGGTTTCCGAGCGTCACGTCTGGCTCCTCCAGCTCCACAAGCCACTGGGGATCGCAATTCTCGCGCTGGTCATCGTGCGTCTTTTCGTGCGCTGGCGGTACGGCACGCCAGCGCTACCGTCGGATTTACCGCCATGGCAGCGCGCGGCGGCCCATCTGTCCCACTGGATGCTATACGCACTGATGCTGGCGATGCCACTTATCGGTTGGACCATGCTCTCGGCCGGCGGTTATCCGGTGACTCTTTTTTCCGGCGTCACGCTGCCGGATCTGTTGTCGCCTTCTGCCACAATGTATAGCGCGTTGCGGTTCGCCCATACGTGGCTGGCGCTGAGTCTTTTCGCCGTCATTCTCATTCACCTAACGGCGGCCTTGTACCACGGCTTGATTCGTCGGGATGGCGTACTGGCAAGCATGACGAAAGGTCAAAAGCATCCGTGAACCGCATACCCTTTTCCTGAAAAGGCGAACGGGTTACTCATAAAAAAAGCGATCGGATCGGCGGCATATCGATCCTGATCGCTTTAGCGTTTCTACATCAAACTCATGGCGGTAAGTGACCGGTTTTGCACCGGTCGGGTGTCATTGGAAAACTTTCGCGCCAACGATCGAGCACGGGACAAACGGATAAAAGCCGAGGTGATCAGCCTCGGCTTCGGGAGTTTTCGACCGCTTTCAAACAGTCGACTTTCAGGCGGGGTTGTTGCTGTAGAGCCGTTTGACAACAGCCATTTGCGCAGCACTCTGTCCCTCCGCTATCAAGCTCTGCTGATCCCTGCCCAGCGCTTTCATGGTGGTCATGCCGGTGCGGTGCTGTTCGGCGCGAAGTGCATTGGCACTGGCTTCACTGTGACCCGCGCCAATATCCAGGCGCCAGGCGCCGAACTGGTTGGCCGTCATCATGGCCGGCTGCAAATTCAGCGGTTGGTGCAGTCTCTGCATGGCTTCCTGCTGGGCGATACTATCGTTGGCCTGCGCCAGTACCGGCATGATGCCGGCGAGGGCCACGGCGGCAGCGATCTGGGCCAGGCGGGGCATTATCTTGGTTTTCATCATCGACTCCTGTCATGGAAATAGCTACGACCTACGGTGTCGGTCGCTGTCGACATAGGGAGAAACCCTGTCACTGTCGGCTGCAGGTAAGACGAATGACCGTGAGAATTATTCCACTGTTGATCGGGTCCGAGCGCGTAAACGGTGTGGTCACTGCCGCGTGTGCCTCGGACGGAGCAATCATGGCACCCAATACGACCATGCAATCCTCGGGATGCCCAAGGCCGCATGCATCTTGGCCAAACGGCGCAGTGCGGTTTCAAATTCATCGCGAGGGGGAGTCTGGTGTTCAAACGCAGAGGGATTCGAGCTGCCAGCGTTTCATCTGCCTCGGTAGGGCGAACCTGACGCGTCGTAGGTGGTGCAGTAGCCGCACGCCACTTCGCTCTCCAATTCAAGCCCGAGCGATATTCGCCAGCTGGGTTAGGTTTGCTGGTTCAGGAAATCAGCAAGCCACGAAACTCTACGCTGGAGCTCGTCGTCTGCCGAAGCCTGGTCATCCTCGCTGGTGCCTGCGAGATAGAGATCCATGATCCAGCCCGAGCGTTGCTCGGTGGTCAGGTGAGCGCGTTGGATCTCGAGCATGGGTGCGAAAGCCTGCTGGCTCATGAATTCATCGTCAAGCATCGCGCTGAGCAGGTTGCCGGCGAGTCGGTAGCAGTGGCTCTGGCCGGCGAAGAGGCTTCTGTCCTGGAAGAAGAATCCCAACGCGCACACGCTTGAATGACCGCCTTCGTCATCGCGCCAGGTCATCATCCTGGCAGTTTCGAAAGTGTTGCCAGGCTGATTGATTCGAGCGAGCGCGTCACGGATGCGGGGGAACTCGCGGACTTCCGGTATCGCGTCGATCTGCTTTGGATCATCCACGAGTCGTTGATACGGGTACGCTTCTCCGTTCTCACTGTCTTCCGCGCTGTACGGAATGTTGACGCTGCCGTCATCCAGGCTGAGGCGCAGTTCGACTCGGTTATCCATGTTTTCTCCAGACGTTGAGACCGCGCTAGATTATCGGAAGTCCAGAAGCAATGTCACTGGACAGTGCTACGGCTTGGGCGTGAGCGTCCTCTTCGTCAGCGAAGCGGAATCGGCGGCTTCGTGTGTTCGTGTTCAATTTGCCCGAGGCAGACGCGCCAGCCAGCGCTGAACGAGGGCCGTCATGCCGCCCGCCACCGGCGTGCAGAGGACCCACGGCAGGGCGAGCAGGGCAATGCTCAGGGCGCCCATATAGACGTCGCTGAACCAGTGTGCGCCGACCATGATGCGGGGAGCGCTTAATAGCAGCACGAAGGCGATGCTCCATCCCGCCGTGCGCCGATCGGCGAAGCGCAGCATGAAGCCGGCGAAGATCATCAGCATCAAACCGTGATCGCCGGGAAAACTGTTCGATGCCGAGTCCTTGGTTGGAATCGAGACGATGTCGGTCAGATGGGCCGCGTGTGCGAAGAATCGGGTCGGACTGGGGTGGCCGTAGGTAATCGCCTTGTTGGTCACCACAGCGATCACCCCGGCTGTCAGCAGCATGGTCACGCCGATGCCGAGCCAGCGCCGCCATCGATCAGGCCGCGGGTCTCGGCGCATGGCGATGGTGAACAACACGCCCATGACGCCGAACGAGGCGGCGTCGAAGAAACGCGTATTGAGCAGCGCCAGCAGATCGTCCCATAGACCGTTTTCCGGCGTGATCCAGTGATTGAAGGTCCAGAATATCCGATCGTCCAGATCGGTCCAGGGCAACCCATGGGGTAGCGCCCAACTCAGCAACAGGACCAGCCCGGTCAGATTGAGCCCCAGCACGCGTTTCCACTGCATGTTCATGAGTCATGTCTCCCGCAAGAGGATTCGTCTGCGAGGATTATAATTTAAGATAAACATAAGGAACAGTGTTCTAAAACTCATCGCCTGCCTTGTCGCCAGCCGTTCCGATGAGTCCGTCCGGCTTGACTGTTTTCCAACCTGGCTCGAAACGAAAAAGCCCCCGACGAATTGTCGAGGGCTCGAGGTGCGGCAGCAGCGACAGTGTCAGCCGTCGTGTTGAGCGAGTTGCTTTATAGAGCGGCGATCTTGTTGCGCTGTTCGACCAGTACCTGGCGCGTCGCGAGATACTCCTTGAGCTTGCCGCGTTCCTTCTCGACCACCGCTTCCGGCGCCTTGGCGGTAAAGCTTTCGTTGCCGAGCTTCTTCTCGATACCGACGATCAGCTTGTCCTGCTTGTCGATCTCCTTGGCGAGGCGCGCAAGCTCGGCGTCCTTGTCGATCAGGTCGGCCATCGGCACCAGCACTTCCATATCGCCGACCAGTTGCGTCGCCGAGAGCGGTGCCTGCTCGGGATCGTCGAGCCAGGTCACGCTCTCGAGCTTGGCCAGTTTGGAGAGGAACAGGCGGTTGGCCTCGAGACGCTCGCGGTCGCCGGTGGCGCCCTTGGTCAGCAGGGCGTCCAGCGGCTTGCCGGGGGCGATATTCATTTCGGCGCGGATGTTACGCACTGCGACGATCACGCCCTTGAGCCAATCGATGTCACGAATCGACTGCTCGTCGATCCGTGAGGCATCCGCTTCCGGCCACGGCTGCGTCATCAGGCTGTCGCCATCCTTCGACCGGGTGCCGGCCAGCGGGGCGACGCGCTGCCAGATTTCTTCACTGATGAACGGCATCATCGGATGGGCTAGGCGGAGAATCACTTCGAGCACGCGGACCAGCGTGCGACGAGTGCCGCGCTTGGCCTCGACGGAGGCGTTCTCGTCCCACAGCACCGGCTTGGAAAGCTCCAGATACCAGTCGCAGTACTCGTTCCAGACGAAGTCGTAGAGCGCCTGAGAGGCGTGATCGAAACGGTACTCTTCCAGCGCCTTGGTGACCTGGGCTTCGGTCTGCTGCAGGCGAGAGATGATCCAGCGATCGGCCAATGACAGCTCGACGCTCTCGCCGGCGAGGCCAACATCCTGGTCTTCGGCGTTCATCAGCACGTAGCGCGAGGCGTTCCACAGCTTGTTGCAGAAGTTGCGATAGCCGTCGAGTCGGCCCATGTCGAACTTGACGTCGCGTCCGGTGGTGGCCAGCGACAGGAAGGTGTAGCGCAGCGCATCGGTACCGTGGGACTCGATGCCGTCCGGGAACTCGCTACGGGTCGCTTTCTCGATCGCGCGGGCCTTCTGCGGCTGCATCATGTTGCCGGTCCGTTTGGCGACCAGCGTTTCCAGGTCGATGCCGTCGATCAGGTCGATGGGATCGAGCACGTTGCCCTTGGACTTGGACATCTTCTGACCCTGGGCGTCGCGCACCAGGCCGTGGACGTAGACGGTCTTGAACGGCACCTCGCCGGTGAAGTGGCCGGTGAGCATGATCATCCGTGCGACCCAGAAGAAGATGATGTCGAACCCCGTGACCAGCACGCTGGTCGAGTGGAAGGTCTCGAGCTCAGGCGTCTTTTCCGGCCAGCCCAGGGTGCCGAAGGTCCACAGGCCCGAGCTGAACCAGGTGTCGAGCACGTCGTCGTCCTGGGTCAGCGTCACGTCGGCCGCGATCCCGTGTTTGTCGCGGGCTTCCTGTTCGGTGCGGGCGACGTAGACCTTGCCCTCGGCGTCGTACCAGGCCGGAATGCGATGCCCCCACCAAAGCTGGCGCGAGATGCACCAATCCTGCAGATCGCGCATCCAGGCGAAGTACATGTTCTCGTAGTTCTTGGGCACGAACTCGATGTCGCCGTTTTCGACGGCCTCGATCGCCGGCTTGGCCAGCTTCTCGACGGCGACGAACCATTGGTCGGTCAGCAGCGGCTCGATCACGTCGCCGGAGCGGTCGCCGTAGGGCAGGGTGTTGGTGACCGTCTCGATCTGCTCGAGCAGACCGGCAGCGTCCATGTCGGCGACGATTCGCTCACGCGCAACGTATCGATCCAGCCCGGCGTAGGCCGCCGGCAGGGTGGCGTCGACATCGGGCAGCGGGCGGCCCTGCAGGTCGAACACCTCGGCACGCTCGAGGACGGCGGCATCCTGCGAGAACACGTTGATCAGGGCGTGATCGTGACGCTTGCCGACTTCATAGTCGTTGAAGTCGTGGGCCGGGGTGATCTTGACGCAGCCCGAGCCTTTTTCCATATCGGCATGGTCGTCGGCGATGATCGGAATCCGACGGCCGACCAGCGGCAGCTCGATGAACTTGCCGATCAGCGAGGCGTAGCGCGGATCTTCCGGATTGACCGCCACGCCGGTATCGCCGAGCAGCGTTTCCGGGCGCGTGGTGGCAACGATCAGGTAGTCCTTGCCATCCGCCGTCCTGGCGCCATCGGCCAGCGGGTAGCGGAAGTGCCAGAACTGGCCCTGCTGCTCGCGGTTCTCGACTTCGAGATCGGAAATCGCGGTATGCAGCGTCGGGTCCCAGTTGACCAGGCGCTTGCCGCGATAGATCAGGCCCTCGTCATGCAGGCGCACGAAGACTTCCTGCACCGCCTTGTAGAATCCGTCGTCCATGGTAAAGCGCTCGCGGCTCCAGTCGACACTGGCACCCATGCGCCGCAGCTGGCGAGTAATGTGCCCGCCGGACTCTTCCTTCCACTCCCAGATCTTGTCGGTGAACGCCTCGCGACCCAGATCGTGACGGGTCTGGCCGGTCTCCGCTGCCAGCTTGCGCTCGACCAGCATCTGGGTGGCGATGCCGGCGTGATCCGTCCCGACCTGCCACAGCGTGTTGTTGCCGCGCATGCGCTTCCAGCGCACCAGCGTGTCCATGATCGTGTCCTGGAAGGCGTGGCCCATGTGCAGGCTGCCGGTCACGTTGGGCGGCGGGATCATGATCGAGAACGGCTCGCCTTCGCCGCTCGGGGCGAAACGGTTGTCGGCTTCCCAGCGTTCGTACCAGCGGGTTTCGATCTGATCGGGTTGGTAGGTCTTGTCCATGGCGGCTATCGGGCTCGAATCGGTGACGACGACACGCGGCACGGCGAAATGCCGCGTAGCGAAAAATGGCGGGGATTATACCTTGTCGATGGCCGCGGAGTCAGGCCGGTATGTCTGCGCCGAGCGGCGAACCGTCCGGTTATTGCGCTGATCAGAGCTTATGCGCCTCGACGCGATATCCCCGATCCTTGTAGGTCTTCCAGCAGGCGCGCTTGGTGCGCAGCACGTCCTGATGCTGGTTGATGATCTCGGCCACCCGTTCCAGCCGGGAGAACCACTCGGGGATCTCGTCGTTCAGGTTGAGCATCGCCTGCACGCCGGGCTCGGGCACGGCTTCCCAGCCGATCGTCACCGGCGGCGCCGGGTCCATGGCGTCACCCGCCACCCGGTGGGGGACGTAACTATCTTCCCGGAACGTCCACAGCAGCTCGTCCAGCTCTCGCGCCATCGATTCATCCTGGGTATGGATATGCAGCTGATAGCCCTTGCGATAGATCGTCTCCGCCAGACGGCAGGCGAAATTGAGCCGGGCTTCCAGCGTGGTATCGGGCAGGATGTAGAAATCGACTTTGGTCATGACATTCCGTTGATGACGAGCTACGAGCTACGAGCTACGAGCTACGAGCTACGAGCTACGAGCTACGAGCCAGGGTTGCGAGTTAGCAATGTTACCTGATCCGGCTTTTGATGGCCTAAGCCTCGAGGCCCGAGCGATTGTGCGAGCTAGCCTCAGGCAAAGCGAATCCAGCCAAGCGAGCGCAGTTGAGGATTCTCCAATGCGCATCGCGAAGCTGGATTCAGCATCTCGTCACTGAGTCGGCGCCGAGCGAGATGAGTGGCTAGGCGCACGGCGCGTAAGGAACGAGACATAACAGGGGGTTAGGCGAGGCCCGCGCGCGCCGTGCAACAACGCCAATCGCTCGCGCAGGCCCCGACCTCTCTTAAACGCCGCCGTCGATGTCGACCAGCGCTCCCGTCGTGAATCCGGCCTCGGCCAGCCACAGAATGCCGTTGGCGATCTCTTCGGGTTCGCCGATGCGACCCATCGGAATCACCGAGCCGGCCACGTCAGGCTTGTCCGGGTTGCCGCCGCTGGCGTGAATGGTGGTGCGGATAACGCCGGGGCGAATGGTGTTGACGCGGATGCCTTCGCCGGCGACTTCCTTCGACAGCCCCTCGGTCATGGTATCGATGGCGCCCTTGGAGGCGGCGTAATCGACGTATTCACCCGGGCCGCCGAGGTGGGAGGCCGCCGAGCCGATATTGACGATGGCGCCGCCCTTGCCGCCGTGCTTGGTCGACATGCGCTTGATCGCCTCGCGCGCACAGATGAACGGGCCGACGACGTTGATCTTCATCATGCGGTCGACGCGCTCGAAGCTCATCTCGTCGACGCGGCTGATCTGGTCGACGATGCCGGCATTGTTGACCAGCACATCGACGCTTCCCAGCTCGCGGTCGACGGTCTCGAACATGGCGACGATCGCCGCTTCGTCGACGATGTCGGCCTGGATTGCGAGCGCGCGGCCGCCGTCGGCTTCGATCTCGGCGACCACCTTGTCGGCAGAGGCCTTGTCACTGCGATAGTTGACCGCCACGGCGTAGCCTTTCTGGGCGGCCATGATGGCCGTTGCTGCGCCGATACCGCGTCCGGCACCGGTAATGATCATCACGGGTTTCATCTGGCTCTCCTCTGGAGATGGGGTTTGATCGTCGGCCGTGAGCAAGGCCCGACTCAGTCGGCGCGCTCCATGCGGTAAACGGCGCAAAGCTTGTGGCCGTCGAGGTCGCGCACGTAGGCGAGAAACATGTCGCCCATAGCAGTGTGGCGAACGCCCGGCGCGTCCTCGACAGAGGTGCCACCTTGGGCGACGGCGGTATCGTGAAAACGCTCGGCCTGCTCGGCCGAGGAGCAGCGGAAGGCGAAGGTGCTGCCGTTGCCCACCGTGGCGGGCTGGCCGTCGATCGGTTCGGTGACGCCAAAGGCATTGCCGTCCTGACGGTAGAAGACTCGCTGAATCCCCTTGCGTTCGCCAAGCTGGCCTTCAGCGATATCCAGCGTGCCCAGAACGGCGTCGTAGAAGCGCTTGGCGCGGGCGATATCGTTGGTTCCGATCATGACGTGGCTGAACATGCGTCTCTCCTTGGTGAAGCGAAGGCTACAAGCACAATGACCGCCCAGGAGGCGGTCATTGTCGCTCGAGCCGGCGCTCGGGCATCCAGTGTAGGTCGGAATCAGGCCAGTCGCATCAGCCAGCCGCGAGTGTCTTCGCTGCGGCCGTACTGGATATCCAGCAGGCGCTTGCGCAGCTTGGCGCTGACCGCTTCGCCTTCGATCGGGGGCGTCACGATGCGATCGTTCTCGGTCACCAGCTGGCCGATCTGGGTGATGACGGCCGCGGTGCCGCAGGCGAAGACCTCGACAATTTCGCCGCTGGCCACGCCATCGCGCCATTCATCGATGCTGATCGGTCGCTCTTCCGGAGTGAGGCCGGCATCCCGGGCCAGTTCCAGAATGGAGTCGCGGGTGACACCTTCCAGAATGGTCCCGGTCAGCGCTGGCGTGACCAGGCGACCGTCACGGTAGACGAAGAACAGGTTCATGCCGCCCAGCTCTTCGATCCACTTGTTTTCCGCCGCATCGAGAAACGCGACCTGATCGCAGCCATGGCTTTCGGCCTCGGCCTGGGCCAGCAGCGACGCGGCATAGTTGCCGCCACACTTGGCGAACCCAGTGCCACCGGGCGCAGCGCGGTTGTAGTGCTGGGAGAGCCAGATCGAGACCGGCTTGCCGCCGCCCTTGAAGTAGGCCGCCGCCGGCGAGGCGATCAGATAGTAGTCGACCTCGGCCGCCGGCTTGACGCCCAGCGACTTGCCGTTGCCGATCATGAACGGGCGCAGGTAGAGGCTGCACTCTTCGGCTTCGTTCTGCGGCGTCGGCACCCAGTCGGCGTCTTGCGCGACCAGGGTCTTGAGCGAACCCAGGAAGGTTTCGTCATCGAGTTCCGGCAGGGCCAGACGACGCGCGGAGGCGCGGAAGCGGGCTGCGTTCTTCTCGGGACGGAAGGTCCAGACCGAGCCGTCGGCGTGACGGTAGGCCTTGATGCCTTCGAAGATCTCCTGACCGTAATGCAGCACCGGCGATGCCGGGTCGATCAGCAGCGGCCCGTAGGGGCGAATCTCGCCGCGCTGCCAGCCACCGGTCTTGGTCCAGCGCACGTGTACCATGTGATCGGTGAAGTAGCGGCCGAAGCCCGGGTTGGCAAGAATCTCGTTGCGCAGAGTGGCATCGAGCGGATTGGAGGAAAGGCGGGCTTCGAAACCTGAAGTGGACACTGCGACTTCTCCTGAAAGTCCATGATGCCTGACGACTCGTGGAGCGCCAGGCGGTCGGTGACTTCGGTTGGGAGCCGCCCGTCGCAGCGACGGGCAGCGGATTATTTAAATTAGCATGCAAAGCGTTGGCTGCGAAGAGGGCAGCGGCGCTCTTGCTGATGGACCATCAGGTCTCCTGCGTGACCACCAGCTCGCTTTCGCGGTCCAGCAGATAACGCGTCAGCAGACCCACCGGGCGGCCGCTGGCGCCTTTCTGCTTGCCGCTGTCCCAGCCGGTGCCGGCGATATCGAGATGCGCCCACGGGTACTTGTCGGCGAAGCGTGACAGAAAGCACGCGGCGGTGATGGCACCCGCCGGGCGTCCGCCGATATTGGCGAGGTCAGCGAAGTTGGAATCCAGCTGCTGCTGATAGTCGTCCCACAGCGGCATGTGCCAGGCGCGATCCCAGGACGCTTCGCCGGCTTCGAGCAGATCCAGCGCCAGATCGTCATCGTTGGAGAACAGCCCGCTGGCGTGATCGCCCAGCGCGATCATGCAGGCGCCGGTCAGGGTGGCGATATCGACGACGCTGGCCGGGTCGAAACGCTCGGCGTAGGTCAGCGCGTCGCACAGCACCAGACGACCTTCGGCATCGGTATTGAGGATCTCGACCGTCAGCCCCTTGAGCGTGGTGACGATGTCGCCGGGCTTGATCGCGCGGCCATCCGGCATGTTCTCGGCGCTGGCGACGATCGCCACCACGTTGAGCTTCGGTTTCAGGGCGATGAGACTCTTCATGGTGCCGAACACGCTGGCGGCGCCGCACATGTCGAATTTCATCTCGTCCATGCCGGCGCCCGCCTTGAGCGAGATCCCGCCGGTGTCGAAGGTGATGCCCTTGCCGACCAGAACGTGAGGCGACTCTTCGGTATCGTCGGCGCCCTGATACTTCATCACGATCAGCTTGGACGGCTCGGCGCTACCACGACCCACGGCCAGCAGCGAGTGCGCGCCCAGCGATTCCAGTTCGGCCTCGTCGAGAATCTCGACTTCCAGCGAGCCGGCGGATTTCGCGGCCAGGGTCTCGGCCTGATTGGCGAGATAGGTCGGCGTGCAGATATTGCCGGGCAGGTTGCCCAACGTGCGGGCGAGATTGACGCCGTCACCCAGGGCGGCGCCGATGCGGGCGCCGGCCTTGGCGTTGTCCGCCTGATTGGCATCGCCCACCAGCAGTTCGATCCTGTCGAGCTGGGGCGCCGCCGGTGAGGTCGACTTGCACTGGGTAAAGCGATAGACCGCGCGGGTTGCCGACTCCAGCGTCATCTGCGCTTTCCAGGCGGTATCGCGATCCTCGACCTCGGCATCGTCGAAGGCCACGGCAGCGCTGTCGACCGGCAGCTTGGCCAGTGCGGTAAAGGCGGCGTCGAGCGATTTGCGCAGAGCGCCTTCATTGAACGTTTCGCGCTTGCCGAGACCGACCAGCAACAGCCGCTCGGCGGCGAGACCCGGCGCGAACGGAATCAGCTGAACATTGGCCAGCTCCGGGGTGAAATCGCCGCGTTCGACGAGTTGCGCGATCAAGCGTTCGCTGGCGTCATCCAGCTTGGCGGCGGCGGACAGCAGGTCGCCATCCTGAAACAGCGGTACGACTAGACAGGCTGTCTCGACCTTGGCCGGGTTGACGGTCAGTACGGAAAATTCCATGTCGTCTCCAATGAACGATTGAGCGGACAAGCCTGTCGGTAACAAGACAAGCGAGTGATGATTCAGGATAATGGCGCCGAAATAGATTCGCGCGGCAATGACGATGGGCGCCTGAGTCGATATCGAGTTTGCGCTCGAAGGCCCGAGCTCGCTGCCGCCAACGAAAGGCCATCGATTCGGCCAGTTTACGCAAAGCTGAAGCGCGTTGCACAAGCCGCTTCGACAGCGGGAATCCTTGGACGCAACGACGAAGCGGTTTCGGTCGCCCGGGGGCGGCCGTCGAAGCAGACCGCGGCAGGAAGCCAATCAGCTGTGGATGTTGCCAGGAGTTGAGATTGATCGTATTCCGCTATTTGACCCGCGAGATACTGCTGACGATGTCGGCGGTGGCCGGCGTGCTGCTGCTGGTGATCATGGGCAGCCGTTTCATCCGCTACTTCACCGATGCGGCCCAGGGCGAACTGCCGCTCAGTGCGCTGGGCACGCTGATGCTGTTCCACATGCCCAGCTTTCTCGAGCTGGTGCTGCCGCTGTCGTTCTTTCTGGCGATCCTGCTGGCCTACGGTCAGCTCTATCTCAACAGCGAGATTACGGTGCTGGTCGCCTGCGGTATCAGCCCCAACCGGCTCTTAAAGGTCACGTTGCTGCCGGCCGCTTTCATCGCCGTGCTGGTCGGGCTTTGCAGCCTGTGGCTGACGCCGACCGGGGCGGCTCACAATGAACGCCTGATCGACGAGCAGAAGAGCCGGCTGGATTTTTCGCTGCTCTCGCCCGGACGTTTTCAGGATTTTGGCAACGACCGCACCGCCTACACGCGGTCGCTCAGCGCTGACGGCTCCCGCATGGAGGGCGTGTTCATCAGCGAGCACCAGGGCGGCGGTGATGGCTCGCCGAAGCAGGTCGTGACCCGCGCCGAGAGCGGCTATCAAACCACCGATCCCGAGACCGGCAGCCGCTATCTGGTACTCGGAAACGGCGAGCGTTACAGCATCGATCCCGGCAGCCCGGTGGCCGAGAAACTGGAATTCGGCAGCTACGGCGTGCGCCTGGCCACCGACGAGACGACCGAAACCGACCAGGACAGCGAGCTGATGACCACGCCCGCGCTGATCGCCGACGGTGACGACGAGGCCATGGCGCAACTGCAGTGGCGCCTCTCGATGCCGTTGATGATCCCCATTCTGACGCTGCTGGCGCTGCCGCTGTCGCGAGTCAACCCGCGCCAGGGCCGCTTCGCCAAGCTGTTGCCGGCGATCTTTCTGCATGTCAGTTATCTCAGCCTGCTGCTGGCGGCGCAGGATGCGATCGGGCGGGGTAGCCTGCCGGCGACCATCGGCATGTGGCCCATTCACGCGGTCTATCTGGTGCTCGGTCTGTTGCTGCTGCGCCGCGACCAGAAGCGGGGAGGCCGCTGATGCTGATCGATCGTCTCGACCGTTACATCGCCCGCAGCGTGCTGGGGGCAATGCTCGTCGTCCAGGTCATGGTGCTGGGGCTGGATCTGGTGATCTCCTACATCAACGATCTGGGCGATGTCTCCGGCGATTACACCGCGCTGGACGTGCTGATCTACCTGATCATGCGGCTGCCCTGGAGGTTCTACGAATACGCGCCGGTGGCGGTTCTGATCGGCGCGCTGGTGGGGCTGGGGTCGATGGCGTCCAGCAACGAGCTGACGGTGATGCGCGCCGCCGGGCGCTCGCTGGGGCGGATTCTGCTGGGCGTGCTCAAACCGCTGGTGCTGGTGATTCTGGTCACCATGGCGATCGGGGAGTTCGTCGGCCCGGCCACCGAGCAGCAGGCCGAGGCATGGCGGCTGGAGCAGTCCGAAGGCTCGGAAGCGGTGCTATCGCATCGCGGCGGCTGGCAGCGCGAGGGCGACGACTTCTATCGCTTTGGCACGATTCGCGCCGACGACACGCTGATCAACGTCACCTGGTATCACTTCGACGGTCAGACGTTGATCGACGCCACCCAGGCGGCGCGCGCGGTGTGGGACGGCGACAGCTGGACGCTGGAAGATGTGGAGGTCACCCATTTCGAGGATGGCGGCACACGTGCCGAAACGCTGGCGACCGAGAGCTGGGACACCGCACTGACCCCGGCGCAGCTCAACCGACTGCTGCGGCCGCTGGATAGCCAGCCGATGACCAGCCTGTGGCGCTATGCCGACTACCTGCAGTCGCAGGGGCAGGAAGCGACCCAGCCGCTGCTCTATTTCTGGCAGAAGAGCCTGCTGCCGGTCACGCTCGCCGGGCTGGTGCTGCTGGCCGCCTCGTTCGTGTTCGGCCCGCTGCGCACGGTGGCGGCCGGGACCCGTATCTTCTACGGCGTGATCGTCGGGCTGACCTTCAAGTATCTGCAGGATCTGCTGGCACCGGCATCCGTGCTGTTCGGCTTCTCGCCCTCGCTGGCGGTGGTGGTGCCGACCGCTGCCTGTTATCTGTTGGGCATCTGGTTGTTGCGCCGCACCGGCTAAAAACCTGTCTACGATCTGCTGCGCGTCGGCCAAACATTGTTGAAAACACTTTCGGAATGCTCATTTAACCCCATGTAAACTCCGCTTCCTCAAGCGTTGTCGCCTCGTTTGGCTTTAGCTCGCCAGATCGTAAAACAGATTCCCACAGACATCGTAAGTAGAGCGAATCACAGGACGCCGCGACCCGAAAGGGCGCGGCGTTTTGGTGTCCGAGCGTCAAAGGTCCCCGACGTGTGTTCAGGTTCCGTTAAGCCACTGGCGAATACTTTAGGCGAGATGATTCTGATTCCGGGTTGAAATTGCCTATGCGAATCATTTACATTTGCTATCTAGTTACCAGTGAGGCTCTCCCGTGTACGTCTGTCTCTGTGTAGGGGTCACCGACCGCGATATCGAAAATGCCGTCTCCAACGGCGCCCGCAGCTGGCGCGAAGTTCGCGAGACAACCGGCTGTGCCGGCCAGTGCGGCAAGTGCGCCTGCACCGGCAAGAGCGTCATGCGCGAGGCGATCAGTCAGGAAATGGCGATGGATCTCGATCTCGCCTACGCCGTTTGAGTTCGACTCTCCTTTCTGGCGGAGACGTTTCCCTTTGATTCTGCAGCAATTCATCCTCTTTACCTGCCGACCGACGCCTTCTCGCTAGCGCGATTCGTTATCAACCGTGTTCCCATCTGTCAATCGCTTGCAGATGCGATCTTGTCGTAACCTACTGTAATAGTTGTAATTTATTCTCCTCTTGAGGGATACTGCCGCTACCGGATCGACACTGCCAATTGTGGTAGCGTGATTCACGCGGGAGTGCGTGGCCAAGCGTGCCTCCCCATCGCCAGATACTGGTTATTCGATGCAATGAGGAGAACACGACAATGAAAGGCGACGCCAAGGTCATTTCCTATCTCAACACCGTGCTCGGCAACGAGCTGGTCGCGATCAACCAGTACTTTCTGCACAGCAAGATGTACAAGGACTGGGGCTTCAGCGTGCTGGCGAAGTGGGAGTACGAAGAGTCGATCGAAGAGATGCAGCACGCCGATAGGCTGATCGAGCGCATCCTGTTCCTGGAAGGCATTCCCAACCTGCAGGATCTGGGCAAGCTCAATATTGGCGAGAACTGCCAGGAGATGCTGCAGAGCGATCTCAAGATCGAGCACAAGGCTCGCGCCGATCTGCAGGAGGCGATTCCCTACTGTGAATCCGTCCGTGATTACGTCAGCCGCGATCTGTTCATCAAGATCCTCGACGACGAAGAAGAGCACATCGATAAGCTCGAAGCGGAGCTGGGCCTGATCGACAAGGTCGGTATCCAGAACTATCTGCAGAAGCACATGTTTACGACAGAAAAAGAGTAATCCGCTAGATTCCCTCTAGCGGTCGGCGACTGCGCAACCGCTCTTGCCGTCAATGAAAAGCCCCGATGTCGGTTCACTGACATCGGGGCTTTCGCTTGTCTGTGGCTATGTCTTGAAGACTAGACGTCTCGACCGTCTCGAAATCTCTGACTTAGCCCAGATCGTTCTTGAGCAGCAGTTCGACCGCATCGATGCGGGTCTTCAGCGTTTCGTCATCGGCGGCCAGCACGGTGATATGGCCAATCTTGCGGCCGGGGCGGGGCGCCTTGCCGTAGTCGTGCCAGCGCGTTCCGGGCAGCGCCAGCACGGCATCGCGTTCCGGGAAGGCGCCAATCACGTTGAGCATCGCGCACGGTGCCAAGCGGTCGGTCTCGCCCAGCGGCAGGCCGGCAATCGCTCGCACGTGATTCTCGAACTGGCTGGTCACCGCGCCCTCGATGCTCCAGTGGCCGGAGTTGTGCACCCGCGGGGCGATCTCGTTGGCGAGCAGGCCGGCGGCAGTGACGAAGAATTCGAACGCCATCACCCCGACGTAGTCGAGCTCGTTCATGACCCGGCTGGCGTAGTCTTCCGCCTGCGCCTGCAGCGGATGAGACACCTGCGGCACCGAGCAGTGCAGAATGCCCTGACGATGCTCGTTGCGCACCACCGGCCAGTGGCGGATCTCGCCGTCGCGGCTCCGCACGGCAATCACCGAGATCTCGTGGTCGAAGTCGATGAAGCCTTCGAGAATCAGCGGCACGCCGCCCAGTTCGTCGAACGTCCCGGCGACCTCCTCGGGCGCGCGCAGCACTTTCTGGCCCTTGCCGTCGTAGCCCATGGTGCGCGTCTTGATCACCACCGGCAGTCCGATCTCGCTCACCGCGGTGTCGATATCCGCCTGGCTGTCGATCCGGGCGATCGGTGGCACGTCGATATCCAGCGAGCGGAACAGCGACTTCTCGAGCCAGCGGTCCCGGGCCGTGGCGAGCGCCTGCGCCGGCGGATAAGCCGGGCGCTGTTCGGCCAGTCGTTCGACCGCCTCGGCCGGCACGTTCTCGAATTCGAAAGTGATCGCGTCGCAGGTCGCGGTCAGCGTATTTAGCGCCTCCGGATCCTGCCAGTCGGCTTGCAGATGCTGGCCGTGGGCGGCGGCACACGGCTCGCTGCCGGGATCGAGAAAGGTAAAGCGCAGGTCCAGCGGTGCGCCGGCCTGGGCGAGCATGCGGCCGAGCTGGCCGCCACCGACGATGCCGATTCGCATGGTCACTCCTGGTCTTCGGGTCGAGGATCGGGGTTGTCGAGCACCTTGCGCGTCTGTTCGGCGCGGTAGGCTTCCAGCGCTTCACGAATGCGCTCATCGTGATTGGCCAGCATGGCGGCGGCCAGCAGGGCGGCGTTGATCGCCCCGGCGCGGCCAATCGCCAGCGTCGCGGTGGGGATGCCGGCCGGCATCTGGACGATGGAAAGCAGCGAATCGACGCCGGAAAGCGTGCTCGATTTCACCGGCACGCCGAGCACCGGCAGCCGCGTCTTGGCGGCGCACATGCCCGGCAGATGGGCGGCACCGCCGGCACCGGCGATGATCACTTCCAGCCCACGGTCGGCAGCGGTCTCGGCGTACTCGAACAGCAGATCCGGCGTGCGGTGAGCGGAGACCACCTTGGTTTCATGCTCGATACCCAGCTTTTCCAGGGTCTCGACGGTATGGCAGAGAGTCGACCAGTCCGACTTCGAGCCCATGATCACGCCGACGCGTACGCTCATGCTTCCTCCCGGGGAAATGATTCGCCGGCCCTGTTGGAGATACCACCGTGTAGGTTGTGGCTACTACCGCGTGGATTGCCGGGCCGTCGTTTGGAAAGCAGCGCATTGTACGGGAATACGGGGAATCGATCAGCCGTAAAATCTGCCCTGCAGCAAACCGTCATCGCTTGAGCCGCGTTCAGCGAAACGCCTTCTCCAGCGCGAATCTCGCCACCGGCTCGTCGCTGACGCTGACCTGCTCGCAGAACATGGTGAGCGGGCGCACCCACAGGCCGTAGTCGCCGTAGAGCGCGCGATAGATCACCAGCCACTCTTCGGTCTCGCTGTGCTGAGCCACGTCCAGCACCTCGTAGAGCTGGCCCTTGTAGTGACGATAGATGCCCGGCACCGGCTTTTGGTGGTCACTCATCAAGAAATCTCCTGGGTGGGGGCTGACGCTTCTTTGTCTGCCGATGTTTCCATGTCCTCGGCGGCGCGTTTGGCTTTCTCGGCCAGCCGGGTCAGTACGCGCCCGGCGGCGACGAAGCCGAAAGTGCCAGTGACCACGCTGACCGCACCGAAGCCGGCGGCGCAGTCGAGCCTTGTGGCCTGACCCGGGGCCGGTTTCTGCAGGCAGACTTCGCCGTCTTCACCGGGGTAGACTAGCTGCTCGTCCGAATAGACGCACTCGACGCCGAAGCGGCGCTTGGGATTGCGCGAGAAGCCGAAATCGCGGCGCAGTTTCGAGCGCACTTTGGCCAGCAGCGGGTCGTGTTCGGTGCGAGTGAGATCGGCCACGCGCACGCGGGTCGGATCGCTCTGACCACCGGCGCCGCCGGTCACCGTGATCGGCAGCTTGCGCCGGTTGCAGTAGTGGATCAGCGCGGCCTTGGCGCCGACATGGTCGATGGCGTCGATCACGTGGTCGGCGTCGGCCGGAATCCGCTCGGCCAGATTGGTCGGGGTGATGAAAGCGGCGTCGGCATGAATCTCGATCCCCGGCCAGATCGCGCGGCAGCGTTCGGCCAGCACCTCGACCTTGGGCTTGCCGAACTGGCCGTCCAGCGCATGGAGCTGGCGGTTGACGTTGGAGACGCAGACATCGTCCAGATCGATCAGGGTCAGCTTGCCGATGCCGGAGCGCGCCAGCGCCTCGGCGCTCCAGCTGCCTACGCCGCCCACGCCGATCACCACGACATGCGCGCGACGAAATGCGTTGGCCGCGCGGGTGCCGTAGAGGCGGCGAATGCCACCGAAGCGGAAGTCGTAATCGTCGTTGTCTTGAGTCTCGGTCAATTCGGTCATGGGCTCTCGATCATAAAGGGATGTCGATCGGTTCGGCAGCCTCAGCAGCGCTGGCGCCATCTTCCCACCGGGCACCGTTCTGCGTCAGATGTGCCTGCCAGCCGAACCGCGTGAGCAGGGCGGAAAAATGATTGTCGGGGGCTGCCTCCAATGTCAGCGTGCGGCCCTCGAACGGGTGTCGAAATTGCAAGAAAACCGCTGCGAGCAGCAGATGCGGGCAGTCCAGATGATCGCGAAAGTAGCGGTTGTGAACGCCCTTGCCATGCTTGGCATCATTGATGATCGGGTGCCCACAGTGGGCCAGGTGACGCCGAATCTGATGGCGCCGGCCCGTCTTCGGTCGCGCTTCCATCAGCGAATAGCGCGAGTGCGGGTAACGATCAACCGCCACCGGAAGCTCCACCGTCGCCAGCCGCCGAAAATGGGTCAGTGCGGCTTGCGCCGGCATCTCTGCCTTGGGCCGAGTGCCGTCTTCCTCACGTAACGGCGCATCGACGCTGACCGTCTCCGGCCCCCAGCCGCGAACCACCGCCAGATAGCGCTTGGTCATCTGCTGCTCGGTGAACGCCCGGCTCAGCGCAGCGGCGGCATCGCTGTCCAGCGCGAACAGCAGGACGCCGCCGGTGGGGCGGTCCAGCCGGTGCACCGGATAGACGTGCTGGCCGATCTGATCGCGCAGCGTCTGCATCACGAAACGGGTTTCGCCGCGGGCCAGCGCCGTACGATGCACCAGCATGCCGGGCGGCTTGGCCACGGCGATCAGGCGCGCATCGCGATAGATGACCGGCAGCGGACCAAGGCGCTCGGTTGGGGTAAGCGGCGCGGTCATGAATTGGCCAGGGAAGTCGAGTAGAGCGCTATTGTCGGGGCTGACGCGGGCGATCTCAAGGTCTGGGCATGTGGGCGGGACACAAGGGCTGGGCAAGGAGAGCTGGGCAAGGACGCTGGACACGAGGGCTGGGCATCCGCGCTGAGTAAGGCTAGCCTCGGGACAGCGAATGAACCCTCGGAATGAGCCTGTGCCCATGAGTGATATCGATTCCCCGCATCTGGTCGTGCTGACCGGTGCCGGCATCAGCGCCGAAAGCGGCCTCAAGACCTTCCGCGATGGCGATGGCCTGTGGGAAAACCACCGCGTCGAGGATGTCGCGACGCCCGAAGCCTGGGCGCGGGATCCGGCGAGTGTGTTGCGCTTCTACGACGAGCGCCGCGAGCAGACCCGCCGGGCCCAGCCGAACGCCGCGCATCGGGCGCTGGCCGAACTGGAGGCCGCGGGGTTTCGCGTCAGCGTGATCACCCAGAACATCGACGACCTGCACGAGCGCGCCTGTTCCCGTGAGGTGTTGCACCTGCATGGTGAAATTCTGCTGGCGCGTTCTTCCGCCGACGCCAACCTGCGTTATCCGGTGGAGGAGACATCGACGAATGGCACCATCGCGCTCGGCGATCTATGCGACAAGGGCAGCCAGCTGCGCCCGGACGTGGTCTGGTTCGGCGAGGCCGTGCCGCGCTATGCCGACGCCTGCGATATCGTTGCCGAGGCCGATGCGTTGCTGGTCGTCGGTACCTCGCTGGCGGTCATGCCCGCCGCAATGCTGCTGGATCAGGCCCCGTTCGAGGCGCCGTGCTGGCTGGTCGACCCCCACGCGCGGGACCTGGCGCCGCCGGGGGTGAGCCCCATCGCCGAACCGGCCAGTCGCGGCGTGCCGGAGCTGGTGGCGCGCTGGAAGTCGCAGGGTGACTTTGCTGGCTGAGCGTTTTGGCCGACCGAGCGTTGTGACTGACTGGGCGCTCAAACTGGCGACGCGTTTCCTCTGGCAGGGCGTTTCGCACCATTAGCGGCCTTTTGCCTATTTAGTCGCGGCGTCCGGTGCGGCAAAATGGCGCGCCCGGTCGGCGTCGGCGTGATATCGCCTCGGCATCGACCCCAACAGAGCCGCTCGAGCGGCCCAGGTGTGCCAAGCCGGCACGCCACTCATCGCTAGGACACTTCATCATGTTTGAACGCATCAACCGGTTGTTCCCGGTCTGGGCCGTCTTGCTGGCCGTCATCGCCGCTTTCGAGCCGCAGCTCTTCGTCGGGCTGAAGGCGGATATCACGACCCTGCTGGTGGTGATCATGTTTGCCATGGGCCTGACGCTGACCCGCGAAGACTTCGCGCGGGTGATCAAGTCGCCCAAGCCGATCGCCGTCGGCGTCGTGCTGCAGTTTCTGATCATGCCCGTTGCCGCGCTGCTGGTGTCTCGCGTGCTACAGCTCAGCCCGGAGCTGACCACCGGCATGATCCTGGTCGGCGCCACCGCGGGCGGCACCTCTTCCAACGTGATGACCTGGCTGGCCGGCGGCCACGTGGCGCTTTCCGTGTCGATGACCATGGTTTCCACCGTGATTTCGGTCGTCGCCACGCCGTTCATCACCTGGCTGCTGGTCGGCCAGACCATCGACGTGCCGGTTCTCGGCATGCTGGTGAGCATCGCCAAGCTGGTCATCGCGCCGATCGCGCTGGGCGTGATCGTGCATCACCTGCTGGGCGCGCGTATCCGCAAGATCGAATCGGCGCTGGCCACGCTCGCCATGGCCGCCATCGTGCTGATCATCGCCATCGTCGTCGCGCTCAATGCCGGCAACCTGGCCACGCTGGGGCCGATCGTCGCGATCGCCGTCATCGCCCACAACGGCATCGGGCTCACTGCCGGTTACTGGCTGAGCCGCGCGCTGGGCTTCGACATTCGCACCGCTCGTACCATCGCTTTCGAGGTCGGCCTGCAGAATTCCGGCCTCGCGGTCTCGCTCGCCAACCAGTTTTTCACCGCCGGTGCCGCGCTGCCGGGGGCGCTGTTCTCCGTCTGGCACAATGTTTCCGGTTCGCTGCTGGCGGGTTACTGGAAACAGCGGGGTGTTCGCGCCAAGGGCACGACGGCAGAAGCGAGCGAGAGCGTCAGCCGCTGAGATCGATACGAATGTTGTCTTAATTCCGACGCTGGAGAAGCGGGGCGAAGTGCTAGAATGCGCGCCCCGCTTTTTTGTGCGCGAGACAGCCGAACCATGCGTGATGATGCCGAACTGACGACCGAATCCCGGCCGCCGAGCGAGACCGAGTTTCCGAGTGCCGAGGCCAGCCGCGAAGCGGTCGTCGATGATGCGACCCCGCCGCGCCGCGAGTTCAAGGCCCGGGGCAGCTTCGTCGAACGTTGCGATGGCTGCCGCCTGCCGGTGCTCAACTGCCTGTGCCCTTATCGGGTCATGGCGACGAGCGATGCCCAGGTATGGCTGCTGACGCACTCCTACGAACATCACAAGCCCACCAACACCGGGCGCCTGATCGCCAACGTGTTACCGCAGACCCAGACCTTCACCTGGTATCGCACCGAGCCGGAGGCACGCCTGCTCGAGCTGCTGGCGGATCGGCGCTACGTGCCGTTCGTCGTTTTCCCCGATGACCAGCCGGACTATCAACACCGCGTGGTCGACGAGCGCGCAGTGATCAGCGCCAAGCAGGATGGCTTCATTCCGGTGTTCATCCTGATCGACGGCACCTGGCGCCAGGCGCGGCGTATCTTCCGCAAGAGCCCGTACCTGGATGGCCTGCCGGTGCTGCCGCTGCATACCGACCGGCTGACCCGCTATCGGTTGCGCAAGCCGGCATCGGCTGCGCATCTCTGTACCGCCGAGGTCGCCGCCGAACTGCTGCGCAAGACCGGCGATGTCGACGCCGCCGACGTGCTCGACGACTATTTCGATGCCTTCAACCAGAGCTACGCCGAGAGCCGCTTTTATCGCAAGATCGAGAAGCCCAGCGCCGCCATGCAGCGCCTGCTCGACCGACGTGCCCTAGAAACGACCGACGCCTGAGCGGCTTTTTCGTCTCATCCGCCGGATGAGTTCTGGCCCGACCCGACTGCCCCGCAGTGATAGAGAACTGGCAGAGAGGTGATAGAGAGGTGGCTAAGAAGCGATAGAGAGATGGCTAAGAAGCGATAGAGAAGTGACAGATGAGTCGCGGCAGACAGGCCGCGCCGTCGGTTTCACGCTGTCCTGAGCGTTCGCAGTGATTGATAAAATGTTATGATATAACGTATTGTATTGGTGGCGGTGCAGTCTTCACGTCATTCAGAAAAAGAGATACGGATCATGAAATTATTATCAGTGCGGAGCGCGGGTGTCGTGGCGGTCGGTTTGCTGACCATGGGGAGTTTCCAGACCGTCCTCGCCGAGGATCATGGTCATAGCCACGAGCATGACGATCACGGCCACAGCCATGACCATGAACACAGCCATGACCACGAACACAGCCACGATCACGACAACGATATCCATGCGGGTTACTTCGACGACGACCAGGTCGAAGATCGAAAGCTTTCCGACTGGGATGGGGAGTGGCAGTCCGTTTATCCCTATCTTCAGGACGGCACACTCGATGACGTCTTCGCCCACAAGGCCGAGCACGGCGACAAGAGCGCCGATGAGTACAAGGCCTATTACGAAAAGGGCTATCGGACCGACGTGAACCGTATCGTCATCGACGGCGACAAGGTCACTTTTTTGGATGACGGCGAAGCGCATACCGGCGAGTACGCCTACGACGGCTACGAGATACTGACCTACGAAGCCGGCAATCGTGGCGTGCGCTATATCTTCGAGCGGGAAAGCGGCGACGACGACGCCCCGCAGTACTCCCAGTTCAGCGACCACGCCATTTCGCCCACCCATGCAGACCACTACCACATCTATATGGGGGACGATCGCGACGCGCTGCTCGATGAAGTCGTCAACTGGCCGACCTACTATCCCTTGAAGCTGAGCGGTGAAGAGGTCGCCGAAGAGATGATGGCGCACTAGGCGCTATTCCGGGCCTCCGCTGCACTCGCATCGGAGGCCCCGGTAATGTTATCGTCTGCGCCGTGCGCCCGAGTGGCTCAACTGGATAGAGCAACGGCCTTCGAAGCCGTGGGTTGCAGGTTCGAGTCCTGCCTCGGGCGCCATTTCGATTGATCTCGAACCATCCCGCCTTACCGAACCGCGCATCATCACCAATGTTGCCTGCTGTTCGGCTCATCAGTACCCACTCTGCATTACGATCTTCAAAGCTCACGCGACCAGTTTTTCCACCATCAAAATGATCGAGTGGATCACCTTGATATGGATCTCTTGGATGCGGTCGGCATAGCCGAAGTGAGGAACCCTAATTTCCACGTCGGCGAGCCCCGCCAATTTGCCGCCATCCTTGCCGGTCAGCAGTATGACGTTCATGTTCTGGGCCCTGGCTGTCTCGACGGCCTTGATGATGGTTTCGGAGTTACCCGAGGTCGAAATGCCGAACAGCACGTCTCCTTGCCGGCCTACGGCTTCGACATAGCGCGAGAAGACATACTCGTAGCCGAAGTCATTGGCGACACAGGAGAGGTGGCTGGGATCGGAAATGGCGATGGCCGGCAAGCCCCGGCGGTTCTCCCGAAAGCGCCCGGTGAGTTCTTCGGCGAAATGCATGGCGTCGCAGTGTGAACCGCCATTGCCGCAAGCGAGAACCTTCCCACCGGCTTTGAAGCGTGCCGCCAATAGCTCCGCCGCCTGCGCGACCGCTTCCAACTGGGCTTCATCCTGGCTGAAGCGGGAAAGCACCTCGGCGGCTTCGTTCATCTGGTCTCGGACGATCTCTTTCAATTCCACGGGGGCTTCCTTTGAGCTGGCATGGCTGACGAGGATAGCAAGCCTACACGCCCGAGGCCCTCGATGCGGTAATGCAACGCTTCGGATAGTCATTCGTCATCTTGTCAGCGTGGGGTGAGCGCCGCACACTCTCGAGTTCCCGCACGATCCCACCTTCAGCATGGATACCCCGTGACCTTCGAGACGATTCTGATCATCGCCTGTGCCTATCTGGTGGCCGCCTTCGTCAAAGGGGCGACCGGCCTGGGGTTCTCGACATCCGCGCTACCCATCCTCGCGCTTGGGCTGGGACTAAAGTTCGCGATGCCGCTGGTGATCATTCCCTCGCTGGTCAGCAATGCGATCGTGATGAGACAGGCAGGGCACTTCGGCGAAACGGTGCGGCGCTTCTGGCCGATGTTTCTTGCCACCATTCCCGGCCTGTTGATCGGCCTCGCCGTGCTGGATCTGATCGATAGCCTCGTCGCCGGCGCGATACTCGGCGTGGTGCTGATCGGCTACGGCGCTTTCACGCTGTTTCGCCCCGGCCAGCCGATGTCGGAGGACATGGGCCGAAAGCTCGCGCCGGTGTCCGGGTTTCTCACCGGACTGGTCAATGGCATGACTGGATCTCAAGTCATGCCGGTGCTGCCGTTCCTGCTCGCGCTCCGGCTTGATCCCAAGCGGTTTATCCAGGCAATCAATATCTCCTTTAGCCTTTCGAGCCTGATCATGGCCGTGGGCCTGGCAAAACTGGGGCTCATGACGGTCGAATCGGTCTGGATCTCGCTGTTGGGGCTGATACCCGTCTACGTCGGCACCAAGGTCGGCGGCGTCGTACGTCAGCGGATGGACGCCGATACCTTCCGCAAAGTGGTGCTGCTGATGCTGATCGCTTTCGGCGTGGTGCTGGTCAGCAAAACCGCTCTGGCATAGGGCGGATAGCGCCATTCAGGACGCGCATAAGGGGCCAAACTCGTTGCAGAGCCGTCACGCTGCTGGGTTACGAATAGGCAATAGTGGGGCTGGCCAGCGATGTGGTAGTTTCGCTGATCGACTATCAATGACTGGGTATGAATCGAATGATTAAAGGCGTGATTTTCTGTGTGTGCTTCCTTGTCGTGCAGCTCATGGTGTTGAGCCATATCGATAACCGCCTATCGCCTTCTTCCAAGGATGCGCGCCAGGTTGTAACGACGACGCCAGCAGTCAACCGGGAAAAGAAAGACGAGAAGGACGCACGTCCATCTTGATCATTCCGATGGGCTGAGAGCACACCAGCCTGAAAGGGGGGAGGGCGATGAAGCAGTGGGCGCTCTCAGCCATTCCGCCTTCCCTCTCATAGCACCTCTTCACGCACTGCCTCCACCTACCCTAGCCTTGGCCCTTATAGGGCGAGCGAATAGGCGTCATCGCCCCCTGTGGCCATCCTCTGGTTTTTGTTCTGCCGAGCCCCGCCGCGCGCTGTCGACTCCCCGCCCCGCCTGCGCGCTAAATGGGTCGATTCTGATGCAACGTTGCAGAGTGCGCCAAGCCGCGCCAGCACTGGGGCGGCGGGGCGATTTGAGGCAGGGAAAAGCGATGCGGAATGATGCATTTTGCAGCCTCCTCGACTAAAGGCGGGAGCCATTGGGTAGAGAAGTGAAACATAATGTGTCACGTTGATACATATTGCATTCCTAATGAAGCTTGACAAAGCCTCACTGGTTCAAGTTTTAGCGGTGATTATGTTCGTTTTCAGTGTGCCCATTTAAAAGCTATTTTAATGCCATTAGATCGCCCCTATAACTGGGCTGAGAAGTAAGAATCCAAATTAAAGGATGAGTCGGATGAGTCAGTATCTGATGAGCTTCGTAAAACAAAACCTTTTAGGAAAGTCAGATGCATATCTCTCGCTTTTATGGTGCATGTATAAAGAAAATCAGGATAAGGGGCGATATTCAGATCATATAAAGTCTTACCTGACGACAATGACTGATGAATTGCTTAATGTGGATTATCAGCGTATGGCAGTGCGCGTTAAGCGCGTGCTTGATAAAAAACCAGAGTTGAATTGGGTTGCTCCTTCTGGATTGAATGCTTTCTCTACGCTCCAAGTTAAAAATTTCAGGGGGTTTGGAGAGCTGAATGGAGGTGATGAGGGAACGTTTATTAGGTTTGGCAAGAAAAAGAATATCTTTTATGCTCCGAATGGTGGCGGTAAGTCCTCTCTATGTGAAGCGTTGGAGTTGGCGACTACAGGGCACATTAAAGAAGCTGATCGACGGAAAACCAGGATCAAGGAGTATATTTCAAGAGGGGGTATGAAAAATAGTCTGGTTTTAATGGACGAACAAAAACAAATTGTCTCTCGTAGTTTGAACTGGTCTTCATGTTTTATTGATAGAAATCGCCTGCAAGAATTCTCTTTGTTGGGTTCTAAGGACACTCGCAGCGCAGAGGGTGACGTGATTGCGAGCCTATTCGGCCTTGAGGGTTTTCAAGAAGTTCTATCACGTTTCGTGAAGCCGGAGAGTTTTAAGCTGGGTCATTACCTGAAGCCCGAACCTACGGAAAAAATTGCCGAAATGCAGAGGGCTATAGCTGGGTTTATGGAGCAGCGACGCGATATCGCTCTAAGGATATCTGACCTCAATATCTTAGTGTGTCAGAACTTAGACCTTGTGCCTGATCAACAGAATGCTGTGCGAGGGAAATTTAGGCGATTACAGAAGTTGGCAGATATTAAGGTTCGTAAGGCTGAACGGTTAAGGCAGTCAAAGACTCCTGCCACGATTTCAGAAAAAAGAGTATTCCGCACTGCAGGGATCGTCCAGCGCTTGTTAGACAGGAAGTCATTAATTGATGCTGTACTTGTGGAAAAAGCTGAATCTGTCAATTATCAAGCGTTGTATGTTGCTATTCAAGCCGTTGAGGACATCGGAGGTAATAAAGTCTGTCCTGCTTGCCTAACATCCCTCAGCGAAGTTTCTAAAAATCCTTTCGAGAACGCGCGAAACGAGCTTCAATCTTTGGATGATTTGAGAAAGCTCAAAGCGTCCAAGAAGCGTAATGAAACGCGGATAGTCCAGGTCGCTTCCAAAATTGCATCCAGCATATCAGATATTAATCGGAATTCTTTTCTTGGTATTAACTGTGAGATTGCCCTTGGTGAAATTAAGTTGGCTATCGAAAAGTTTCAAGATAGCACTGAGCGGCGTGAAACGGCATCACAGGTTATAAGATTGTTTCTGAGGCTCATTGAGCGGGACGGTGATGAAATTGTAAGATATATAGCGTGTTGTCACCAGGCGTGTAAGGATGTAGCTGAGTCTGAGTCTCAAGCATTGCGTCTTGAGAGGCAAGTTGAAAGTATAAAGGAAAAGTTAGATTTATTAATGGCTAGGTTTTCCGAGAAAAGAACTCTGCAAGAACAGTTTTCATTAGCTGGCGAGAACATCAAGTCGTGTTTTATTCAACATGAAGATTTGAAGGGCGGCAATGTTGATAATACTAGGTTTAATTCTTTTGTGAGCCAGCTGGAGTCGGAGTATGGAAGGCTTTATGACGACCTTCTGGATTATAAGGTGTCTCTCGAAAGGGCGCGTATAGCTGGTATTGAAGGGAAGGCTGCTGAATACTATAAGGACATCAACCGCCATGATGATGGTCATGAACAGATTGACTCTCTGTTCTTCGAGAAAGCTAGGGATGGTTACAGGATAAAAATAGTAGATAATATTGGTGAACACTTCGATGCTTTTTCAGTTTTGAGCGAAGGCCATTTGAGAGCCCTTGGTTTGTCACTGCTCTTGGCTATGGCAGAAAAAAACCAGTTCCCCCTCATTGTTTTTGATGACGTGGTTAATGCAATCGATAGCGAACATCGCTCGAATATTATCGATCTTTTTTTCTCAGATCCGTATCTGGGAAATATTCAAATGATTGTTACTACACATGATAGGTTGTTTTGGGAACGGTTTTGTATTATTTCAGAGCGGCATCCGCAATGCGACCAATATTTCAGTTTTGTTTTGAGTTATACGAATAGAGGTGTGATATTGATCGATCACGCGGGGGGCTTTCAAGAAAAGATTTATCGGGCATTGAACGTCTACGACATCCGTCAAGCTTTAATTTACTGCCGGATATGGTTCGAGTCCATAGTTGTTGAATACTGTCTGAAAAACAAAATCTCTATAACTGCTAAATTTTCAAAGCATCAATTAAAACGTGATAATTATCTGACAATCAGTTTGGAATCCACCTTTGCACTTGTTGAGCCTGAACTCGCCTATGATTCGAGTAATTTTGATCTTATAAAAAGTGATTTGATTAATTGGAGTGGCCAAAATCAAGAGCATCATGCGTTCGACGAAGGCAATTTAAACTTTGTGCATTCGAAGACAAGCATGGAAGTCGTTAAGATTTACGATGCTATTCGTCTGCTTGAGTGTCAACTTTTTCCAGAGGAGAAAAAAGAATCATGTACGAGATTGCTCCAAGACATCAATACGAAAATTCCAAGATATGCTAGTACTATCGATAAGCTAGATAGAGCCCCCGACAACGTTAAAAAGCAACATCAGGACAGACTGACTGCGCTACATCAACGTGCCAAGGAGATCAATCAAGAGCTGTCCTACATTGAAACTTGTCTAGCAAGCACCGAGAGAGGCTCGTACGCCTGAACTGGTCGAGCGGGTTTGGCAGGAGCAGCGACATATTCGATAAGCGGGGCGGCAACGGCATCCCCTCTCAGGAGGCACGCCAGCAGAAACCCTTGGCATACCAGAAGGTATATAGCACGTCTTTACTAAGGAAAAAACGATCTATAATCAATGGTATATAGGCTATTTGTAGGCCTGCCTCGGTCTCCGTCGCTTATTCTTAGGCTTGGCCTGACTCTCGACGAATACCCTATTCTGTCCGCTCATCGACGCGACTATCGTGATCCTTCCTCTATATGAAGGCTAAGGCCATGCACGACGCGGTCACGATCAGTCTCACCGTCGATTGCCCCTGGCAGTCTGTCTATGAAGCCTTTTGGCGGCCGGAGGCTTTTCCTCTGTGGGCTTCCGGGCTGAGCCAATCCCAACTCAGCCGGCAGGGCGAACGCTGGTTGGCGCAGGGCCCGGAGGGCTCGGTCGTCATCCGCTTTACGCCGCATAACTCTTACGGCGTCATGGATCATTGGGTCGAGCTGGAAGACGGGCAGGAGGCCTATGTGCCGCTGCGCATTATCGCCAACGGCGATGGCGCGGAAGTCCAACTGACGCTCTTTCGTCTTCCTCTGATGGATGAAGCAGCGGATGAAGCGACATTTCAGCGCGATGCCGATTGGGTCCGCCGTGATCTGGCGGCGCTCAAGGCGCTGGCCGAAACGACGATATCGATCAGTGCCGGTTGATGAACTCGATCACCAATTGGGCGATGGCGTCCGGTTGGTCCTCGGGTGAAAAATGGCCGCAGTTCTCCAGAACGGTGAGTTCCGAACCCGGAATGTCCGTATTCAGGCGGTGAGCGTAATCCACGCTCTGCCAGGCATCGTCCGCACCCCAGATCAGCTTGACCGGCAGGTTGCCCAGCTCGCGCAATCGTTCAGCCACTTCCAACGTATGCTTTGGGTCGTAGTGG
This sequence comes from Salinicola sp. MH3R3-1, assembly GCF_001937155.1. Classification (NCBI taxonomy): domain Bacteria; kingdom Pseudomonadati; phylum Pseudomonadota; class Gammaproteobacteria; order Oceanospirillales; family Halomonadaceae; genus Salinicola; species Salinicola sp. MH3R3-1. Next base: position 45,828 of record NZ_MSDP01000018.1, on the reverse strand, counting down.
CGTATCTGATGCTGGAACAGGCTGGGCTGGCCGATCGGGCCGCTGATGAAGTCGAGGTAGATATCGAGCGCGGAAGCTTCCAGCGCGCTCTGGTGATGAACGGCGGTCAGCAGCCACTCGCGAAAGTGGGCGCGGTGTTCGTCATCGGGAACCTTGATCAGTCTTTCCAGCCCAGCAGCCATCTGTTGGCGGGTGCGTGGCGAGGGGTAGCTGTCGTAACTCACCACGTCGATGAGCATGAGCGAGCGCACTCGATGGGGCTGGAAAATGCCGAAACGTTGGGCGATGCCCCCGCCGAAGTCATGCGAGACGAGATGCGCTGTCTCCAGCCCCCAGTGATCCATCAGCTTTTCCAGCACCGGGACCTGAGCGGAAATCGAGGTGTCGATCGAAGGGTCCCAGGGGCGCTCGGAGTGCCCATAACCCAGCAGATCGAAGAGATGAACGCGGTAGCCGGCGTCGACCAGCCGGGGCATCACATGACGCCAGATGAGAGAAGAGGAGGGCGTGCCATGCAGCAGCACGATGGGGTCGCCCTGGCCGTAGGCGCCGTGAGCGATACGTTTGCCGTCGATCAATACGTTGTCGATCGCAATGGGTTTCATGTTCCAGCTCCGGCTTGAGGTGTCTCGGTGAGCTTGCGAGACTTGGCAGCATGACTCAAATGAGTTATTTCACGATGATGATCGATATTTGTCATGTTGACCTTGACGCGATTCGCGTATGGCTCGGTCTCTGGGAGTGACGCAAGTGAGTGCAAGACTGGAAATGGGGGCGTTGCAGGCACTGCAGGCCGTTGTCGATCAGGGCGGCATCACGCGGGGTGCCCATTCCCTGGCGCTGACGCAGTCAGCCGTCTCGCACAAGATTCGGCGGCTCGAGACGGCGCTGGGTTGCGAGCTGTTGGCGAGGCGCACCGGAGCGCCATTGTTGACCCCCGAGGGCGTAAAACTCTTGCGTTACGCACGCCGCATTCTGGAGCTGCATGACGAGGCGATAGTCAGCCTGGGGACGGAGCCATTGAGCGGACGAATCCGGCTCGGTGTCACCGAAGATACGACCAGCGGCGGGCTGTCACGCATTCTGGGAAGATTCGCCCGGCGTCATCCGGAGGTTGTGGTACAGACGCGCGTCAGTCAGAGCCTGACCATCGAAGGTCAGCTCGACCGGGGCGAGATTGATGTCGGCTTTCTACAGCTGTTCGAGCATCGTCAGCGAGCTTCGGATGTGGTGGTTGCCCGGGAACCGCTGCATTGGGTGAAATCGCCGGATCTTACGCTCGATACGGGTCGACCGTTACCGCTCGTTGCGTTCGATGATGACTGTTTCTACCGTCAGTGGGCGATGGAGGTCGGGCAGTCGCACCCCCCGGGTTTCACTACCGTCATGACCTGCGGGAGCATCGCTGGTGTCGTGTCGGCAGTGCTCTCCGGGTTGGGCGTGACACTCTTGAATAGCCGCCACATCACGCCCGAGATGGAGATCATGAAGGCCGCGTTTCCTGAGCCGCCGCCGATCGTTTACGTCATCCGAACCGGGCGCAAGAGTTACTCCAGTGCGGTTCTTGGGTTGGTCGAGGCGATTTCTGGAGAGACTGATCGCGTCTGAAAAAGAGAGGTGGCGAGGGGTGTCGCCGGGTCGGCGCTAGCGCGGGAGAGGCTTACACTCGTGTCAATCGCACCTTGCAGCCGAACTTTTGAGAGTGCAGGCTGCGAAGTGAGGGAAGAGAGGCTATGATCTCTCTGTGGGGAAAATTTCGGTCTGTAGACCGAGATGGAAAGTTTCTCGCTTTCCGATGAACACAGGGGTTGACGGGGTGACGATGAGAGCGCAAACTGACGGCCTAGTTGGTTAGCAAGTCGCATATTGTCAGTTGCACTCGAATCATTCGGTAGCCTGGTTATATCCCCTTGTTTTACCCACTATATCGGGTAGCACCCGGCAATCGTAATTAAGCGTTAAGCGCATTAAAGGAATTCGTAACATGGCAACTGGCACAGTTAAGTGGTTCAACGACACTAAAGGCTTTGGCTTCATTTCTCCGGCAGACGGTGGCGACGACCTGTTCGCACACTTCTCCGAGATCCAAGCCGACGGCTTCAAGTCTCTGCAGGACGGTCAGGAAGTTTCTTTCGACGTCACTCAGGGCAAAAAAGGTCTTCAGGCTGCTAACATCAAGCCGCTCTAAGACTTTCGGTAGATTCTTCGCCTTAGGGCGATAGAGCTTCCAGCACCAAGGCCCGCTAACGCGGGCCTTGGTGTTTTTGTGTGTTCATATTATTCATTGACGCTCCTGCCTCCGAGCTTCAGGTAGGCCACGGGACCGTTCAAGGCATGGCCGCCATGCAGATCGTCGACGCCGACAGTCACCACCTCTCAGCCATCACGGATATCTTCAATCACTATATCCTGCACACCAATGCCCGATTCGAAACGTCGCCCCTGACACTGGAAGATAGGCGGGAGTGGTTTTCTCAATTCGCCAGGAACTCACGGTATCAGCTGCTCGTGGCGGTGGAAGGGGGCCGGGTCGAAGGCTTCGCGGGTGCGCAACCCTATCGTAAGACCTCGGCGTTTTGCCAAACGGTGGAAACCACCATCTACCTGGCTCCTGACAGGGCAAGACGCGGTATCGGTACACGACTTTATTCAGCGTTATTCAGCCGTCTGAGTGAACAGGAGCTGAATCTCGCCGTCGCAGGTATTGCCTTACCGAATGAAAGCTCCATAGCGCTGCATGAGAAATTCGGATTTCGTCGCGTTGGGACCTTCGAGGACTATGCGATCAAGAACGGCCAGTTCCTAAGTGCTCTATGGATGCAGAAGCACCTGGTGCGGCGGCAGGACGGGTAAAAGCGAGTGGCACTCGCTAGACCAAAACCAACCCCAGCGGCTAGATCGGCTGGGGTGGCTGAAGATACTGCTTAGCTCTGGCGACGCGCAGCGATGCTGCCGAAGCGGCGCTTGAACTGGGCGGCGCGGCCTTCGGTGCCGACCTCGCGCTGCTTCCCGGTGTAGAACGGGTGCGAAGCAGAGGAGATGTCGAGATGAACGAGCGGGTAGGTGTTGCCGTCTTCCCACTCGATCGTTTCGTCCGAGGTCATGGTCGAGCCAATCTTGAAGTACTCGTTGACGCTGGTGTCGTGGAAGATGATCTGGCGATAGTCGGGATGAATGCCGTTTTTCATGGGAATCTCCTGTTCGGGTAATTTTGTTATGTTATTACATAATTGATGTGTTGGCCAACCTTTCCTGCCGGGTGAGGCCAGACCAGCCTGGCTTGTGCGCATCGAGACACGATCCGTTATCATCGCGTCTCACCTATCAGCCAGATAACGATTCTGCATGCACAACCTCTACATTCCCGTCGTCGCCATATTGGTGGTAGCCGCCATCATTTTCGGTGGTCAGGCCATCTCGGACAGCCAAGTCGATGACGACATTAAGGCGCTGATTTCACAGCAACTAGGCTCCGACCGCGAGATCGAGTTGCAGTCAATGAAGGAGGTGCAGAAGGGCTATGGCGTGTGCGGGCTTTATCAGACTGGCGAACGTAGCCAGCACGCCTCACCTTTTTACTATAGCAAGGTCAACGAGCGCGTGACTCTGGACGCCGAATCCGAGCGATATCGGCGTCACTGCGAGGGCTGATACAGGAGGATCAAATCTGTTGAAAGCGGTCGATGCGTTCGCGAATGGCATTTTCGGGGCCGATGAGATCCTGCAGGTCCCGTTCTGTCAGGCCAATATCGCGATGACCGTGGACGATGGAGGTGTAGTTCTCGCCTTCGCGGATCGCTTCCTCCACGAGTAGCGAAAGCTCCTTGCGATCATCGAGAGAGGTCGGGTCGAAGCTTTGCCGCGAACGCTTGAACTGGTTGGCTTGTTCTCTGCGACAGCGAAGCAGCAGACTTTCCGTGATGAACGACGTGCTTTTCATGGATCGTACCCCCGACGGCGAAGTTCACTCTGAGATTAGAACCAATTCGAAGCATTTCACCATTGGCTTTTTGTTGTAGGCCGTTGGTTGTTGACGAAGAAACAGGGGCGGTGCGTTTGCGATCTACGACCAAGGTCGGTAGGGTCTGGCCCTTCATGCCTAAAGAACCGACCTGATATGACCTCCGACAACAACATGCCGGCCGCTCGGCGTGGCCGATTTGGCGATCCCGTGGTTCTAGTACTGACCATCGGTTTCATCGTCGCATTTGTGCTGTTTTCAGCGATCTCTCCCGACGCTGTGACTGATGCCATTGGCGCCGGCTTCACCTGGACAGCCGCAACGTTCGGCAGTTTTTTCCAGTTGCTACTGCTACTGACGTTCTTCATCGCGCTCGGTATCGCGATCTCGCCAGCCGGCCGCGCGCGCATCGGCGGCACGGATCGCCCCGAGATGAGCACGTTCAAATGGATCTCGATCATCCTGTGTACCCTGCTGGCAGGTGGCGGCGTGTTCTTCGCCGCCGGCGAGCCGGTCTACCATTTCGTGGTCACGCCCCCGGCCTTCGATACCGAACCCGATACCGCGGCTGCTGTCCCGGCTGCCCTGGCACAATCATTCATGCATTGGGGCTTTCTGGCCTGGGCCGTACTCGGCACGCTGCCGGCCATCGTGCTGGCGCATCAGCATTATCATCGCGGGCTGCCGCTTCAGCCGCGCACGCTGCTGGCGCCGATGATTGGCGAACGTCGAGTCCGTGGCGTGCTAGGCAGCGTGGTCGATGCGGTCTGTGTCATCGCGCTGGTGGCGGGTACGGTCGGCCCGATCGGCTTTCTCGCTACCCAGGTCAGCTTCGGCTTTCATGAGCTTTTCGGCCTGATGGACGGCTACGGCACCCAGTTGATCATCATGGCGATTCTGGGCGCTATCTACGTGACCTCAGCGGTGACGGGGATCGACCGAGGCATTCAGATTCTCAGCCGTTTCAACGTAATTCTGGCGATGGCCATCGCGGCAGTGATTTTGGTGTTCGGTCCGACGCAATTTCTCGCCGATGCCTGGTTCCAGGGCTTCGGCACTTATTTGGGGTCGTTCTTCGAGATGGCTTCGATGACCGCACAGACCGCGCCGGCCTGGTGGATGAAATGGTGGACGGTGTTCTTCTTCGCCTGGTTCATCGGCTACGCGCCGTTGATGGCCATCTTCGTGGCGCGGATCTCGAAAGGCCGCAGCATTCGTGAAATGATCGTCGCCGTGGCGATTCTTGCGCCGCTGGCGACCACGGCGTGGTTCACGCTACTGGGCGGTTCGGGGATCTTCTACCAACTTCATGGCCTCATCGATCTCACCGAGCCGTTGCAGAACTTTCGTTTCGATGTCGCCACGCTGACGGTGGCGCAGGCGTTGCCGGGCGGTGTCTTGATGGCGCTGGCGATTCTGCTGCTGACCACGATCTTCGTGGCGACCACGGGAGATTCGATGAGCTATGCCATTTCCGTGGTGTGCGCGGGTCATGATGAGCCCAAGCCTGCGCTACGCGCTTTCTGGGGCGTGGCTATGGCATTGATGGCGGCGATACTGCTGAAAATGGGCGCCGGTCAGATTAGCGTGCTCCAGCAATTCATCGTGATTTCGGCGATTCCGGTGTCGCTGGTGTTGCTGCCGACTCTCTGGCACGGGCCAAAGTCCGCCTACGCGATGGCGCGAGAACAGGGCCTGCTGGGTGATACTCGGACGACCGCAATCGCTGACTAGCCCAGCGCCAAACCCTGAGTGCAACGCCCCCGATAGTGGATCATCGGGGGCGTTTTGCGTTGGAGGCGAGATTATTGGTGCAGAGAAGCTGGTGATTGGATTTGAGATCTACGACTAAGGTCGGTAGTGTGTCGCGCTTCATGCCTAAAGAACCCGCCCTCTGATATGACTCCCGACACCAACGTGCCATCGACGCAGGGTGGCCGTTTTGGCGATCCCGTCGTACTTGTACTGACCATCGGCTTCATCCTGATCTTTCTGGCCGCATCGGCAATCGCGCCGGATACGGTCGCCCAGGTGATCGATATCGGCTTTACCTGGTCCGCCAAGACCTTCGGCAGCCTGTTTCAGCTTTTGATGCTGCTGACGTTTTTCATTGCCATCGGCGTCGCCGTCTCGCCGGCCGGGCGCGCGCGAATCGGTTCGCAATCGCGGCCCGACATGAGCACGTTCCGCTGGGTATCGATCATTCTGTGTACGCTGCTGGCAGGTGGCGGGGTGTTCTTCGCCGCCGGCGAGCCGATCTATCACTTCGTGGTCACGCCCCCGGCGTTCGACTCCCAGCCCGGCACCGCGGAAGCCATTCCCAACGCGCTGGCCCAGGCCTTTTTCCATTGGGGGTTCACTGGCTGGGCGATTCTCGGCACGCTACCGGTGGCGATTCTGTCGCATCAGCACTATCAGCGTGGCATGCCTTTGCAGCCGAGAACGCTGCTGGCGCCGGTCTTCGGCGACCGGCTGGTGAAGGGCTTCCTCGGCGGCGTGGTCGATGCCCTCTGCGCGATCGCCGTCACCGCGGGTACGGTAGGGCCGCTGGGCTTTCTGGCCACGCAGGTGAGCTTCGGGCTCCACGATCTGTTCGGCCTGCCGGGCGGTTACGAGGTCGAGCTGATCATTCTGGCAGTGCTGGGCGCGATCTACGTAACCTCGGCCGTTACCGGCATCGATCGCGGCATCCAGTTTCTGAGCCGTATGAACGTGATTCTGGCATTGGTGATCGGCGCCATCATTCTGCTCTTCGGGCCGACGCAGTTCCTGGTCGACAGCTGGTTCCAGGGTTTCGGTACCTATCTTGGGCACTTCTTCGAAATGTCGACCATGACCACGGTCACCGCGTCACCGAGCTGGATGAAGTGGTGGACGGTCTTCTTCTTTGCGTGGTTCATCGGCTTCGCGCCGCCGATGGCGATCTTCGTCACCCGGATCTCGCGGGGGCGTACGGTGCGTGAAATGATCATTGCCACGGCCGTGCTGGCGCCCATCGTCACCACGGTCTGGTTCACGCTGTTGGGCGGTTCGGGCATTTTCTACCAGCTGAGCGGCGCGATCGATCTCGCCGAACCGCTGAAGAACTTCCAGTTCGATATCGCCACCTTGACCGTCGCCCAGGCGCTGCCCGGCGGCACCTGGATGGCGCTGGCCGTGCTCGTGCTGACCACCGTGTTCGTGGCCACCACCGGTGACTCGATGAGCTATGCCGTCTCCGTGGTGTGTGCCGGCAACGATGAGCCGAGCACCGCGCTGCGGGCATTCTGGGGTATCGTTTTCGCGCTGATGGCGGCGATCCTGCTGGCCATGGGCGAAGGCCAGGTCAGCGTACTGCAGCAGTTTCTGGTGATCCCCGCGGTGCCAGTGGCACTGATCCTGGTCCCTACGTTATGGCATGGCCCCAAGGCGGCCTATGCAATGGCAAGAGCGCAGGGCGTGCTCGACGAGTCGCCGGCAACGACGCCGTCACGCTGACAGCGTTCGGACCCTGATCTGAACAAGACGAGCCGGACAAGACGACACCCCCGACGGATCTCTCCGTCGGGGGTGTCTTCGTCTGATCGGCCGCCATTGTTTCGGTGGCCGGCCCTCACCCGGTTCTCGCGGTTCAGGTAGTGGCCGTCTCCGTGGTCGGTTGAGTCTCGGTCAGGCGGTGCTGACTGCCGTTGATCGGGATCTGGCGTGGCCGCTGTTCTTCGGGAATCACGCGCAGCAGATCGACGATCAACAGGCCGTTTTCGAGCCGGGCGCCCTGAACCTCGATGTTCTCGTCGAGCCTGAACGACAGCTTGAAGGCGCGCTGGGCGATGCCCTGATGCAGATACTGCGCTCGGGCGTCTTCCTGGCGCTCGCCTTTACCTGCGGTGAAATAGGGCCGCCGAATTCTTTTTCAAGCGAGGAAGTCGAAGAATCGTGGAGAAGTTTCGGTCGGCTCGAAACCGGCATGGTTGCCGGTCTCAAGCGCTATACGGTGACGGCGATAGGCGTTTCAAGCGTCCGCTGTCGACGCAAGCTCGGCGCGATCAGCCGAACAGCTGGCCGGCGATGCGCAGACCCGCGACCCAGGTCGCGATGGCGGAGCCTACGCTCGACAACAGGAATACCAGCAGCGTGCGGGCGACGCGATTGCGCCACCAGCCCTGCCAATGGCTGACGTCGCTGCGTAGTCGCGAGAAGTCGCCGACGGTGGGGCGGCGAAGATAGAGCTCGACGCCGGCGGTCACGAAGCCGACGCCGATGGTCGGATTGAGCGAGGTCAGCGGGGCACCGACGAAGGCGGCGATGATCGTCAACGGATGCGCCAGGGCGATCAGCGCGCCGAGCGCGGAGAAGCTGCCATTGATCAGCACCCATTCGGCCACCAGCGACCAGCCGAGTGACGTATCGCGGCTGAAACCGATGGCGAAGCCGGTCAGGACCAGGGCGACGATCACCCACGGGATCACTTTCCACCAGCGCGAGCGAGGGGCGGTCGCCTCCAGGTTGGCACGCTCCTGGATCACGGCATCGAGTTCGGGGGGCTGCTGGTTCAAGGTCTGCAGATGATCCGTCATGCCCTTGAGGTGGCCGGCGCCGATCACCACCAGCACGCGCTTGGCGCTGCCGTCCGGCAGTTCCTCGATCAACTTGAGCGCCATATAGCGGTCGCGCTCGGTGATCAGCGGCTCATAGAGCGTCTGGGACTGTTCGGCGAATTCGGCGAAGGTGGACTCGAGTACGTCGCCCTGCTTGAGCTTTTCAATCTCTTCGCTCGAGACTTTCTGGCGCGACAGCACGCTACCCAGCAGACCGGAGATCAGGCTGAAGCGCTTGTACCAGGGCACGTTCTGATAGATGCGCTTGAGCGTCACGCCGATTTCGCGATCGATCAGGTAGAGCGGCAGCCCGGCACGCTGCGTCTCCTTGACTGCCGTGCGCATCTCCGCGCCGGGCTCGATTCCGGACTGCTCGGCGACCCGTTGCTGGAAGGCGCCCAGCGCCAGACTGGCGACGACCATCCCGGCCTTGCCCTGCTTGAGCACCTGAAACAGATCGAGCTTGGCCATGGCGTTGGGCTGGACGAGGCTCTGGTGGCGCGAGGTGCAAAGTTCGATCGCGACGGCATCGAATTCGCCGGAACGAATCAGTTCGCGAACCTCGTCGGCGCTGGCCTGGGAAACGTGGGCGGTACCCAGCAGCGTCAGATGATGATCGGCGAGATCGACGGTCTCGCGAGGTCCGGCAGCGGTGTCAGACATCAAGGGCGTTCCAGGCTGAAAGAGATAAGGCGGAAAGATCGTAAGCTGAATGATTGTAAGCTGAGAGATCCTCGCCCCATATTGCACGTCGTGCCGCCAATTCCAAACGATTGACTGCGAAAACCGGCGATGCGTAGTGGGCCGCTCGCCGATCAATCGCGGCCGGCAAGATGCGCTTCGGCGTGGGGCGAACGGCAGGCGGCGGCCGTGAACAGTACATCGGTGGAAGAGTTGAGCGCCGTTTCGGTGGCGTCCTGCAGCACGCTGATGACGAAGCCGATCGCTACCACCTGCATGGCGACGTCGGCCGAGATGCCGAACAGGCTGGCCGCCATCGGGATCAGCAGCAGCGAGCCGCCGGCGACACCGGAAACCCCGCACGCGGCCAGCGCGGAAACCACGCACAGCAAGACCGCGGTGGCGAAATCGACGTCGATCCCCAGGGTATTGACGGCGGCCAATGTCATCACCGTGATCGTCACCGCGGCGCCTGACATGTTGATCGTGGCGCCCAGCGGAATCGAGACGGAATAGGTATCGGTGTGCAGGTCCAGCCGCTCGCACAGCGCCAGGTTGACCGGAATGTTGGCCGCGCTGCTGCGGGTGAAGAACGCGGTAATGGCACTGCCGCGAAGACAGGCGAAAACCAGTGGGTAGGGGTTGCGGCGGATGTAGAGGAACACGATCAGCGGGTTGGTCACCAGCGCCACGAAGGCCATGCAGCCGAGCAGAACCGCCAGCAGCTGGGCGTAATCGACCAGCGCGCTCATGCCGGTCGAGGCGAAGGTGTTGGCGACCAGACCGAAGATCCCCAGCGGCGCGAAACGAATGATCCAGCGCACCAGGCCGGAAACGGCGTCGGAGAGATCGCCCAGCGCCCGGCGCGTGGTGTCGTTGGCGCGGCGTAGCAGCAGTCCGAGCCCGACCGCCCACGCCAGGATGCCGATGAAGTTGGCCTCGGTCAGCGCGTGGACCGGGTTGTCCACCGCACTCATGGCCAGGTTGCGAAGAATCTCGACGACGCCCGTCGGCGGCGTGCCGTCGGCGCTGGGCGCGTCGAGGATCAGCGTCGTCGGGAAGGCGAAGCTGGCGGTCACCGCGACCAGTGCGGCGACCAGGGTGCCGATCAGATAGAGCATCAGCACACCGCGAATCTGGGTCGGCTGGCCGCGTTGATGGCCGGCGATCGCGGCCATGACCAGCACGAAAACCAGAATTGGCGCCACCGCCTTGAGCGCGCCGATGAACAGATCGCCGAGGATGGCAAACGTCGAGGCGATCGAGGGCGCCAGTGACGCCAGAATCAGCCCTGCGGCGATGCCGATCAGAATCTGGGGAATGAGACCGATGCGAAACCGGGGCGAAGAGGCGGTACGGGATTCGGAACTGGCGGACATGACGCTCTCTTGAGGTTGCCGGGTGGCGAGGCTGACGGCAATCGTGATGGCTGTGGTAATGGCAATGCTGATGGCGAAGCGGGGCATTCTATCATCGCCATCTGCCCCGTACCCGGAAGAAGACCAGCTCGACGGTCGATCGTTTCGGCGTCAGCGGCGCCAGAAGGCCGGCGTGAACAGCACCAGAATGGTGAAGATCTCCAGCCGGCCCAGCATCATCGCCAGCACCAGGATCCACTTGGCGATGCTGGGAATGTCGCCGTAGTCGGTGGAGACCTTGCCCAGCCCCGGGCCGAGGTTATTGAGCGCCGAGCCGATCGCCGACCACGCCGTCACCTGGTCCAGACCGGTGGCGAGTAGCGCCAGCAGCATCACCACGAACAGCATCATGTAGACCGAGAAGAAACCCCAGACGGCTTCGGCCACGCCCTCCGAGATACGCATCTTGCCGACCTTGACCGCGAAGATGGCATTCGGGTGAATCAGGCGATGAATCTCGCGAATGCCCTGCTTGAGGATCAGCAGGATCCGGATCACCTTGATGCCGCCGCCCGCCGAGCCGGAACAGGCGCCGACGAACGCCGCCATGAACAGCATGATCGGCAGCACGCCGGGCCACAGCGTAAAGTCGGCCACGCTGAAACCGGACGTGGTCGCCACCGAGACCGCTTCGAACAGGCCGTGGCGAATGCCGGTGGCATCGTGATAGGTGCCGGTGGCGAACAGGGTGATGATGGTGATCGCGACCAGCAACCCCAGAAAGGTCACGAAGAAGCGGAATTCCGGATCGCGGATGTACTGCAGCAGGCGTCGCTCGCGCCACACCGCGAAGTGCAGGCCGAAGCTGACCGAGGAGATGATCATGAAGAACACGCAGATCATCTCGATGGTGGCGCTGTCGAAATGCGAAATGCTGGCATCGTAGGTGGAGAAGCCGCCGACGGCCACGGTGGCGAAGCTGTGGCCGATGGCGTCGAACCAGTTCATCCCCGCGCCCCAGTAGGCCAGCGCGCAGACCACGGTCAGGATAAGGTAGATGTACCACAGCGCCTTGGCCGTCTCGGTGATTCGCGGGGTCAACTTGGAGTCCTTCAACGGACCGGGAATCTCGGTGCGGTAGAGCTGCATGCCGCCGATGCCGAGCGTCGGCAGAATCGCCACCGCGAGTACCACGATCCCCATGCCGCCGAGCCATTGCAGCTGCTGGCGGTAGAAGCGGATCGACGCCGGCAGATGATCGATGCCGCTGAGCACCGTGGCCCCTGTGGTGGTGAGGCCCGAGAACGATTCGAATACCGCGTCGGTGAACGACATCGACGGCGCTTCGGAGACCATGAACGGGATGGTCCCGAACATCCCGAGCACGCTCCAGAACAGCACGGTGATGATGAACCCGTCGCGGGTACGCAGCTCGCGTTTGGCGTGGCGATTGGGCCAATAGAGCAGGGCGCCGGTGACGATCGAGATCGCCATGCCGGTGCCGAAGGCGTACCAGTTGCCGTCGTGGAAGATCCGGGCGATGACCATGGGCGGGACCATGGTCAGGCTGAACACCATCAACAGCAGCCCGACGATTCGCAGAATCACCAGAAAACTCAAGAGGCGGCGCTCCCTGCCGGGCGAGAAGGATGGGCGGTCGAGCGCTCGACGGTTAGGGTGGCGACGTCGGACATCAGAAGAAGGTCAGGCCGACCTGGAACAGCCGTTCGACGTCGCGGATTCGACGCTTGTCGATGACGAACAGGATCAGGTGGTCGCCGGTCGCGATCATGACGTCGTCGTGGGCGATCAGGACTTCCTTGCCGCGCACGATGGCACCGATGCTGGTGCCGCTGGGCAGGTCGACTTCACCGATCGTGCGCCCGACCACGCGAGAGGAGCGTTTGTCGCCGTGGGCGATGGCCTCGATCGCCTCGGCGGCGCCGCGCCGCAGTGAGTGCACGTTGACGATATCGCCACGCCGCACATGGGTCAGCAGGCTGCCGATGGTGGTCTGCTGGGGCGAGATCGCGATATCGATCTCGCCGCCCTGCACCAGATCCACGTAGGCGGCGTTGTTGATCAGCGTCAGCACCTTCTTGGCGCCGAGACGCTTGGCCAGCATCGACGACATGATGTTGACCTCGTCGTCGTTGGTCAGCGCGCAGTAGATGTCGCAGTCCTCGATGTTCTCTTCGAGCATCAACCGCTTGCTGGTGGCGCTGCCGTGCAGCACCACGGTGCGGTCGAGGCGTTCGGACAGCGCGCCGCAGCGGGTGAGGTCGTGCTCGATGATCTTGACCTGATGCTTGTGTTCCAGGGTCTCGGCCAGGCGCTCGCCGATGTTGCCGCCGCCGGCGATCAGTACGCGGCGGAAGTCGCGGTCGACCTTGCGAAGCTCCCCCATCACGGTACGGATGTCGCGACGTGCGGCGATGAAGAACACCTCGTCATCGGCCTCGATCACGGTATCGCCGGTGGGAATGATCGGCCGGTCGCGACGGTAAATCGCCGCCACGCGGGTGTCGATGTTCGGCATGTGGCGGCGCAGAAAGCCCAGCTCCTGGCCCACCAGCGGGCCGCCGTAATAGGCCTTGACCGCCACCAGCTGAACCAGACCACCGGCAAAATCGAGCACCTGCAGCGCGCCGGGATACTCGATCAGACGACGAATATGGTCGGTTACTACCTGCTCGGGACTGATCAGGACGTCCACAGGAATGGCATCGTTGGAGAACAGGCTCTTGCGGGTGAGGTAGGCCGTCGAGCGCACGCGACCGATCTTGGTCGGCGTGCGGAACAGCGTGTGCGCGACCTGACAGGCGATCATGTTGATCTCGTCGGAGCTGGTCACCGCGATCAGCATGTCCGCATCCTCGCCACCGGCCTGACGCAGAATATTGGGGTAGGACGCCGTGCCGATCACCGTGCGGATATCGAGTCGGTTCTGCAGTTCACGCAGCCGCTCTTCGTTGATATCGACGACGGTGATGTCGTTCTCTTCGTGGGCCAGATGCTCGGCCAGCGTGCCGCCGACCTGACCGGCACCTAGTATGATAATTTTCATGCCAAACCTTCACGGAAGCACGGCGGGCCGCCTGTCAGTTTACCGGCGCGGGAGCAACGAGATCATGCCGTCCGGCGCCGAAATCAGCGCGTAGCATAACGAGCCGACAGGCTGAATGACAGGACCGTGGTCGACAACGCTCCGGCGGGGCGAAATCGCCCCGCCGGGTAGCGCTTCTCAATCCATCGTGACGCCGACCTTGATGGTGACCTGCCAATGGGCAAGCTTGTTGTCCTCGAGGTGGCCGCGGGTTTCGGTGACTTCGAACCAGCGCATGCCGTGAACCGTCTTGCTGGCCTTCTGCAGGGCGTTCTGCACGGCGTCCTCGATGCTGGTGGGGGAAGAGCCGGTCAGTTCGATCTGCTTGTAGACGTGGTCGCTCATGTTGATGCTCCTTGCGTGGGTGAACGTGGTCGGTGAAAACGCGTGGGTGACAGAGCGCCTGCGTCCTGCGAGGCGCTGAAAACTCAGGTGTCGACGATGACGACACCCAGCTCCGAAAGACGCTGACGCGTGATGTCGTCGGTCTCGGAAGTGACCGGGCGCGTCAACGACCAGAGAAAATGAGTCTTGAAGCCGGCCGCCACGGCATCTTCCGCGGTCCACAGCACGCAGACATCGCGAGCCAGACCGCAGACATAAACATCGGTGACGCGTCGGTCGCGCAGCCAGCCCGCCAGCCCGGTGGCGGGGCGATGGCCGTCGGGGCCGATGTTGTTGCGAAAGGCACTGTAGGAGTCGATGCCGGGATCGGTGCCCTTGCGAATGATCGCGTCGCAATAGGACCAGTCGATGGCCGGATGCAGCGCCGCCCCTTCGGTGCGCTGAACGCAGTGGTCGGGCCATAGCGTCTGGGAGTGGCCGTAAAATTCGAGCGCCTCGAACGGCTGATGCGGCGGATGCTTGGAGGCAAACGAGACGTGCCCGGCCGGGTGCCAGTCCTGGGTCGCCACGACATGGTCGAAGACGTGCTGGGCCAGCAGCCATTCGAGCCCCAGCAGAATCTCGTCGCCCTGGGCGCAGGCAAGCGCGCCGCCGGGCATGAAGTCCGGCTGCACGTCGACGATGATCAGGGCGCTATGCGCAGAGACGCCGCCGAGTGCCAGCCCCGCGGGCTGCGTCTCGGTGCGGTGCCGGGTATCGGGAGACTCGATCTCGGAAGACTCAGTACTGGTAGCCTCGGTCTCGGGAGCCTCGATATTGGGAACTTCCGTAGCGAGAACGTCCGTTTCGAAAACCTCGTTGTCAGGCACGGCCGACGCTTCCTGAATGGCGAATTCAGTTCCAGTATCGAAGGCGGATGGGCATGTCGCAAGTGAGAAGCGCGGGAGAGGCGTGGGAGAGGCGTGGGAGAGGCGTGATAGCAGGTCGGGGCGGCGAGCCACCCCGACGCGGATCTCGTTTCCGGGATCAGGCTTGCTTGCGCAGGCGAGCGTAGAAAAAACCATCGTGGCCGGTGGCAGCCGGCAACAGCTGCTGGCCCTGGCCGGCGGGGCGACCCCAGCTCAGGTCAGACGGTGTATCGGCGACGGCATCCGGCGTGCGGGCCAGGAACCGTTCGATCTGGGTCGCGTTTTCTACCGGCAGCACCGAGCAGGTGGCGTAGAGCAGCGTGCCACCCGGTGCGAGCTTGGCCCACAGCGACGCGAGCAGTCGCGCCTGCAGCGCCGCCAGTTCGGCGATATCGCTGTGGCGGCGCGCGAGCTTGATATCGGGATGGCGGCGAATGACGCCGGTGCCCGAGCAGGGGGCGTCGAGCAGAATCACATCGAATGGCTCGCCATCCCACCAGCTGTCGTCGGCGCTCGCCGCGCTGGCATCGGCGGCGTGCAGCGTGGCGTCCAGATGCAGGCGCTGCAGCGTCGTCGCCACGCGTTTGAGGCGAGTGGCGTCGACGTCCAGCGCGGTGAGTCGAGCATCGAAGCGTTCGAGCAGGTGGGCCGTCTTGCCGCCAGGGGCGCTGCAGGCATCGAGTACGCGCTTGTCGCTGCTGTCCGCCAGGACCGGTGCCAGCAGGTCGGCACAGAGCTGGGCGGATTCGTCCTGAACGCTGATGTCGCCCTCGGCGAAACCGGGAAGCTGGGTCACGTCGCAAGGGCTTTCCAGCTGGATACCGTCTTCGGCGATGGCGCAGGGCGATGCCGCCAGGCCGGCGGTCGTTAGACGCTGGAGATAATCCTCGCGGGTGACGCGGCGGCGATTGACGCGCAGCGTCATCGGACCCGGTTCATTATTGGCTTCGCAGATCGCCCGCCAGTCGTCCGGCCAGGCGTCGCGAAATTCCAGCAGCATCCAGGCGGGATGCCACAGCGCTACCGGCGCATCGCGGTCAACCTTGCCCTGCAGGGCCACGGATTCACGCTGGAAGCGGCGCAGACAGCCATTGATGACCTTCGTCGCCCATCCCTTGCCGAAGGCGCGAGCGGCACCGGCAGTTTCGCTGACGGCGGCGTGGGGCGGCACTCGCATGTGCAGAATCTGATACAGGCCGATCAGCAGTAACGCCTGGATGTCGGTATCACGCGCTTTCAGGGGCTCGCGCAGCAGCTGGTTGGCGAGGGCTTCCAGCCGTGGATGCGTGCGGCAGACGCCGAAGCACAGCGCCTTGACGAAACCGCGATCGCGCTCCTTGATCACGCTGGAGGCCAGGTCGGCGTCCAGGCTCGACAGCGAGCCCTTGCCGTTCAGTACCGGCACCAGCAGTTGCGCGGCAAACGCGCGAGTATCGCCAGGGTTCATTGGGCGGCTTCCTTGGATGACGGGTCGAGTGATTGACCGGAACGTTGATCGAAACCTGAACCCAAGCACTGCCCGGGTGCGAGCCGGGGATGGTTGGCGTTGAGCAGGTCGCGGGCCGCCAGCGGCTTGCCGCCGGGCATCTGCAGCTGGTCCACGCGCAGAACCTCGCGGCCACCGTCGCCACAGGCGATTCGGATAGCATCCGCGGCGGGGTCGAGCAGCGTGCCTGGCACGTTGTCCTTCCCGCTGGCTTCGGCTTCCGGTGTCGCGAACCACAGCCGCAGGGTTTCACCTTCGAGGCGCGTCCACGCCACCGGCCACGGATTGAAGGCGCGAATCCGGCGTGACAGCGCGACCGCCGATTGGCTGAAGTCGAGCTCGGCTTCCGGCTTGGAGAGCTTGCTGGCGTAGGTGACACCGGCCTCCGGCTGCGGTGTCGCGGTCAGATCCTGCGCAGCCAGCGCGTCGACGCCTTCGATCAGGGTCTGGCCGCCCAGCTCGGCGAGTCGGTCATGCAGCTCGCCGCCGGTGGTGGTGTCATCGATCGGCGTGCGCTTGATCAGCAGCATGGCGCCGGTATCGAGGCCGGCATCCATCTGCATCAGGGTGATCCCGCTCTCGACGTCGCCCGCCTCGATCGCACGCTGGATCGGCGCCGCACCACGCCAGCGCGGCAGCAGCGAGGCGTGCACGTTGAGACAGCCGAGCGGGGGGATATCGAGCACTGCCTGCGGCAGCAGCAGGCCGTAGGCGACCAC
Source organism: Salinicola sp. MH3R3-1 (assembly GCF_001937155.1). Classification (NCBI taxonomy): domain Bacteria; kingdom Pseudomonadati; phylum Pseudomonadota; class Gammaproteobacteria; order Oceanospirillales; family Halomonadaceae; genus Salinicola; species Salinicola sp. MH3R3-1. Next base: position 28,687 of record NZ_MSDP01000018.1, on the reverse strand, counting down.
GATCATCACGTCGGCTTCGAACTCGGTCAGCCGACGCTGGGCGTCTTCGTCCTTGAGGCTGAGCGGCGTTTCCACCGCCAGGCCGTGCTCGAGCGCCAATCGCTTGACCGGGCTGGGCGTGAGCTTGCGGCCGCGGCCGGCAGGGCGGTCCGGCTGGGTGTAGACGCCGACGACCTGGTGGCGGGAGGCGAGCAGGGTCGCCAGGCTCTCGGCGGCAAAGTCGGGCGTGCCGGCGAAGACGATCCGCAGCGGCTGCCCTTCACAACGGTGACTCATTCGATGCTTTTCCTGGGGGTGGATGATGCCGACAACGGCAGTGACGCCCACGGATGAAAGGACGAAAGGCCGGCGTCACTGAGACAGCCGGCCTTTGAAAGCCTGAGTGGCGATGCCTGACGGGCAAGGAAGCCGGCGATCAGGCGTCCTGCTTCAGCCGTTTCTGCATCTTCTTGAGAATCCGGTCACGCTTGAGCGGCGACAGATAGTCGACGAACAGCACGCCTTCGAGATGATCGCACTCGTGCTGGATGCAGTGCGCCAGCAGGCCGTCGGCGTCCAGCTCGTAGGCATTGCCGTCGCGATCGGTGGCCTTGAGACGCACGCGCAGCGCGCGCGGCACCTCGGCGTAGTAATCGGGGATCGACAGGCAGCCTTCCTGCAGCGGCTCGCGCTCGTCGTCCAGCGGCTCGTAGCTTGGGTTGATCAGCACCAGCGGGCCGTTACGGTCGTCGCTGACATCCATGACGATCACGCGCTGATGAACGTCGATCTGGGTCGCGGCCAGGCCGATGCCCGAGGCGTCGTACATGGTTTCGATCATGTCGTCGACCAGCGCACGGATGCTGTCGTCGACCTGGGCGACCGGCGCCGCCTTGGTGCGAAGACGCGGATCGGGATATTGAAGAATGGTTCTGATGGCCATAGTCGTTTGCGTGCCTATCGGCATGAGTGACGTGTAGCGCCTATTGTAGAGCGCCAGCGTCGACGGGGGAACCGCCTGGCGGGTCTTGCGGCCTTCTCGTGCTCGAGTCCGCCGGGCTCTCCACATCAAGTCCGCCGGGCTCTCATCCTCAAGTCCGCCTGTCGGGAGCCGATCTATACGGGAAGACGTCGGCGTTCACCTCGGGGGAAGACTAAAGCAATGATCAGTGTGCAGGGTTGGCGGGCGCGTCGTTGCCGCTCGGTGGCGGGGCGTTGGCTGCTGGTCGCGGCTCTGGGCGTGGTGGCGGCGTTGCCGGCATCGTCAGTTCAGGCTGATTCGCTCTCGCTCAGGGCGGACGCCCCGGCCAGCTACACGGTTCGTGAAGGCGATACGCTGTGGGGCATCGCCGCGCGCTTTCTCGACGCGCCGTGGCAGTGGCAGCAGCTATGGCAGCGTAATCCCCAGTTGGCTTCGCCGCGGAAGCTCTATCCCGGAGACGTAATCCATCTGGAGGCGAGCGCAGGCGCGCCGCGTCTTTCCCTCGAGCGAGGGCGCGGGCAACCGGTTCGGCTTTCCCCCGGTGTGCGCCGGGCGCCAACGCGTGACGCGGTGCCCGGATTACCGCTGGATCGAATCAAGGTCTTTCTCGACGCCTACCAGATCGTCGACCCCGATGTTCTCGACGACGCGCCGACGGTCGTCGCCGGCCAGGCTCAGCGGCTGCTGAGTGGTGCCGGCGATAAGCTATATGCCCATGGTGATCTGCCAGCGGCGGGCGCCACGCTGGGTGTGTATCGGCCGGGAACGGATTACCGCCTGCCGTTGCCGACCGGCCAGTCTCGGCAAGACGCCCAGCAGGCAACGGACCAGACGACGCCCGGTCAAGAAACATTGGAAATGACATCCGTTGGCCTGGAGCTTCAGCGGCTCGGCCACGTAAAGGTAATTCGCAATGTCGGCGACGTCGGCGAGCTCCAAGTGCTGGATGCGGTGCAGGAGATCCGTAACGGCGACTATCTGCTGTCCCTCGACGAAGGCGGCATTGCCACCGAATTCCTGCCGCGCGCGCCGGAGACGCCGGTGGTGGCAACGATTCTGTCGGTGCCGGACGGGGTCCGGTTCATTGGTCGCAACGATGTCGTGGCGATCGACCGCGGCCGCGCGGATGGCCTCGAGACGGGCCACGTGCTGCAGGTCATGCGCCAGGGCGAAAAGGTCCGTGACGACGTGCGTGACGCCTGGGTGACGCTGCCGGATACCGAAGCGGGGGCGGTGATGGTGTTTCGTGTTTTCGATCACCTCAGTTACGCCCTGGTGATGCGCGCTTCTCAGGCGCTGGCGGTGGGCGATCGGCTGGTGGTGCCGCGGGATCTGCGTGAAACGGTGGCGAGCGGAGGGGCTTTTTGATCGGCGCAGCCATGAACCGGCGCGACTCCGGCAGCGACGGGTGTCGGTCATGACGCTGGGGATTCGCGACTGGCTGGCGCTGGATGCGCTACCCGGACTGGGTCCGGCCAGATTGGCGCCGCTGATGCGCCGCTGGCGCGAGGAGGACGATCTGCACTGGCCCCAGGGCTGGCTGGCGGCGCTACCCGCGAATCTGGCCCAGCCGCTGCGGCTGTGGCTGGAACACCCCGCGCGCAGCCCGCTCACGGCCTCGGTCGACGCCGCGATCGCCTGGGAAGCCGAAGATCCCCGCCATCATCTGCTGCATCCCGGTCATCCGGCGTGGCCGGATCTGCTCGATCAGCTGCCGGACCCGCCGAGTGTTATCTGGGCCAAGGGCGATCTCGAGGTACTGGCTCGCCCGGCCATGGCGATCGTGGGTACGCGGCGACCCACCCGGGAAGGTCAGGACAACGCGATGCGCTTCGCCCGAGATCTGGTCGAAAGAGGCTACTGCATCGTTAGCGGCATGGCGCTGGGAATCGACGGCGCCGCGCAGCGAGCGGCATTGCAGGCGGGCGGCGCGACCATCGGCGTGCTCGGCTGTGGCGTGGACGTGATCTATCCGCCGCGCCACGCTTCGCTCTACCGGGAGCTGCTGGCGGGGCAGGGGCTGCTGCTCTCCGAGCATCCGCCGGACACGCGGGCGCATCCGCGCTTCTTTCCCCGTCGCAACCGCCTGATTACCGGTCTTGCCCAGGGCGTGCTGGTGGTGGAAGCGGCGGAAAAGAGCGGTTCGCTGGTCAGCGCCAGGCTGGCGCTGGAGCAGGATCGGGAAGTCTTCGCCATTCCCGGGTCGATTCACAACCCGCAGTCGACGGGCTGCCTGCGCCTGATTCGTCAGGGCGAAGCGGCGCTGGTGCGCGATGTCGACGACATGCTCGCCGATCTGGCGCCGTGGCAGCTGCCTGTTTCCGCCACGACGACGGGCCGCGAGGAGGATCAGCGGATCGCGGGGGATCGCTCGCAGCCGTCCACGGCAAGCCGCTCGGCGCCGAACGTTGCGCCCGTCGCACCCGACTCGCCGCTGTTGGCAGCGCTCACCGACGCGCCGACGCCGGTAGACCTGCTGGTCGAGCTGACCGGACAGTCGGTGGCCGAGCTCCAGCTGGGCCTGCTCGAGCTCGAACTCGACGGCTGGGTTGCGCAGACCACCGGCGGCTGGGTCAGGCGAGGGCGCTGAGAGCGACCCTCACCTCGGCCATCTTCGACACGGAATTCTGGCCGTCAGGCGCGAATGCCGCCTGTTGGGCTATCAGGTTCCTAGGCTATTGGGTCGCTGCCCCGCCCCACACTTCCAGATGGTTGCGCCGAGCGCGCGACTTCTCCTCGTCGCTCAGGCTCCAGTCGCCGCCGTAGAGCGCTTCTTCCCAGGCGCCGTAGGCCGGGTTGGGCAGCACGATGTAGCGGCTGCCGAAGGCGTCGGCCTGCGCATTGACGGCAGCTCGTCGCGCGGCGGCGGTCTCGCGATCGAAGCCGGCGGAAAAGTCTCCCAGGTTGTCCCCCATCAGCAGCACGACCCAGTGCGACTGTGCCACCCGCTGGCGGCGTGGCGTCTTGTCGCTGGCATCGGTGCGCGGCAGGAAATGTTCGCTGTCGGCATCGGGGAAGCCGACCTGACGCAGGTTGCGAAGCGTCGCGTCGGACTCGTTCTCGCGCCGGTTGGTGACGTAGAAGACCTCGACCCCGCGGGATGCGGCGTAGTCCAGAAATGCCTTGGCACCGGGCATCGGCACCGCGCTGGCCTTCTCCACCCACTGATGCCAGCTGTCGCTGGCGTAGTTCTCGTCGTTGGCAATCAACCACGCCTCGTAGGCCGCGTTGTCGAGAACGGTCTCGTCGACGTCGACGATGATCGCCGGTGGACGCTGCTGATCGTTACCCGGCGCGGAAAGCGCGCGATCCAGGTTCATCCGGGCGAGATTGAAGGCCTGATGGCTGAGCGCGGCGTACTCTCCCGAAGACTGCATCCACACCGTCGCCATCACCAGTTCATCGGAAAGCGACGTCGACTGGCTCGGCGGCTGTGCGGGTTGCTGGGCGCAGGCGGTCAGCCCGCCGGCCAGCGCCAGCGAGATCAGGGATAGAGAGAGTGGAGAACGGGACATTGTCGATTTCCTTGTCGGTTGTCTGTCGAGGGCCGGTCACTGTCTGTCGAGGTCGGTGAGTGTCTGCGAGGGTCGGTCGTTGTCTGGCGATGAGCCTACGACGAGTCAATATGGCTGGCGATCCGTGCATTCGCCAGCTGTGGATCGGCTGGCGGCTGAGGGCGGGTGCGACGTCGAGGCGCGGCCCGAGCCCATGCCAACATGCTAGAATTTGCGCCACGCTCGGTGCCCTTGTTTCCCTTCAGGTTCTGGTACCGGCTTTCGCGCAGATATTCATGTCGTGCAGATGCTCGTGACGCGCAGTTTTTCGTGACGCGCAGCTTTTCGTGACGCATAGCTTTTCGTGAATAGAGATCCAAACGAGGCAAGGATGAGGCAAGAGTATGCGGCAGCGGTCGCGGCGCTCCAGCGCGGCGGGATCATCGCCTATCCCACCGAAGGCGTCTGGGGACTTGGCTGCGATCCGGACAACGAGCGGGCGCTGGCGGCGTTGATCGCGCTCAAGGGGCGCGCCAGTGAAAAAGGGCTGATTCTGATCGCCGGTGACATCCGCCAGCTCTCGGCCTGGCTCGAGGGCATCGACGACGCGGCGATGGCCCGGCTGACCGCGACCTGGCCCGGCCCCAATACCTGGTTGGTGCCCGACAACGGCCGCGCCTCGCCGCTGCTTCGTGGCGAACATTCCACCCTGGCGGTACGCGTCAGCGACCACCCGCTGGTGCAGACGCTATGTGCCGCCTGGGGCGGGCCGCTGGTGTCGACGTCCGCCAATCGTGCCGGTGAGTCGGCGGCGATGAGCGCCGAGCAGGTGCGCGAGACGTTCGGCACGACGCTGGACGGCATCGTCGACGGGCCTTTGGGCGGACGCGATCGGCCGAGTACCATTCGCGACCTGACGACCAACCGGACCCTGCGCGCCTGAGGGCGCGAGCGGCTGGCAGCGAGACTGCCCGATTCACTCTCTGAACTCATATTTTCCGGACCCGAAGGAACTACGACCGTGGCACATCCTCATCTCGAACGCGTCAAGGAATACCTGCTCACGTTCCAGGACCGGCTGAGCAACGCGCTGACTACCCTCGACGGCGACGGGCGCTTTCACGAGGAAACCTGGGATCGCCCCGAGGGCGGTGGCGGTCGTTCGCGGGTGATCGAAGAGGGCGCGCTGTTCGAGAAAGGCGGGGTCAATTTCTCGCATGTCTACGGCGAGAAACTGCCGCCCTCGGCAAGTGCGGCGCGCCCCGAGCTGGCGGGGCGCAGTTTCCACGCCGTCGGCGTCTCCTGGGTACTGCATCCGCGTAATCCGCACGTGCCCACCGTCCACGGCAACATCCGTTTCTTCATCGCCGACAAGGCCGGAGAGGAACCCTTGTGGTGGTTCGGCGGGGGCTACGACCTGACGCCTTACTACCCCTATCTCGAAGACGTTCAGCATTGGCATCGTGTTGCCAAGGCGGCCTGCGATGCCTTCGGCGACGACGTCTATCCGCGCTTCAAAGCCTGGTGCGACGAGTACTTCTTTCTCAAGCATCGCAACGAGACGCGCGGCATCGGCGGGCTGTTCTTCGATGATCTCAACGAATGGCCGTTCGAGGAGTGCTTTGCTTTCCAGCGCTCAGTCGGCGAGAGCTTTCTCGAGGCGTTCGAGCCGATCGCCCGGCGTCGTCGCGAGGTGCCTTTCGGCGAGCACGAGCGGGAATTCCAGTCCTACCGGCGCGGGCGTTACGTCGAATTCAATCTGGTGTGGGACCGCGGCACTTTGTTCGGGCTGCAGAGTGGCGGACGTACCGAATCGATTCTGATGTCGATGCCACCGCTGGCGCGCTGGAAGTATCAATGGACGCCGCAGGCCGGCACCGAGGAGGCGCGTCTGCAGGCGTTCCTCGAACCCCGCGACTGGCTATCCGTCACCGAGGAACCCCAACCGTCATGACCGACCGTTACGCCGTTTTCGGCAACCCCATTGGCCATTCGAAATCACCGCGTATCCACAGGGCGTTCGCCGAGCAGACCGCGCAATCGCTGCGCTACGATGCCATCGAAGCGCCCGAGATCGACTTCGCGGGGGCCTGGCAGGCGTTCGTCGAAGCCGGCGGCCGCGGCGCCAATGTCACGGTGCCGTTCAAGCAGGACGCCTATGCGCTGGCGCAGGTGCTGTCACCGCGAGCGCAGCTGGCCGGTGCCGTGAATACGTTGATGGTGGGGCGCGATGGCCAGACCTACGGCGATACCACCGACGGTGTCGGGCTGGTCCGCGACCTGCAGGCCCACGCCGCTCCGCTCGAGGGGGCGCGCGTGCTGTTGCTCGGCGCCGGTGGCGCCTCCCGTGGGGTGATCGAACCGCTGCTGGAGGCCGGTATCGCTTCGCTGACGATCGCCAACCGTACGGTGGCCAAGGCGGAGGAACTGGCGCTGCTGTTCGCCACCAGAGGTGACGTGGCCGGCTGTGGATTCGACGCCGTCGAGGGGCCGTTCGATCTGGTCATCAACGCGACCAGTGCCAGCCTGGCCGGCGATCTGCCACCGCTGCCCGACCAGACGTTCGCTGCGGAGGGTATGGCCTACGACATGATGTATGCCGCCGAGCCGACGGTGTTTCTGCGCTGGGCGGCCGAGCACGGCGCGCGCACCGTCGACGGGCTTGGCATGCTGATCGAGCAGGCGGCGGAGTCCTTCTGGCTGTGGCGTCAGGTGCGTCCGGATACCGCACCGCTGCGGGAGCTGCTGAGGCGGGAGCTGTAAGCGCTCGTAGGCGGAGAGGCCGGCAAAGCCTGTACGTCGAACTTGCCATCCCCTGACGTCTTCATGACGGTGCTGACAGTTGGAGCGCTGAGACGGGTCTGGCGGCAGGGGTGTCGCCAGAGGCGCGTCGGCACAGGGATGTGCTTACGCGCCGACCCGGGAGCAGCGCTCCAGCGGTCAGGGTCTCGCCGTCATGCGACGTCAAGAAAGGGGAGCGCGAGGGGATCCCCCTCGCATTCACGGGCAACAGGGCGGTTGACGCGACGTCAGTGGTAACTCGAACACCTTCGAATATGTTGCCCTGATCCCAATCAAGCCTTGCAGTTGGGCCGCTTGCCATCGGCCTTGGCCTGCTCATAGCGCGGCTCGGCTTCGCTGAGCCGGTCATGCAGGGCTTCCATGCGCTGGGCGTTGCTGGGGTGGGTCGACATCCAGGCAGGCTGTTCGCCCTGGCTTTCGGCCGACATGTTCTGCCATAGCTGAATACTCGAGCTGGGGTCGAAGCCGGCATCGGCCATCAGGTCGAGACCGACCAGATCGGCCTCCGACTCCTGCTTGCGCGAGAATGGCAGGATCACGCCGTACTGGGCGCCCGCGCCCAACAGCCCCATGACCTGCTCGCCACCGGCGCCCTGCAGGCCGGCCACCGACTGCAGTACCGAAAGCCCGCTCTGTGTCGCGGCCTGAGTGGAGACGCGCTCGTTGGCGTGGTGCGCCAGCACGTGCCCGACTTCGTGGCCAATGACCGCAGCCAGCTGATCCTGATTGGTGGCGACGTTGAGCAGCCCGGTGTTGACGCCGATATAACCGCCCGGCAAGGCGAAGGCGTTGGCGGTGTCGTCCTTGAACACCTTGACTTCCCAATCGGAAATTCCGGCGCTGTCGGGGACGGCCGCAGTGATCGCCTTGGCCACACACTGGACGTAGGTCGCCTGCGCGCCGCCGACCGTGGGCAGTTCCTGTTCGTACTGGGAAAAGCTCTGCTTGCCCATCTGGGAAAGCTCGTCATCGGAGTAGAACGCCAGCTGGTTGCGGCCCATCGGCGAGGTGCTGCACGCACTCAGCAGTGCAGCGACGCCGAGCGCGCCGATCAGCCGCGAGGACGGTCTTTTCGATGCGAGGGTCGATGCTAGGGGCGATGTGAGGCGCGATGCGAAAGTCTTCGAATCTTCCATGAGTATCTCCGGAGCTGCCTGAAACTCTGTCGTCATGACGGTTTGTCGGGACGGATTATCGATCCGCTCAAGATACCCGGCCTGGCGGGGTGGTCAACCCGGCGCGTTCTCTCTCGCGTCCTCGCTTGCGTTTCCGGGTGCGCTCTCCGGCGGGTCACCTGGCGATGTCGTTGGCGGCTCGCCGACATCCAGCGTCAATGTCGGTGCGGTGACGATGCCACCGAGGGCGGCCGGCAGCGTTGGCGTCAACGACAGCCGGCTGCCCGCCGGCAGCTCCCCCGTAGCGCTGAGTCGACGCGCCAGCGCCAGCAACGACGAGACGCGTTCGGCTTTCGAGCTCATCTCGTCGAGTCCGGCCGGTTCGAGCGCAACCGGCAGCGTCACGGTGGTGGGCTCGCCGCCTTGCAGTTGAACGGGCTCGTCGACCTCGCCAGTGACAAGCTCGGCGCCGGGTACCTGCAGCTGCCAATCGAAGCCCTGAAGTGCGATCGAGGGCGCGCTTGCCGGCAGCATCATCACCAGCGGCAGGTCGATATTCACCGGTAGCCCGGCCAGCGCCAGCCCGGAACTCAGCAGCGAGAGCTCGTCGATGTCTTCCAGCCCGGGGGAAAAGTGATAGTTACCGATCCGCACGTTTTCCACGCCCATCGACGACAGCGCGATTCGGCCCAGCATCAAGCCGACCTGAGGCAGTGCCAGGCAGCCGCCGAGCAAAGCCACCAGCGTCAGAGCTAAGAACGGACGGCAACGAGAGAGCATCGTTTTTCCAGGCAGTAGTCAGCTGGGGGAGTGGTTGGAAAATACGGTGAAAACGGCGATTCCATCAAGCAGGGCTCGCCTCGGGGCCGGGCAGACAAGGTTGGCCGTCACCGCCCACGACTGGACCCGTGGAATCAACCGGCACAAGATACGCTGTTTCCGGCAATCTGCAATCGTCTGTCACGTCGATCGCCATCGTCGGTATCTCGTCGGTAGCGTGGCGCTGCCAGTCTGCTCTGTTTGGCGCATTTTTGCGTTGTTATCCGGGACGTTTCCATCTCCAGCCGAGACGTTCCCATTTTCAAATGGTAGGGAGAATCGAAGATGTATGGGGATCTTGCGCTACGGGTGAGCCGCCTGCTGGATCGTGTCGAAAGCTGGCTGCCGGAGCAGCCGGCAGCCGTGGACTGGAGCCGTGATATCGCGGCGCTGTGGCAATCTCACCCCCTGGGCGGGCAGCTGGTCGCCGTATCGCCACGCGACGGCGTGACGCTGGATGATCTGATCGGCGTCGAACGGCAGAAGCACGCCCTGCTGGAGAATACCCGTGCCTTTCTCCAGGGTTACCCTGCCAACCATGCCTTGCTCTGGGGCGCTCGCGGCAGCGGCAAGTCGTCGATGGTCCGCGCCTTGCTCAATACCCTGGCGGGGGAAGGATTGCGTCTGATTCAGGTCGACCGCCACGATCTGGTGGCATTGCCGATCCTGGTCCAGCGGCTGCGCGATCGCTCGGAGCGTTTCGTCGTCTATTGCGACGACCTCTCGTTCGAGGGCAGCGACGATGCCTACAAGGCATTGAAAAGCGTGCTCGATGGCACCCTCACCGGCCCGCCGGACAACGTGCTGCTCTACGCGACATCGAACCGACGCCATCTGTTGCCGGAATCCATGGCCGACAATCAGCAGACGCATCTGGTCGAGGGCGAGCTGCATCACGGCGACGCGGTGGAAGAGAAAATTTCGCTGTCGGACCGGTTTGGCCTGTGGCTCGCCTTTCACCCGTTCGGCCAACAGGCCTATCTCGAGACCTGTGAACACTGGGTCGCGCACCTGGGCGGGGAGTCTGCCTGGAACGAGGCGGCTCGCGCCGAAGCCGTGCGCTACGCCACCCTGCGAGGCGTTCGCAGTGGCCGTGCCGCGTGGCAATTTGCCTGTCAGTGGGTCGGATCGCAGTCTATTCGACGCGCCACGGAATAAAAGATTACGGTACTCTCATGAAAAAGCATGAGCCAAGCTCAGCTCATCAAGGCTTCATGAGGGGAAAAACGGGTGAAAGTCTCTCGCTTACCGATATGGCTGATTCTGCTGGGCAGTGTCTTGCTGACGCTTTTTTTCGGCTGGATGCTACTGCAGGCGTTGTACAACGACCGCGAAGCTTTTTCCCGAGACCTTGATTTTCAGTCTCAGGAGCAAGGCGTCACCATCAATGCCTCTCGAGCGGGACTCGAACGCCGCGTTCAGGTGCTGGCCACCACTCTTGTCGCCAATCCGGTGGTCAGAGGGGTCATGGCGCAGGCTGTGACGCCGCTCCCACCGGGTCGACTTCGAGCGATCCGAGCCCGGCTGCGCGAGAACCTCGTCCCCTATTGGGAGGCGCTGGAGGCGGGCAACGCTCTGGAGCTTAATCTCTTCCTGCCCGGTGACACCGACGCGGATCCCTTCTTGAGCCTGCAGTCGAATGGCGCGTCCCAAGCATCCGGGGACAGTGACTACCTGTTGCGACAGAGCCTGGAAACACGGGAGGCGGTTTACGGCATCGAGTTCGACGGCTCGCGCGCCACCACGGCTGGCGTTGCCCCCATCTTCGCCCCTGAGGATGAGAAAAACGATGTGCTCGTCGGACTGCTGGAGGTGGAATTCGCCGTCGTGCCCAACGTCGATAAGCTTTCCGCGCAGTTGGAAAGTGGTGTCGCGATTCTTGCTCCTCAAGGCGATGGCACCTCGCCCGGGTGGCAAGTCGCCAACCGATCGGACGAATTAATCGATGGCTGGGTGTCGCGACATCAGCTTCCGGTCGTTCACGACCAGGCGAATTGGACCGTGGTCGAGGGGGAGGGTGGACGCGGCTATCTATTGACGCTGGTCCCGTTGAGTCAATCCGGCGACGAAAGCTCGCGAGCGGTTGCGGCGGTCGCGGTCTGGAAAGACATCACGACTCAACTTGAGCATCGCGATGCGCTGATCGTCAACACTTGGCTGCGTTGGGGAGTGGCCTGGCTTATTGCCGAAGCCTGCCTGCTGTTGTTGCTATGGGGCACGCGTCGTGTGACCCGGGACACCATGCTTCGTCATCAAAAGCGACTCGAGGGGCAGAAGTCGACGCTCGAGTCTCTCAATCAGCGTCTCGAGGCGCAGAAAGATACGTTGCAGACGCTCAACGACATCGCTGCCTTTCAAGAGACTTGTTTTCAGCGTCTGGTGGAAAAGGCGCTGCAGGAGGGCGCTGAACACTTGGGTATGCCGTTCGCCGTCGCCAATCGCATCGAAGGCGAGGATTATCTGATTCAAGCTGCCTACTCCATCGATCAGCGATTCGAGCCGGGGCAGCATCTGAAAACCAGCGATACATTCTGCGAGCTGACCATGGCCAGCGCCGATGTCGTCGCTTTTTCCGACGCCGATGCCGATGGTTTCTCGGAGCATCGGTGTCGGTTGCGCTATGAGCTCAAGAGCTACATTGGTGCGCCCATCTGGGTGCATGGCAAGCGCTATGGCGCGCTGGCGTTTAGTAGTGACCAAGTGTATCCGCGACAATTCAATGAGGTTGACGAGGAGTTCGTGCGCCTACTGGCACGCTGGATTGGCGCCACACTAATGCGCTGGAAGGATGTCGAGGCGCGAGAAGAATTGAGCAAGCGGTTGCGCAAGATTGCCTCACAGACGCCAGGTTTGATTTACCAATACCGTCAAGATTCGGCAGGGCGGTCGTCGTTCCCCTATGCCAGTGAAGCGATCAAGACGTTCTATGGGATCACGCCCGAGGAGGCCGCCGAGGATGCTTCTCATGTCTTCGAGCGAGTACATGAAGATGATGCAGAGCGTCTGGCGATTTCCGTCAGCGAGTCCGAGCGTAATTTGACTCCCTGGAATTGCGAGTACCGGGTGAGACAGGACAATGGAGAATTTATCTGGCTCGCCGGACAGTCGATTCCCGAGCGTGAGGACGATGGCGGAACGATATGGCATGGTTTTTTGCATGACGTGACTGCACGCAAACGCGACGAGCGCTTGAAAGGAGAGTTCATTTCGACGGTCAGTCATGAGCTGCGCACGCCGTTGACCTCGATCTCCGGTGCGCTGGGGTTGATTCAAGGCGGTGTCTTGGGCACGCCGCCGGATGCTATGCGGAGCATGCTGACGACCGCGCATAATAACTCCCAGCGTCTGATCCTGTTGATCAATGACCTGCTCGACATGGAAAAGCTGGTGGCGGGCAAGATGTCGTTCCAGATGCAGGACCAGGCGCTGATGCCCCTGATCGATCAGGCAGTCGAGGCCAACCAGGGCTATGCGGATCAGTTTCATACCCACTACGTGATTACCAGGCGCCTCGATCGAGCGATGGTCAACGTCGATGCGATGCGCCTTCAGCAGGTCTTGAGCAACCTGCTCTCCAACGCCGCCAAATTTTCGCCGCCGGAGACGCAGGTCGACATTGTGGTCGAGCCGATCGCCGATCGGGTGCGCGTCAGTGTCATCGATCACGGGCCGGGGATTCCGGTCGAATTCCACGAGCGTATCTTTCAGAAATTCTCCCAGGCCGATGCCTCCACCACCCGCAAGCAGGGCGGCACCGGGCTGGGGCTTGCCATCACTCGCGAGCTCGTCGAGCGCATGCGCGGGTCGATCAACTTCTTCTCGGAAGAGGGCCATGGCGCCTGCTTCTTCTTCGAGCTGCCGTGCGTGGAGCCGGCCTCTACCTCAGTAGGTGCCCTGGAGGGCGTCGGGGAAGGCGTCGACGGATCGCGACGGCATCCCGATGAGAAGGCGCTGGCAAGCACGGACGAGACGGTCGCCGCCGGTTCTCGACTGCTGATCGTCGAGGACGACCACGATACGGCAATGCTGTTGGCAACGCTGGTAAGGCATTGGGGCTATCAGGCCGAAATCGCCCACACCATGAGCGAGGCGTTGAAATGGCTGGAACGGCGCAGTTTCGACGCTCTCACACTCGATCTGATGCTGCCCGACGGCAACGGCCTGACCCTGCTGCGCCAGCTGCGGGAACAGCCGCAGACGCGCGATCTACCCGTGCTGGTGGTATCGGCGAAGGCGGAAGAGGGCCAGCTCGAGATCGGCGGTCGGATGGCTGCCGTAGACTGGCTGGCCAAGCCCTTCAACGAGAAGCGCCTCGCCGGCGCGCTGCACAGCTCATTGAGTCTGCGTCCGCAACACGAGCGGATTCTCCATGTCGAAAGCGATGCCGGACTCTCCCAGCGCGTTGCCGGACAGATCGCCCCCAGCATGACGCTAGATGTGGCGCGTTCACTGCAGGAGGCTCGCTACCTGCTCGACAGTCACGACTATGGCTTGATCTCGCTGGATCTGACCGCGCCCCAGGGCCCCGGCTGGGAGATCATTCCGATACTGAGCCAGCTCGCCAGACAGCCGGCCGTCATCATCCTGTCGGAGGAGGCCCTGGCGCCGACGCTGGTAGGCCGCGTCAAAACGGCGATCGCCAAACCGGGGCTCTCCGCGGAGGCATTGATGGATGCCTTCGACCGTCAGCTCAATGCCACCAGGGCGCTTTCGAATGACGAACCCGAGGGCGATAAAGAGGAAGACCAGAAGGAATGAGGTTGATATGAAACCCCTTCAACGTATTTTGCACGTCGAGGACGATATCTCGATTCAGGAAGTGGCCAAGGTGGCACTCGAGATCGTGGGCGGCTTCGAGGTCACCAGTTGCGACGACGGACAGTCGGCGCTATCGCGAGCCGACGCCTGGCAGCCGGATCTGATTCTGCTGGACGTGATGATGCCCGGCATCGACGGTCCCACGACGCTGGGCAAACTCCGTGAGCAGTCCTCGACGCAGGCGATTCCAGTGGTCTTCATGACGGCCAAGGTCCAGCCCAGCGAGATCGAGCACTATCGTGCCATCGGTGCCCTGGACGTGGTGATCAAGCCCTTCGATCCCATGACGCTGGCCGAACAGCTGCGTCGCATCTGGGAGCAGCATCATGTCTGATATCGATGTTCAGGCGCGTCTGGCCGCGCTGCGCGAGCAGTACAGCCGACGCCTGATCGACGATCTGCAGACGTTGATGGCGCAGTCGCGGGAGATGAGCGCGCGGCAAGGCGCTATCACTTTCGACGCGCTCGACTTGCTGCGCCAGGGGCTGCACCGTATCGCCGGTTCGGCGGGCAGTTTCGGCTATACGGCGTTGAGTCGCGATGCGCGCGAGATGGAAATCTGGCTGCAGACGGCTCTCGAGAACACCAATCCGCCAACGCCACCGATGCTGACGGCGCTGCATGACCGGCTGCAGGATTGCTATCGCGCGCTGGAAAGCCCGCCGCTTTCGGAAGTCGACGAGCCACAGGGTAGCTATTATCTAGCCAGCGGCGACCGGGCGATACGCGTGGCGGTGCTGGCGGACGGCGATACCGAGACTCTCATCCAGTCGTTGAGCGGTTTCGGCTATGAATGTCGGCAGCTGTCGGGGGCTCTCGATCCTCATCGAACCTGGTCCTCGTGGCATCCGGATATCGCCATCGTCGATACCGCCAAGGTGGCGGAGGAGATCTGGAAGCCCGCCATGGAGGCCGTGCCTGAGGCGGCATTGATAATGCTGAGCGCCGAGAGCGGCTTCGAAGCGCGGCTGAATGCCGTCCGTCACGGTGCCCAGGGATTCTTCACCCATCCGGTGGATGTACCTTCGCTGGAGCATCGCCTGCGCCATCTGGTCAACCTGCCGCAGCAGGATCCCTACCGGGTATTGATCGTCGACGACGATATCGAACTGGCCGAGCATTTTCGGCTGACGCTGAAGATGGCCGGCATCGAATCGCGAGTGATCAGCGACCCCCAGGACGTGCTGCGGGGTCTGCGCGATTTCGTGCCCGATCTGGTGCTGATCGATATCAACATGCCGGGTTGCTCCGGCCCGGAGCTGGCGCGGATCATCCGTTTCGACGACGACTGGCTGAAGATTCCGCTGGTTTACCTGTCGGCGGAGTCGGATGCCCATCGTCAGGCCCAGGCGCTGGCCCTGGCGGGGGATGACTTCCTGGTCAAGCCGATTGCCGACGTGGCGCTGGTCGCCGCGGTGACCGCGCGGGCGCAGCGCTCACGTCAACTGAGTCTGGCGCTGGCTCGCGACGGCCTCACCGGCCTGATCAAGCACCCGGCGATCAAGGAGCTGATCGAGCTCGAGATGGCCCGCGGCCAGCGTACCCATACCGCGGCGTGCGTGGTGATGATCGATATCGATCGGTTCAAGTCGATCAACGATACCTACGGTCATGGCACCGGCGACTACGTCATTCGGCTGCTGGCCAATCTGCTACGCCAGCGTCTGCGGCGCGTCGATCACGTCGGGCGTTATGGCGGGGAGGAGTTCGTCGCGGTGCTGCCGTCGTGCTCGCTGGAAAACGCCCGTGAGGCCATCGAGCGCATTCGCGTCAGCTTTTCACAACTGGAATGCGTGGCCGCGACGGAAACGTTTCACGTCACTTTCAGCGCCGGGGTGGCGAGCACCCATGAATGGTCGGATGCCGAAACGCTGCTGGAGGCGGCCGACAGGGCGATGTACGAGGCCAAGCAGGGCGGACGCGATCAGACCCGGATCGCCGTTCCGCCGCGGTGAGAGGTGGAACGTGAGCGACGAGGGTGGTGTCAGCGCCGGTTCTTGCGCGCTTCGCGACTGCGGCCCAGTTCACGTTTCTTGGCCTTCTCACGGTCGCTAGCGCCAGCGTCGGTATCGTAGGGGTTGTCGCCGGAACGGAATTCGAACCGAATCGGCGTGCCCCGCACCTTCAGCACCTTGCGGAAGGTGTTGGTCAGATAGCGCTTGTAGGCTTCCTGCAGCGATGACGTCTGGTTGCCGTGGACGACGATGATCGGCGGATTGCTGCCGCCCTGGTGCGCCATGCGCAGCTTGATGCGGCGGCCATTGATCATCGGTGGCTGATGCTCGCTGACGGCGTCCTGCAGGATGGTGGTCAGACGATTGGTCGACCAGTGGCTGTTGGCGCTGTCGAAGGCCTTGTCGACCGACTTGTAGAGATCGCCGACGCCGGTGCCATGCAGCGCCGAGATGAAATGCAGCTCGGCGTAGTCGGCGAATCCCAGACGGCGTTTGATATCGGAGCGCATCTTGTCCCGCGCCTCGCTCTCCAGGCCATCCCACTTGTTGACCGCCAGCACCAGCGCGCGGCCGCTGCTGAGGACATAGTCGAGCAGGTGCATGTCCTGTTCCACCAGGCCGGTGCGCGCGTCCAGCACCATGATCGCGACGTGGCACTCCTTGATCGCCTCCAGCGTCTTGACGATCGAGAACTTCTCGGCGATCAGGCTGACGTTCTTGCGTCGCCGGACACCGGCGGTGTCCACCAGCACGTAGGGCTTGCCGCGGCGCTCGAACGGAATTTCGATCGAGTCGCGAGTGGTCCCCGCTTCGTCGAACACCACCACGCGATCTTCGCCCAGCATGCGGTTGACCAGCGTAGACTTGCCGACGTTGGGCCGGCCGATGACGCCGATATGGATGCCGGGATGGTAGCCGGCCGGGCCCGCGTTGGGGTCGCGCTCGGGGAAGGGCGCCAGCACCTCGTCGATCAGGGTGGTGACGTTACGCCCGTGAGAGGCCGCAATCGGGTGGGGATCGCCCAGGCCCAGCGCCCAGAACTCGGCCATCGCGGCGTGTTCTTCCAGACCGTCGGTCTTGTTCACCACCAGCCAGGTCTTCTTCTGATTGACGCGCAGATGGTTGGCGATCGCCTGGTCGGCGGGCATCAGGCCGGCACGCCCGTCGACCATGAACAGCACGATATCGGCGTCGTCGATGGCGGTGAGCGATTGCTCCGCCATCGCCGCGTCGATGCCGTGTTCGTCGCCACTGATGCCGCCGGTATCGATCACGGTGTAAGTCTTGTCGCCGAGTTGCCCGCTACCGTACTTGCGGTCGCGGGTCAGGCCGGGGTAATCGGCCACCAGCGCATCGCGCGTTCGTGTCAGGCGGTTGAAAAGCGTCGACTTGCCGACGTTGGGTCGGCCAACCAGGGCGATAACAGGGTTCATGGCGATTCGCAAAAGGGCGGTGACAAGATGGACGATCAGCGGGAGGCGTCGGAGAACCAGGTGCGATCGATGCTAACAACCGGGCATTCTAGCATGTGACGAGCGTGAAATCCGAATCCGCGGATCCGGTTCGCTACAACGCAATCGGCCCCGCATCTGCGGGGCCGATAGAGGGCTTTCGGGTACGATCAGTTGCGATCGGAAAGCGTCTCGAGGTCGTAGGCTGCCAGCGTGCCGTCGTTGCTCAGCGCGTAGATGCGCCGATCACCGGTCAGCAATGGCAGTGTCAGGCCGTCGCCGCCAAGTTCTTCGCGGCCGCTCATCTCTCCGGTCGAGGCATCGATGAGGTGGATATAGCCTTCGTAATCGCCCACGGCGATGTTGCCGTCGACGAACGCGGGCGCGGTCAGCGAGCGACCCTCGAGCGTGTCGGAATCCCACATCACGCGGCCGGTATCGGCCTCGATGGCGATGACATGGCTGGCGGCATTGACCGTGAACAGGTAATTGCCCACCACCAACGGCGTCAGGTAGCTGGACTCTTCATGCTCCCACAGTACCTTGCCCGAAGTGGCTTCCAGCGCCAGCAGGCGACCGTTGTAGCTGGTCACGAACAGGCGGCCGTCCTGGGTCAGCACCGGCTGGCCGTCGAGATCGACGAGCTGATCGACTTCGGTACGTCCCTTGGGCACGGCGACGCGCATGTCCCATAGCGGCTGGCCGCTGCGATTGTCCAGCGTCACCAGACGACCGTTGGCAAACCCGGCGAACGACACCGGTTCGATGACGCGGGGCGCGCCGGTGCCGCGCAGCGTCAACGCCGGCTGCGAGCTCGAATAGACCCACTTCTCGCTGCCGTCGAGACGGTCGAGGGCCGTCACCGCACCGTCGACACTCTGCACCACGACGAGCTCGCTGTTGACCTGCGGTGCGGCCAGCACTTCGCTGGAAACACGCGACTTCCAGTCGACGCTGCCGTCATCGCGACTCACGGCCAGGACTTCACCATTGCGCGTACCAATATAGAGATGGGTGCTGTCGGCGCCGATCCCGCTGGAGATTGGCGTGCCAAGCTCGACGTCCCACTCGGTCTCGCCGTCGTCGGTACCGATGGCACGAAGATCCCCGGTCTCGTCGACCGCATAGATCGTGCCGTTGTCGACGATCGGTGTGAGCGGATAGCGGGCCCGGCCCAGCCCCTCGCCGATGCCCTGGTCCCAGCGCTCGTCGAGGCTGACCTTGGGTGTGAAGTCCTGAAGCGGCTTGGGCGGATACTGCGGCTCGACGCTACCGGCACAGCCGGCCAGCAGCGTGGCGGTCAACCCCAGAGGCAGAAGTAGGTGGGTCAATTTCATTGGGTAGCGTCCTCCGCACCGAGATCGTCTAGCTTGAGCTGCAGGCCATAGATGGTCTGGTCGGCATCCTGCGCCAGACTTTGTGCCTGCTGATAGGCCTTGCGCGCGTCATCGGGACGCTCGAGCGCCAGATAGGCGTCACCGAGCACGTTCTGGCGCTGCGCTTCGAGCGGGCCGGGCACGGCATCTTCGAGGGTCTCGAGCGCCTGACTCGGGTCGTCGCCGGCGATCTGCAGGCGCGCCAGGTCGATTCGAGCCAGGCCCTGCATATAGGGGCGGTCGCTGTCGTCGACGACATCGTTGAGCGCCTCGCGGGCGCGATCGGTGTCGTCGGCATTGACGGCGATCTTGGCTTCCAGCAGGCCGGCCAGATCGGCATACAGCGTATCGCCATGATCGCTCTGCAAGCCGTCGGCAAGATCGAAAGCCTGCTTGCGGGCATTGTCGTCGAGCGTATCGCTGCTGGCGATGGCGATCAGCTGCTGATAGCTGTTGGAGGCTTCGGCAGACTGGCCTTCCTGATGGCGCTGCCACGCCTGCCAGCCAAAGACGCCGGCGGCGGCGATGACAATGCCGACCAGCAGGGCGCTACCGTTGGATTTCCACCATTCCTTGATCGCGTCCAGCTGCTCTTCTTCGGTCCTAAGCTCCGCCACGGGCGGTCTCCTTAATTCGTTCCAAAACGGCTATGGCCAGCAACACGGCACCCGCGCCTTCACGGCATTCGTTCGCCGCCGAGTCTGGGTTTTGAACCAGTCGCTCTCGTCCCACTCAGGCGAACTGTCGGCCGAGCCAGGCGATGGCCTCGTCCTGAGCGAGTGTCTGTTGTTCGCTGTCGTCGCGCAGCGGCTTCAATGTCAGTCGCGCGTTGGCGATTTCGTCTTCACCCAGAATCAGCGCGAACCGGGCACCGCTGCGATCGGCGCGCCGGATCTGGCTCTTGAAGCTACCGCCGCCGCAGTGTACCTGAAGACGCAGCTCGGGCAGAGCATCGCGCAGACGCTCGCCCAGCAGCAGGGCTTCACGCTCGGCGGATTCGCCCATCGCCAGTAGGTAGGCATCGGCACCGCCCTTGGCCTCTTCGGGGACCAGCTCGAGCGTTTCGAGCAGCAGCATGAGGCGTTCGAGGCCAATGGCGAAGCCCACGCCGGGCGTGGGTTTGCCGCCGAGCTGTTCGACCAGACCGTCGTAGCGACCGCCACCGCAGACCGTACCCTGACTGCCGAGGGCCGTGGTGGTCCACTCGAACACCGTGCGCGAGTAGTAGTCGAGACCGCGCACCAGTCGCGGATTGATGCGGTATTCGATACCGGCGGCGTCGAGCGTCGACTTGAGCCGTTCGAAATGCTCGCGGGATTCGTCGTCGAGATGATCCAGCAGCTGCGGCGCGCCGGCGAGCATCTCGCCCATGGCCGGATTTTTGGAGTCGAGGATTCGCAGCGGGTTGGTGATCAAGCGACGCTGTGAATCCTCGTCGAGCACCTCGCGGTGAGACTCGAAGTAGGCCACCAGGGATTCACGATAGGCAGCGCGCGCCTCCGGCGAACCCAGCGAATTGAGCTCGAGCGTCACGTGGTCGGCCATGCCGAGCTGACGCCACAGGCGGGCGGAGAGCAGAATGATCTCGGCATCGATATCGGGGCCGCTCATGCCGTAAGCTTCGATGCCGATCTGATGAAACTGGCGATAGCGGCCTTTCTGAGGGCGCTCGTAACGGAACATCGGGCCCATGTACCACAGCCGCTGGGTCTGGTTGTGGAGCAGACCATGTTCCATCGCGGCGCGCACGACGGCGGCCGTATTTTCCGGACGCAGTGTCAGGCTTTCGCCATTGCGATCGTCGAAGGTATACATCTCCTTCTCGACCACATCGGTCGCCTCGCCGATGGAGCGGGCAAACAGCACCGTCGGTTCGACGATCGGCGTGCGGATCTCGCGATAATCGTAGCGATCCACCAGTGAGCGCAGCTGCCGTTCGAGGTATTGCCACGCGGGTGACTGGTCCGGCAGCAGATCGTTCATGCCACGAATGGCTTGTAGTTTGTTGCTCAACTGACACTCCTGCTTATAGCAAAACGCCACAGGCGGCCTGCCTGGGCGTTCGTCGGTGATTCCCGGATCGAGAATGGCGAAGCATCAAGCCTCGCGGACACGCGCTGGCACCTCGCGTGTTCACGCCCCGCGGGCAATGACGGCGTCTTCCTGGCTCTCTTTCTCTTTGGCCTTCTGGCGGATCAGCGCTTCGAGATCGTCGACCAGATGGTCGTTGCGCAGCTTGCTGGCCGGCTTGCCGTCGATGTAGACCAAGTTGGCCGGGCTGCCGCCGGTGAGGCCGATGTCGGTCTCCTTGGCTTCGCCGGGGCCGTTGACCACGCAACCGATCACCGAGACGTTCAGCGGTGTCATCACGTCCTCGAGACGCGTCTCGAGGGCATTCATGGTGGCGATGACGTCGAAGTTCTGACGCGAGCAGCTCGGGCAGGCAATGAAGTTGATGCCCTTGGCGCGCAGCTTGAGGCTCTTCAGCATGTCGAAGCCGACCTTGATCTCCTCGACAGGATCCGCGGCGAGCGAGACGCGGATCGTGTCACCGATGCCGTCCATCAGCAGCATGCCGAGGCCGATCGATGACTTCACCGTGCCCGAGCGCAGGCCACCGGCTTCGGTGATGCCGAGGTGCAGCGGCTGTTCGATCTGCTTGGCCAGCAGCCGGTAGGCGGCCACGGCCATGAAGACGTCGCTGGCCTTGACGCTGACCTTGAAGTCGTGGAAATCGAGCCGGTCGAGGTGGTCGATATGGCGCATCGCCGATTCAACCAGCGCTTCCGGGGTCGGCTCGCCATATTTTTTCTGCAGATCCTTCTCCAGCGAGCCGGCGTTGACGCCGATGCGGATCGGGATGCCGTGATGGCGGGCCGCATCGACGACCGCGCGGACGCGATCCTCGCGGCCGATATTACCGGGGTTGATGCGCAGGCAGTCGACACCGAGTTCGGCTACGCGCAGGGCGATCTTGTAGTCGAAATGGATGTCGGCAACCAGCGGCACGCTGACTTGCTGCTTGATCTTGCCGAAGGCTTCGGCGGCATCCATGTCGGGCACCGAGACCCGCACGATATCGGCGCCGGCCTGCTGCAGGCGCTGGATCTGGCCTACGGTGGCGGCGACGTCGTTGGTATCGGTGTTGGTCATGCTCTGTACGGCGATGGGGGCACCGCCGCCGACAGGCACGTTACCGACATGGATCTGTCGAGAAAGACGACGGGTGATCGGAGATGGCATCTGCATGGCGCTTCTCAGTCTCCCAGGGTGAAGCGAGCGACATTGTTGCCGCCCGTGTATTGGCTCAGATCGACCGACTTGCCGCGATATTCGAGCGTCACGCCACTGGCGTTGCCGATGGTCAGACGAAAGGGCGGTTCGCCTTCCGCGGTTGCCTGACTGTCGGCGGACTGGAGCCCGCTGAAAATTCGGTCGTCGTTGGCATCATAGATCTCGGTCCATGACTCCTGGCTGAAAGTCAGGGAGAGCTCGTTGTCGCTGGCGCCAGCGGCCGCCGTATCATCATTCGCCGCCGAGGTTTCGTCGCCTACCGCTGCGGAACTGGCCTGTGCAGCCTGGCGTGCGTCGTCGCTCGGTGTTGTCGTTTCCGCCGAGGCGGAGACGCCCGTGGCGTTGTCGTTGCCGCGCGCGGCCGTTGCGTCATCGGCGCCGGTCGTCGGCGTATTCTGCTGCGTCGGCAGTGGCGGCAACTGGGTATCGGTGTTGGGTGTCATCGCCGAGCTATCGGTGCCGGTGCCATTCGAGCTGCCGGCGTCGGTAGCGGTTGCGGCGTCACTGTTGCCTTCGTCGTTCAGGCGATCAACGGCGATGGGGCTGTCGTCGCTGCCCCCCCCGAAGATGTCGTTGCCTTCCCGGCTTTGCCACCACAGCAACGTCAACGATATCAGACCAATGATGACCAATAGGGTAAACAGGCGAAAGATCCACGGGCCGACTCGAGAAGGCGCTCGGGTGGTGTGAACCACGCCGAGTTTACGCTCCATGTCGCCGCGCCCATGGGTGGCGTCGTAAGCATTGACGACCCGGGTCTCATCGATTCCCAGCAGGCGCGCGTAAGATCGCACGTAGCCCCGGCGGTACGCGGCGATCGGTACCTGGTCGAAGCGGTCTTCCTCGAGCCCGGAGACGACGATCGGGCGCAGATTGAGCTGCAGCGCGGCATCCTCGAGGCTCAGCCCCTGGCGTTCGCGCTCGCTTCGAAGCATGTGGCCCGCCGTTTCCTGGGACGGGGCTGGTGCGTCTTGCTGCTTGACTGATGGTTCGTTCATTTCGCTCATGGGCGAAAATCCTTTTGATCTTTTCCGAGCACGGGCTCGAGTAAGGGGTGCTGATCGCCTCAGGAGCCGCCGAGCTGCTGACGGTAAAAGGCCGCACGAGTCGAATCTCCTTGCGCACTGGCGATATCGCTCGCCAGTCGCAGGCTATCGTCGTCGGTGCCGGCCACGGTGAAATAACGCTGCAGGCGTTCCCAGGCGCGTTCGTCGTTACCCTGCGTGTGATCGATGCGAGCCAGCGCCAACAGACTGCGCGCGTTGCGCGTATCGATATCGAGGGCGCGCTCGTAGTACTGCTGAGCGGCAGTCGCATCGCCGTTGGCGGTTTCGCATTGGCCCAGATTCGCGAACAGCTGGGCTCTTTGGGTGTAGTTGATATCCTGACTGGCAACGGCCAGTTGCTCGCACGCCTGGGCGTACTGTTCACGCTGGTACAGAAGGGCCGCGTAATTGTTGCGAATGCGCGTTGCCTCGGGGTCGGCTTTCAGGGCTTTCTGGAAAAAGTCGTCGGCCAGGTCCAGCTCTTGCTGACGTTGATAGAGCAGGGCCAGACCTTCCAGGGCGCCACTGTCGCCGGCGTCGAGATCGACGGCATGATTCAGGGCCTGCTGCGCGCGGGGCAGATTGCCCTCGGCGAGATACGCCTTGCCCAGGCGGGTGTAGGCTGCCGCCGCGTCCTCAGGGCTATCCTGTTTCGGCCCGTTGGATGAAACCGCCGTGGCGCAGCCACTCGATAGACACAGCGCCCCCGTCAGACATACGACTCCCGTCGCGATACTCAGCGATCGTATCGAACACCAACGAGATGAGCGGGTCATGCGCGGCTCTCCCACGTTTCGAGACAGCGACGAGCCAAAGGTCGAATCCCGAGCAACTGAAAACAAAGCGGTTTTGGGGCTCCCATCAAAGCGCCGCACCGAGTCGAAGTCAAGGCGAGGCCTGCTCGAGGTGATGGCGACATCGATGGCGGCGGCAGACATTGGCGGCCGCGTAGCGACTTCATGCCCAAGCGTTCAGTCGGCATCCAGCTGGATCGACTGGATGTAGCGCTCGTGACGCTTGGTGCGATCCTTGACCTTACCTACCAGCTGGCCGCAGGCGGCATCGATATCGTCACCGCGGGTGGTGCGTACCATGGCCGTGTGGCCCAGCTCGTAAAGCCAGCTTTGAAAGCGCATCACCTGATTGCGCGAAGGCTTTTCGTAACCCGAGTGCGGGAACGGGTTGAACGGGATCAGGTTGATCTTGCACGGCAACTCCGCGAGCAGCGCCACCAGTTCCTCGGCGTGTACCTGCTGGTCGTTGACGTCCTTGATCAGGGTGTACTCGATGGTGACATGACGCGTCGTCTCGCACTTGGCGAGGTAGCGATGGCACGCATCCAACAGCGTGCGGATGTTGTACTTGCGGTTGAGCGGCACCAGCTCGTTGCGTAGCTCGTCATTGGCGGCGTGTAGCGAAATCGCCAGGCTCACATCGATGTCGTCGCCCAGCTTGTCGATCATCGGCACTACGCCGGAAGTCGATAGCGTCACGCGGCGCTTGGACATGCCGTAGGCGTTGTCGTCGAGCATCAGCTTCATCGACGGCACCACATTGTCATAGTTGAGCAGAGGTTCGCCCATGCCCATCATCACCACGTTGGTGATCGCCTTGCGTCCGTCGGGGGCGCTCATGCGGCCGCCGGCACGCTGCTGGGCCACCCACACCTGGCCGATGATCTCGGCGCTGGTCAGGTTGCGCTGAAAACCCTGCTTGCCGGTAGAGCAGAAGCTGCAGTCCAGCGAGCAGCCGACCTGGGACGACACGCAAAGCGTCCGCCGCGCGCCGTTGTCGGCCGGAATCAGCACGGTTTCGACGTAGCTCCCGTCCTCGACTTCCAGCACCCATTTGCGGGTGCCGTCGCTGGAGGTGCCTTCGTAAACCACGTTCGGGCCACGGATCTCGGCATGTTCTGCCAGGCGGCCACGCAGTGACTTGGAAAGGTTGGTCATCGACTCGAAGTCGTCGCAACCTTCCTGGTGAATCCACTTCATGACCTGGGCAGCGCGAAATTTCTTCTCGCCCAGAGAGACGAAGAACGTCTCCATCTGCTCGCGGGAGAGCCCCAATAGATTGGTGCGCGGAGTAGCGGTGGCAGCGGTCATGGCAACGGAATCGGCTCGAGAGTGGCGGGGTGTGCTGGGACGGAGAAGGCCGACCGGCCCTGAAGGCCGGTCGGTCGACGAATCAGCTGCGCGAGCAGAGTTCGTCATCCTTGAAGAAATAGCTGATTTCGCGAGCAGCGGATTCCGGTGCGTCGGAACCGTGCGCGGCGTTGGCGTCGATGGAGGACGCGAAGTCGGCGCGGATGGTGCCCGGCGCGGCTTCCTTGGGATTGGTGGCACCCATCAGCTCGCGGTTCTTAGCGATCGCGCCTTCACCTTCGAGCACCTGGACCATCACCGGACCGGAGGTCATGAAGCCGACCAGATCGGCGAAGAAACCGCGCTCGGCGTGCTCGGCATAGAAACCTTCCGCCTGCTCCTTGGAAAGGTGCAGCATCTTGGCGCCGACGATCTGCAGACCGGCTTTTTCGAAGCGGCTGTAGATGTCGCCGATCACGTTCTTGGCAACGGCATCGGGCTTGATGATGGAAAGCGTGCGCTCGGTGGCCATGAATTTAGGTCTCCTGGTAGTAGTGCATTGATAATGAATCGATCGCGATTGTCGCGAGCGGAAAAAAATAGGTAGATGAGGCGAGGCGAAGGTTCATGCCGAACCATTCATTCCCGGCCACAACGCCCCGTCCGAAAAATCGCGCCATTGTAGCGCAAGCCCTTGGCCGACGCATCCCGGCCTCGTTGGTCGGGATGCGTCGATCAGCAAGCGTCGGTCAGCGAGCGGCGATCAAAGAGCACCGGGCAGACCGGGCCGGGACGATCGGGGCGGAGCTCAAACGTTGAAGCTTTCGCCGCAGCCGCACTCGTCGGTGACGTTGGGATTGTTGAAGCGGAAGAAGCGATTGAGCCCTTCGCTGACGTAGTCGACCTCGGTGCCGTCGAGAACGTTCAGCGCTTCCCGGTCGACCAGTACCTTGACCCCGCGCTCTTCGAACTCGACATCTTCGGCGCGCAGGTCGTCGGCGATATCGAGCACGTAGCTGTAACCGGAGCAGCCGCTCGGCTTGATCGCCACGCGAAGGCCCAGGCCACTGCCGCGCTCTTCGAGCACGTGGCGAATCTGGGTGGCGGCGGATTCACTGATGGTAATGTTCTGCATGGTATTTCTCCTGCCGAAGACGAACGGCAACTGCCGTTCCTCTAACGATGATTCATGGCGGCTTTGGCGGGTTGACGCAACCCACTCAGGGCGCGGCGTATGTCGGCGACGGCCGCGTCGATCTCTTCAAGGGTGGTGAAGCGACCAAAACTGAAGCGAATCGAGGCCAGTGCCTGCCGATGCGGAACGCCGATGCCTTCGAGAACATAGGACGGTGCCACGCTGGCCGAATTGCAGGCCGATCCCGTGGAGACGGCCAGCCCCCGCAGCGCCATCAGTAGCGATTCGCCGTCGACGCCGTCGAAAGCCAGGTTGACGATGTTGGGTACGGCCTGGTCCAGCGGCGAGTGGTTATGAATGCCGCCGCAGTCCGCCAGGCCGTCGAGAAAACGTTGGCGCAACGCGCGGACGTGTGCGCCGTCGGCTTCGCGCTCGTCGCGGGCCAGCATGAAGGCTTCGCCCATGCCCACGATCTGATGCGTCGGCAGCGTGCCGGAGCGCATGCCGCGCTCGTGGCCGCCGCCGTGGATCAGCGCCTCGATGCGCAGGTCCGGATCGCGACGCACGTAAAGCGCGCCGATACCCTTGGGGCCGTAGGCCTTGTGCGCCGAGAGCGACATCATGTCGATGCCCATGGCTTGCACATCGAGCGCGAGCCGTCCGCAGGCCTGCGCGGCATCGACATGAAAGCGGGCGCCGAACTCGTGCGCGACGGCGGCGAGGGCGGTGAGATCGTTGACGCTGCCGAGCTCGTTATTCACCGCCATCAGCGAGACCAGGGCGGTGTCCTGGCGCATTGCCTCGCGCAGCTGGCCCGGTTCGATACGCCCGTCGTGGCCCGGTGTCAGCCAAGTGACCTCGAATCCTTCTCTCTCCAGCGCGATCGCGGTATCCACGACCGCCTTGTGCTCGATGATCGACGTCACCAGGTGACGGCCCCGAGCGCGGTTGGCGCGCATGAAACCGGTCAACGCCAGGTTGTCCGCCTCGGTCGCGCCGGAAGTCCAGACGATCTCGCGCGGGTCGGCACCGATCAGATCGGCGACCTGACGGCGAGCGTTCTCCACCGCCTGCTCGGCCAACCATCCCGGCATGTGGCTGCGCGAGGCCGGATTGGCATAGACCCCGTCCATCGTCAGGTGGCGCATCATCTGTTCGGCCACGCGCGGGTCGGTCGGGGTGGTCGCGGCGTAGTCGAGATAAATCGGAGCACTCATGGCACGCAAGATCTCTGGCAGTCGATCGAAAGGAAATCGGACCCGATACGCTAGAACAAAAGGCGCTAAAGCATAGTGGCTCGCAGGCGTTTGCCTAGTGCGATGACACCGTGATCGTGGCAGCGTCGTCGGCGAGCGAGCGCACGTCGGGTTCGCGTCGCGTGGTCGAGCGGGCCTGTTCGCGATGCACCAGCTCCAGCAGGCTGATATCGCTCAGGAAGCGCTGGATCTCGTCGGAGAGATCGCACCACAGATGATGCGTGATGCACTTGCTGCCCTGATGACAGTCCGCCTGTCCGTGGCAGCGCGTCGCATCGATCGACTCGTTGACTGCGTCGATCACGCCGGCCACGGAAATCTCGGCGGGCGCCTTGCCCAGCAGATAGCCGCCGCCCGGTCCGCGCACGCTGCTGACGAGCTTGGCCCGGCGCAGCCGCGCGAACAGCTGCTCGAGATAGGACAGCGAAATATCCTGCCGCCTGGAGATATCCGCCAGGCATACCGGACCCTGATCGGCGTTGAGCGCCAGATCGAGCATGGCGGTGACGGCGTAGCGCCCTTTGGTGGTCAAACGCATTGGCGAGTATCGGCTGTCGCTGCATCGGTGTCGACATTATGGAAAAACCCAGTAATTCGGTCAACCATTCCGCCGCCGCCGCGCTGCCTTCGGGAATCGCCATCCAGCCATGTCGAATCAGGACTTGTCGCGCAGCCGCTTGTCGATCGTTCCCAGAATGCCACGCAGAATGTTCATTTCCATGCTGTCGAGATGGGCGCGCATGAATAGCCGGCGCAGACGTGCCATCAATTGGCGGGGATTGTCGGGGTCGTGGAATTCGATCGCCGTCAGCGTTTGCTCGAGATGGACGAAAAAGCGTTCGAGATCGGCGTGGGTCGCCGGCGGGTTGTCCCAGGTCACGCCGAAAGGCTGGTCAACTTCGCGCTCCGGCGCGGACGCGGCGCTCGATGAAGCGTCTGCCAGGGCCAGAAACGCCTGGCGGCACTCGTAGGCGAGCACCTGCACGGCAGCGGCCAGGTTCAGCGAGCTGAAGTCAGGGTTGGTCGGGATGTGCACGTGCTGATGGCAGCGCTGCAGCTCGGCGTTGGTCAGGCCGGTGTC
>NZ_MSDP01000017.1:0-139268 GCF_001937155.1 Salinicola sp. MH3R3-1 | reverse complement strand
CTACGAGCTACGAGCTACGAGCTACGAGCTACGATCTACGAGCTACGAGCTACGAGCTACGAGCTACGAGCTACTCGTACTATTTCTCGACGGGGGTATCGTCGCGATTGCCCCATTCCTTCCACGAGCCGGGGTAGGCGCGAACGTTGTCATAACCGAGCGCCTTGGCGGCGAGCCAGGTCAGCCCGCTGCGGTGGTGGGTCTGACAGTGGGTGACGATCTCCTTGTCCTGGGTCAGGCCGCGAGCTTCCAGTTCGGTGACGAGCTCCGCATAGTCGCGAAAACGCAGGTCGCGATCTTTATCCATCACGTCCAGCCAGTCGAAATTGACCGCGCCGGGAATATGCCCGAGCTGCCGGTTGTCGCCCTTCACGCCCCGATACTCTTCATCGGAACGGGCGTCCCAGATCGCGAGATCTGGGTCGTCGAGACGCTCGATCAGCTCCTCGCGCCGGATCTGGGCTCGAGGGTTGAGATAGGCCGCTTCGTATTCGCTGGCGGTGGGTGTTGCCGGCGTCGTGGCAACCGGCTGACCGTCGGCACGCCAGGCGTGAATGCCGCCGTTGAGATACGAGTAACGACGATGCCCGATCAGTTCCAGCGTCCACAGTAGACGCCCGGCCCAGCCGCCGCCCTCGTCGTCATAGGCGACGACATGGGTCTCCGGGGTCAGCCCAAGTTCGGAAAACAGCGCGCTCAGGGCGGCTTCGGAAGGCACATCGTTGGGCACTTCGCCCGTGCCGGCCAGCAGGCGACGGGACTCGAGGAAGATCGCACCCGGCACGTGACCCGATTCGTAGCTTTCGGCCTTGAGCGGAACGTCGATGATCAGCAGGTGTAGATCTTCGAGATGTTGCGCAAGCGTGGCCGGATCCACAATCAGCGGCAACTGAGGAATTTCCGAGCTCATGAGCGGTGACTCCTGTCGTGATCGTTTGTGTCGTGATCGTCATGCGGCGATGGCTACGATGATGGCACACACGCTCGCTTCTCGGGTAGCGACCCGATTGCAGGCGGGTGGCTGCAACGGAAGGATTCGTTATACTGCGCGCCGCTCGAGAGTGGTGCCAATACGCCGGTCCGGTCGTCCGTAAGAATCGGGCGGGATGTATTTTTGAACGGAATGGCTCCAGGACCTTTTTATTGGAACTAGTTTCGTATACAAAATTTACCGACGCGACTCGCGTTACCAATAACAATCATGATTGCCAGGAGATTGCTGCGTGCTTGAAAAAATGTTCTCTCTGCGCTCGCTGGGAACGACGGTCAAAACCGAGGTGCTGGCGGGCATCGCGACCTTCCTGGCGGCGATGTACATCATCGTGGTCAACCCCTCGATCCTTTCCAGTGCGGGTGTGCCGTTCGCCGGCGCGCTGACCGCCACCGTACTGATCAGCTTCTTCGGCAGCGTGATGATGGGTCTCTATGCGCGCAACCCGATCCTGGTCGCACCGGGCATGGGCATCAATGCGCTGTTCACCTACACCATGGTGTTGGGCGCGGGTATCGAATGGCAGACCGCGCTGGGCTGCGTATTCTGGTCCGGGGTGCTGTTCGGAATTCTGGCGCTGTTCAACGTGCGTCGCTACGTGGTCGATGCGATCCCGGCGACCCTGCGCCACGCCATCGCCTGCGGTATCGGGCTGTTCATCACCGTGATCGGGCTGGTCAATGCCGGCATGCTGGTCTCCAACCCGGCCACGGTGGTCGGCCTCGGCGAGATGACGCCGACCCTGGTCACCTTTCTGATCGGTCTCGGCATCACCGCGGTGCTGGTGGCAAAACGCCTGCAGGGTGCGCTGATTCTGGGTATCGTCGTCACCACGATCATCGCCATTCCCATCGGTCGTCTGTGGGGCGACGCCAGCGCCATGTCGCCCACCGGTTCGCCGACACTGGTCAACTTCCACGGCATCTTCGCCT
The DNA here is from genome assembly GCF_001937155.1 of Salinicola sp. MH3R3-1. Taxonomy (NCBI): domain Bacteria; kingdom Pseudomonadati; phylum Pseudomonadota; class Gammaproteobacteria; order Oceanospirillales; family Halomonadaceae; genus Salinicola; species Salinicola sp. MH3R3-1. Next base: position 137,345 of record NZ_MSDP01000017.1, on the reverse strand, counting down.
GGCCCGATTTCGGCGCCATGGGGCAGGTCGATTTCCTCGGCGCGTTGTCGATCGCCTACTGGCCGTTCATCTTCGTGATTCTGTTCACCACCTTCTTCGATGCGATGTCGACCTTCATCGGCGTGTGTCAGGCGGGCAACCTGCTCGACGCTGACGGCGAGCCGCGCAACATTCGCCGCTCGATGATGGTGGACGCGGCCTCGGCATTGATCTCCGCGCCGCTAGGCACCAGCCCGGCCAATGCCTACGTGGAATCCGCCGCGGGTATCAGCCAGGGCGGGCGTTCAGGCTTGGTCGCCGTGGTCGCGGGGCTGCTGTTCCTGCCGTTTCTATTCTTGTCGCCGTTGCTGGCGCTGGTTCCCGCCATCGCTACCGCGCCGGCGCTGATCATGGTCGGGGTATTCATGCTGTCACCGATCCGGACCATCGACTGGCAGCAGTACGACGATGCCATTCCGGCCTTCGTGGCGATGATGTTGATCCCGCTGACCTATTCGATCACCCACGGGGTGGTGTTCGGCTTTCTGACCTTCGTGGTGGTCAAGGTCGGCGTGGGCAAGTCGAAGGAAGTGCGCCCGGCGATGTGGGTGCTGTTCTTCCTGTCCATTTTGATGTTGTTCGAGGGCTGATCCAGACGGCCTGCGCTCAGGCCGCTCTTAAGCAATCGCCGCATCTCAGGGCGCGGCGTTGCATTTATGAGCCTAGTTGATTTGCTCGAAGTCTCGCACCCTAGACGCCTTCCAGAACGGCGCTGAACGCAGAGCGTCGAGCCGGGTCTCGCGTCATGGATGACGCGAGAGGCGCGTTGGGCAGGATGCCCTTTCGCGCCGACCCGAGCGCAGACGCTCTAGCGTTCGGAGTCCGCCGTTCTGTGGCGTCAAAAAGGGGAGTTTGAGGGGCTTGCCCCTCAAGAGTAACGTGCAGGAGGACGGTAGCGGCTTCGTCAGTGGTGACCTGGTACTGTTTGAATGAGTCAGCTCAGGCATTTATGGATGATCAGATATCGCCGCGTCTCAGGACGCGGCGATGTCGTCTCTGATGCGCTGAAAACTGGCGAAACGTTGAGGATGGATATCGCCACGTTCGACGGCTCCCAGCAGGGCGCAACCGGGTTCCTGCCGATGGCGGCAGTCACGGAATCGGCAGTGGCCGAGATAGGGTCGGAATTCGATGAAGCCTTCGGCCAGTTCGCGCTCGTCGAGATGCCACAGGCCGAACTCGCGGATCCCGGGGGAGTCGATCAGATCGCCTCGTCGACTGCCTTCGGCTTCGGTTACGTCGAGATTCTCCGCAGGAGGTAACGGATAGAGCCGGGCGGTGGTGGTGGTGTGCTTGCCCTTGCGGGTGTCCGTCGACAGTTCGCCGATCCGCAGCGTCTCCTCGGGAAGCAGCTTGTCGATCAACGACGATTTGCCGACGCCGCTCTGACCGACGAATACCGAGGTGCGATTTGCCAGTTGACCGTGCAGGGCGTCGAGGCCGTGCTCACCGCGTGCCGAGGCTTCGATCAGCGGATAGCCCAGCGCATCGTAGCGTCTCAGCCAGTCGCGCAGCGCGCCACCCTCATCGGGTAGTAGATCGCTCTTGTTGAGCACCAGCACCGGCGGAATGCCGGTGCTCTCGGCGGCGACCAGATAACGATCGATCAGGTTGGGATGCGGTTCCGGTTCGACCGCGACGACGATCAGGATCTGATCGATATTGGCGGCAACCGGGCGCAACTGGCCGTGGGTGTCGGGGCGCTCGAGCACGCTGTGGCGCTCGCCCCGGGCAACTACGACGCCGCTGCCATCGTTGGCCTGACGCCAGATCACCTGGTCGCCGGTCACCAGCCCTTCGAGATTGGCGCGCAGGTGGCAGCGGTGGAGGCGAATCTGATCGTCTTCGACGGATTCGACCTCCAGCGAACGGCCGAAGTGCGCGGCGACCCGTCCGGGGCGCTCGCTGCCGTATTCGCCGGCATCGAGGCGGCCGCTGTCGCGCTCGTCCTTTTTTGACGCTCGTTCGGTGCGTTCTGCCTGAATCTTCTCCACACGCCAGCGCTGTTGGCGGGTCAGTTTGCGGCGGCTCATGGCTTATGATGACTCATGGTTGTCGTTGTCTGGCGGATGGGTTTGCTCTCCCGTTGTGCCCTGAGGGTAGAATGGCGGGCATTGTAGCCTTTACCGTCTTGCCGTGTCCGCCCGCGTTCCTTGCCGGGCTACACCAACCTGGAGTCGTTCATGTCTGACCCATCCACTTCAAGCGCCCGCCGTGACCTGCTGGTCTGGATCGATCTGGAAATGACCGGTCTCGATCCCGATCGAGAGCGCATCATCGAGGTGGCAACATTGATCACCGATGGCGATCTGAACCTGATCGCCGAGGGGCCGGTACTGGCCGTGCACCAGCCGGCGTCGCTGCTCGAAGGCATGGATGCCTGGAACCAGAAGACCCACGGCGAATCCGGCCTGATCCAACGAGTTGGTGAAAGCACCGTCGATACCTCGGAAGCGGAGCGCCGTACGCTGGAATTTCTGGCGACCTACGTCGAGCCCGGCAGCTCGCCGGTATGCGGCAACAGCGTGCATCAGGATCGCCGCTTCATGGAAAGAGAGATGCCGACGCTCAACAATTTCTTTCATTACCGCAATCTGGATGTTTCGACGTTGAAGGAGCTGGCCAAACGCTGGAATCCGGCGGCGGCGAGCAGCTTCACCAAGCAGAACACGCATCAGGCGCTGGACGACATTCGGGAATCGTTGGCGGAACTCAAGCACTATCGCGAGACTTTCCTCAAGTTGCCGAGCTGAACGCTGGCCCCGGCATCGTCGCAAGACATCAGGCGCTGGCGATACGTGCCTCGCGCTTGGTGCGTTGCTCTTCCAGCGCCCAGCGCACATGTTCGCGCACCAGATCCGAGGGGTAGGCGAGACGCGCCCGGAGCGCGCTCTCGACGCGCTCGCTCCAGGGCGCATTACCCAGCCCGATGGCGAGATTGCGAAGCCAGCGCTGATAGCCGATGCGTCGGATCGGACTGCCTTCGGTGCGCTTGAGAAATTCGATCTCGCTCCAGGCGAACAGATCGATCAGCTCGGCCCGGTCGAGGTCGTGGCGCGGGGCGAAATCCGGCTCGGTGCTGGCGCGGGTGAAACGGGTGAAAGGGCAGAACAGCTGGCAGTCGTCGCAGCCGTAGACACGATTGCCCATGGCCCGGCGAAACTCGGTGGGGATGCTGCCGTGGAGCTCGATGGTTAGATACGAGATGCAGCGCCGGGCGTCGATCACCTTGTCGTCGATGATGGCGTCCGTCGGGCAGGCCGTCTGACAGCTGGAGCAGGAACCGCAGTGATCGCGCTCGAAGGGCGGGTCCACCGGTAGCGGCAGATCGGTATACAGTTCGCCGAGAAAGAACAGCGAACCTGCCTGGGGGTTGAGCAGCATGGCGTTCTTGCCGAACCAGCCGAGCCCGGCCTTTTGGGCCAAAGCGCGCTCCATCACCGGCGCCGAGTCGACGAAGGCGCGGTAGCCGATCTCGCCGACTTCGTCCTCGATTCTGCGGGCCAGTTGATCGAGACGCTTGCGGATCAGTTTGTGATAGTCGCGGCCGAGGGCGTAGCGTGAAACATACGCTTTCTGCGGTTGTCCGAGTATCTTGGTGGTTTCGACCTCGGGCGGCAGATAATCCATGCGCGCGCTGAGCACGCGTAACGTTCCGGGCACGAGTTCCTGAGGCCGCGTGCGTTTGTTGCCGTGCTTGGCCATGTAGTGCATCTCGCCGTGATGCCCGGCTTCCAGCCAGCGCTGCAGGTAGCGCTCATGGTTCGACAGATCGGTATCCGTGATACCGATCGCCTGGAAGCCGAGTTCTCGTCCCCACTGCTTGATGCGTGAGGCGAGCTCATTGAGATCGATGCTGGGTGGCTGTGACATACCGCCGAAACGCTGATGGGGATGGGGGCGCTACCCTACACCACTCTTCAGTTTGACGTCAGCCGAACGTCGTCCGCATTGGCGTTCGGCAGCACCGGTCATCATGGGTTGCGTTTATCCATGGCCTCCGGGGTCATCTGCAATTTTTGGAAGACGACAGGAGTCACGATGTCCGCTTCTTTCTCTCAGCGCCCGCTCTATCTTGCCGATCAGGTGCGCGAACTGGATCGCCGAGCCCTCGAAGCCGAGGGGGACAGCTTCGCGTTGATGCGGCGTGCCGGTGAATCGGCCTACGACACGCTGCGCGCCCGATGGCCTCAGCTACGTCGTCTATGCGTGCTGTGCGGCGGTGGCAACAATGGTGGCGACGGTTATGTCATCGCGGCGCTGGCCGTCGCCGATGGTCTGATGGTCGATCTGGTGGCTCTCAAGCCGGTTGCCGAGCTCGAGGGCAGCGCGCGAAAAGCGGCAGCGCTGGCAGCGGAGGCCGGTGTCGTGCCGGTAGCGTGGGAGGATGGGCTGACCCTCGACGGCGAGCTGATGATCGACGCGATGCTGGGTACCGGCGCTCAAGGAGCTCCTCGCGAGCCCTATGACGCCGCGATCGCCGAGGTCAATGCCAGCGGCTGCCCGGTGCTGGCCATCGATGTGCCGTCCGGCGTCGATGTCGATACCGGCCATGTCGAAGCCGAGGCGATCAAGGCGACGCTGACGATCACCTTCATCGGCGACAAGTTCGGGCTGCATACCGGCGCGGCGCTCGACGTGGTCGGGGAGGTCATCCATGCCACGCTCGGCGTGGACCCCCTGCGGCATGGCGATATCGTGCCGGTCGCCTGGCGGCAGGATCGCCAGGATCTGGCAACGGCGCTGCCGCCGCGATCACCCAATAGCCACAAGGGCAGTCACGGCCACGTGCTGGTGGTAGCCGGTGCGCCGGGTATGGGCGGCGCCGCGCTGATGACCAGCGAGATGGCGGCGCGGGTCGGGGCCGGCAAGGTCAGCCTGGCCACCGATGCCGCGCATGTCTCGGCCAGCCTGACCCGGTTTCCCGAAATCATGGCGCGAGGCGTGCGCGGCGCGCCGGACCTCGAACCGCTGGTCGAGGCTGCTGATATCCTCGCCGTAGGCCCGGGAATCGGCAGCGATGCCTGGGGCCAGGCTGCGCTGCAGAGCGTGCTCGCGGCAGGCAAACCTTGCGTGGTCGACGCCGACGCGCTCAATCTGCTGGCGCGCGATGCGACCCAGCGCCGCCGCGACGACTGGATCCTGACGCCGCATCCCGGCGAGGCAGGGCGCCTGCTGGGGATTTCCACCGCCGAGGTTCAGCAGGATCGGCGTTGCGCCGTCGTTGCCCTGCAGCGGCGATGGGGCGGGACGATCGTACTCAAGGGCGCGGGCACGCTGGTCTACGACGGCGAACGGCTCACGCTGTGCCCGTTCGGCAACCCCGGCATGGCCAGTGGTGGCATGGGCGATGCGCTGACCGGCATCATCGCCGGGTTGGTCGGCCAGCTCTCCTCGCTCGGCGAGGCGGCGAGGGTCGGGGTGCTGCTGCATGCGTTGGCGGCCGACGCTGCCGCCCTGGATGGCGGCGAGCGTGGTTTGCTGGCGACCGATCTGGCATCCTATGCGCGAACTTTGGCCAACCCTCAACCATTTCCGAGTCATGCCGATCATTCTCAACGATGAAGCCGCCCAGGTAGCCTTGGGAGAATCCCTGGGCCGGGCGCTGGCCGGTCGCGGCCAGGTTCACCTGATCGGTGATCTCGGCGCCGGCAAGACCACGCTGGCGCGGGGCATACTGCGTGCCTGTGGTCATGCCGGTGCCGTCAAGAGCCCGACCTATACACTCGTCGAGCCCTACGAGACCGCCACGGGCTGCGTCTACCATCTCGATCTCTATCGCCTGGGCGATCCCGAGGAGCTGGAGTTCATCGGTGCGCGCGACATGCTTGGCGGCGACGCGCTGTGTCTGATCGAATGGCCCAGCCGCGGCGCTGGCTGGTTGCCGGTGCCGGACCTGGAGCTCCATCTCGAGGTGGTGGCTGGTGGCCGCCAAGCGCTGGCAAGGGCGCGGAGCCCGCGTGGGCACGCCGTGCTGGCTAGCCTGCCGGTGGAGTTGCGCGATTCGATGAGCGGTGAAGTACCCGTCAGTCACAAGGAAGATGAATGCTGAAAGATGTTCGAGAGATATCGCCCACGACCGCGACTTCACCGTGCGATGTCTCGACGCGATACCGTGTTGGCGTTTTGAGGGCGCTGCTGCCACTGACGCTGCTGGTGACCTTCGTGACGGGGTGGATTCGACGCGGCGGCGATCGGATCCGGAATTTCGAAATCGGTCGTCGGTTGATGGTCGCACTGGCCTCGCTGTGCTGTCTCGGGGTTGTCGGCCAGGCCCAGGCGGTCAACGTGGATAACCTACGCTTATGGTCGGCGCCGGATCACGTGAGGCTGGTGTTCGACATGTCAGGGCCGGTCAACGCCAATGTCTTTACTCTCGATAATCCCGATCGAGTCGTCATCGATCTCGACCGCACCGATCTGAACTTCGACATTGACAAGCTCGAGCTGGACGACAGCGCCATTTCCAAGGTGCGCACCGGTGTGCGCGAAAGTGGCGGGCTGCGTGTCGTGCTCGATGTCGACCGCGCCGTCGTCCCCAAGAGTTTTACCCTGCCGCCCAACGAGCAGTACAGCGATCGTCTGGTGGTCGATCTCGATTATCCTGGCGCCAGCGCGGTCAAGGATCCCATCGATCCCATCGAGGCGATGATCCGCGATCAGGAAATTGCCGCGAAGCGGGCACAGACCGAAGCGGTTGCCGAGGGTAACCCGCAGAAGGCCGAAGCGGTGGCATCGACCGCCGAAGCGCAGCCCCACCCCAAGCGCGACATCATCGTTGCCGTCGATCCCGGTCATGGGGGCGAGGACCCAGGCGCCTCGGGGCCGGACGGTACGCATGAGAAGGACATCGTGCTGCAGATCGCCCGCAAGGTGAAGCAGCGCTTCGACCAGACGCCGGGGTTCAAGGCGTTTCTGACCCGGGATAGTGACTATTACGTTGGCTTGCGTCAGCGCACCCTGATCGCCCGCCAGCAGAAAGCGGATTTCTTCGTCTCGATTCACGCCGACGCGGTGCGCAGCAGGCAGCCTTATGGCAGCTCGGTCTATGCCCTGTCTCAAGGTGGCGCGACCTCGGAGAACGCGCGTTGGCTGGCGGCCAGCGAGAACCAGTCCGACCTGATCGGCGGCGTCGACGGCAGTCTCAGCCTCGATGACAAGGACGAGGTGCTGCGCGGCGTGCTGCTCGACCTGACCATGACCGCGACGATGAACGACTCGCTGGCGACGGGCGGTCAGGTGCTCGACCAGCTCGGGCGAATCAACAAGCTGCACAAGTCCAGCGTCGAGCAGGCGGGCTTCGTGGTGCTGAAATCGCCGGATATTCCGTCACTGCTGGTCGAAACCGGCTTCATTTCCAATCCGCGTGAAGAGGCACAGCTCAAGTCGTCGGCGCACCAGGCCAAGCTGGCCCAGGCCATCTACGAGGGTATCGTCGCGCACTTCAAGCAGCATCCGCCGCCCTCGAGCCTGCTGGCGTGGCAGCGCGATCAGGGCCGCGGCAGCGCCAGTAACGAGTATCGCGTCAAGGGCGGCGACACGCTGTCCCAGGTGGCGTCCAGTCATCGCATCAGCATGAAGGCGCTGAAGCAGGCCAACGGTCTGGACAGCGATATTCTTCGGGTGGGCCAGGTGTTGACCATTCCATGAGGCCGAGTTCTGCTCGGGAGCGTAGCAACGCACGGGAGTTCGCTGATGGCTGAGTCATCACGCATCCGCATTCTCGATCCCCGGCTGGCCAACCAGATTGCCGCCGGCGAGGTGGTCGAGCGGCCGGCCTCGGTGGTCAAGGAGATTGTCGAGAACGCCATCGACGCCGGTAGCCGACGCATCGAGGTCGAGCTCGAGGCGGGCGGTTCACGATTGATCCGGGTGCGCGACGACGGCATCGGCATCGGCGCGGACGATCTGCCACTGGCGCTTTCGCGTCACGCCACCAGCAAGATCGCCTCGCTCGACGATCTGGAGGATGTGTCCAGCCTGGGCTTCCGCGGCGAAGCGCTGGCATCGATCAGCTCGGTATCGCGTCTGGAGTTGATCTCCAATGCTGCCGATGATCCGTCAGGGGGCTGGCGTGTCGTCGCCGAAGGCCGGCAGATGGAGCCCCGGGTCACGCCGGCGCCGCATCCTCGCGGCACCTCGGTGTTGGTGCGCGACCTGTTTTTCAATACGCCGGCGCGGCGCAAGTTCCTGCGTACCGAAAAGACCGAATTCGGCCACGTCGAGGAGGCCTTTCGGCGCCTGGCGCTATCGCGTTTCGACATCACCTGGCTGCTGCGTCACAACCAGAAAGTGGTGCATCAGCTGCCCGGCGTGGCGGTGGATCAGGCCGGCCGGGAGCGGCGAATCAGCGCGATGCTGGGCAAACGCTTTCTGAACGAAGCGTTGTTCGTCGACCTGGAGGCGACGGGGCTGCGGCTGTGGGGCTGGGTTGGCCAGCCGACCTATTCGCGGGCGCAGGCCGATCAGCAGTACTTCTTCGTCAACGGCCGTATCGTCAGGGACCGCCTGGTCGCACACGCCATTCGTCAAGCCTATCGTGACGTGATGTTCCATGGGCGCCACCCGGTATTCGTGCTGTATCTGGAGCTCGATCCACGGGTGGTGGACGTCAACGTGCATCCGACCAAGCATGAAGTGCGCTTTCGCGATGGCCGTCTGGTTCACGACTTCCTGTTTTCGAGCCTGCATCGCGCCTTGGCTTCGGTGAAGCCCAACGACAGCGAGGCGGGCGCGGGCGACGAGTCGGCGAGCGTCGACCAAGGGCAGGCGAATAGCCCGCTGGTCGGCCCGGATGGCGCTACCCAAGGCAGTTCGGACTGGCAGCAGCAACGCATGTCCCTGGCCGGGCAGCACGGAGGCGGCGCGGGATCGTATTCGTCGAGCCCTGAATCGCAGCGGGCGGATCGTCCTGCCGCGCAGCGAATCCGCGAATTCATGGCCGGCTACCACGCGCTGCATCCGGATCACGAATCGTCGTTGCTCACTCCACGTGCCGATGGTGCAGGTGCGCCCGGCGGTGAGGCCGCCGATGTGGCGCTCGGGGAGCGGCCGGCAGCGGCGGTGACGACGCTTGCGCAAACCGATGATACCCAGGCGCCCCCGCTGGGCTACGCGGTGGCCCAGCTGCACGGTGTGTACATTCTGTCGCAGACCGAGCGGGGCATGGTGATCGTCGATATGCACGCCGCCCACGAGCGCATCGTCTACGAACGCATGAAACAACAGATTCACGCCGGTGCACTCGACGCGCAACCGCTGCTGGTGCCGGTATCGATGGCGGTCAGTGCCGGCGAGGCCGAAGTCGCCGAACAGGAACGCGAGGCGTTTGCCCGGCTGGGAGTGTCGCTCGATGCCGCCGGTCCCGAAACGCTGTTGATCCGACAGGTTCCGGCGCTGCTGGCAGACGCCGATATCGAACCGCTGATCCGCGACATGCTCGGCGATCTCGAGCGCTATGGCCGCTCTGACCGGCTCGAGACGCGCATCAACGAGCTGCTCAGTACCATGGCCTGCCACGGCAGCGTCCGCGCCAATCGACTGCTGACGCTGCCCGAAATGAACGCGCTGCTGCGCGACATGGAGCGCACCGAGCGCAGCGGTCAGTGCAATCATGGCCGGCCCACCTGGACCGAGATGTCGATGACGCAGCTCGACAAGTTATTCCTCCGTGGCCAGTGATCGAGGGCGCCCTTGCGCGAGGATGGTGATCGCGTGAACGACGAGACCCCTGATAATTCGGTGCCAACCGGCTCGGGACGCGATAATCGACCGCCGGCGATTCTGCTGCTTGGCCCCACGGCCTCCGGCAAGACCGATAACGCGATCGCGCTGCATCAGCGCTTCGGCACCGAGCTGATCAGCGTCGACTCGGCGATGGTCTATCGCGGCATGGATATCGGTACGGCCAAGCCTTCCGCCGACGAGCTGGCACGAGCGCCACATCGGCTAATCGATATTCGCGATCCTGCCGAGATCTACACAGCTGCGGATTTCCGTGTCGATGCACTTCGCGAGATGGAGGCGATAACCGCCTGCGGCAAAATGCCGCTGCTGGTGGGCGGGACGATGATGTACGCCAAGCGCCTGATAGAGGGCGTCGCCGCCATGCCGGGTGCAGATCCGGCGTTGCGCGAGCAGTTGCACCATCGCGGCGAGCACGAGGGCTTCGAGGCCCTCCATGAAGAGCTTTCCCGGGTCGATCCCCAGGCGGCGCAGGCCATCCACCCGCGCAATCGTCAGCGCCTGATCCGGGCGCTGGAAGTCTATCTCGTCAGCGGCGTGACGCTGTCCGAGCACTGGCAGCGTCAGCAGCGCGAAAACTTTCCCTGGCGTCTGTTGTCCATAGCTCTCGCACCGGCTGAGCGTCACGTACTGCATGAGCGTATCGCGACGCGCTTCGATGCCATGCTCGCCGATGGTTTTCTCGAGGAAGTGGCTACATTGAAGCAGCGGGGCGATCTTCACGCCGATTTACCGTCGATGCGCAGCGTCGGTTATCGTCAGGCCTGGCAGTATCTGGAAGGTGTCCATGATCGGGACACGCTGCGAGAGCAGGGTATCGCCGCCACTCGTCAGCTGGCCAAGCGGCAACTGACCTGGTTGCGGCGCTGGCCAGAGCTGCACTGGGTCGATAGCTGCGCGTCGGACGTGGGTGAGCAGATTGCGAAAATCGTGCGTGACCAAGGCAGTTAGCGTAAAATGGCGGGCTTCGTCGAGACGGATGCCGGAAGCATGCAATGCGCCCGGCGTGATGCCGAGTCAGAACGAAGCGCCGCGCAACTAAAACAGCACCACTCATAACAGCATTAGGGAGAGCAACATGTCCAAAGGACAGTCCCTTCAGGATCCGTACCTGAATATTCTGCGCAAGGAGCGCATCCCGGTGTCCATTTTTCTGGTCAACGGCATCAAGTTGCAGGGGCAGATCGAGTCTTTCGATCAGTTTGTCATCCTGTTGCGCAACACCGTCAGTCAGATGGTTTACAAGCACGCCATTTCGACGGTCGTACCGTCCCGCAATGTCCGGTTGCCGCCGCAGGATCCCGCCGCTGCGCCCGGACTCGATAGCTAATCGAGAGGTAGTGATTGTTTTTCGAACGTCCCGACGCCGGCGAAACGGCGATTCTGGTCCATGTGGACTTCCAGGACGAGCAGGAACGCGAAGACTCGGGTGAACTCCTCGAGTTGGTGCGCTCTGCCGGGGCGGAGTCGGCTTCCCTGATTCAGGGGAGTCGGCGCCGCCCCGACCCTCGTTATTTCATCGGCAGTGGCAAGCTTGAGGAGGTCAAGACCGCTCTCAAGACCCACCAGGCCGAACTGGTCATTTTCAATCATGCCCTGTCTCCCTCCCAGCAGCGTAATATCGAGCGCACGCTCGAATGTCGCGTGCTCGATCGAACGGGGCTGATTCTCGATATCTTCGCGCAACGTGCGCGCACCCATGAAGGCAAGCTTCAGGTCGAACTGGCCCAGCTCGAATACATGTCCACGCGGCTGGTACGCGGCTGGACTCACCTCGAGCGTCAGAAGGGCGGTATCGGCCTGCGCGGCCCCGGTGAAACCCAGCTCGAGACCGACCGCCGGCTGCTGCGCGGCCGGATCAAGTCGATCAACAAGCGTCTCGAGAAGGTTCGCAAGCAGCGCGATCAGAATCGGCGTGCCCGGGCCCGGGCCGAAATACCGAGCGTATCGCTGGTCGGTTATACCAACGCTGGCAAATCGACGCTGTTCAATGCGATCACCTCGGCGGAGGTCTACGCCGCCGATCAGCTGTTCGCGACGCTCGATCCCACGCTGCGGCGCCTGGATGTGCCGGATGTCGGCGATGTCGTGCTGGCGGATACGGTGGGGTTCATTCGCCATCTGCCGCACAAGCTGGTCGAGGCCTTCCGCGCCACGCTGCAGGAGGCCACCGAGGCCAGCCTGATCGTGCATGTGATCGATGCCGCCGATCCCGACCGTGAGCTCAATGTCGCCCAGGTCGACAGCGTGCTGTCCGAAATCGACGCCGACGACGTACCGCGGCTGCTGGTGATGAACAAGATCGATCGGCTGGGCTCTTCGCCGCGGATCGAGCGCGACGATCACGGATTTCCGCAGGTGGTCTGGCTGTCGGCGCGCGACGGTGAGGGCCTCGACCTGCTGCGCGAGGCGCTCGGCGAATGGCTGGCCGAGGATATTCTCGATATCCGCTTGACGCTGACGCCCGAGCAAGGTCGACTACGAGCGGCGCTGCACGAATCGCAAGCCGTACAAAACGAAACGTTCGACGAGCACGGCCGCTCGAATCTGGAGATTCGCTTGCCCCGGCGGGAGTTTATGCAGATGATGGCTCGCTTGGATGAACGCGCCGATGATTACTTGCCCGCCTCGGAAAAAACGCCGGTTGCCGATTGGGAACAGGTCTGAGGTGAGGAAAACTACGCGGGGGAGCTTCGTGGTCTGATGATCAGGCCCGAAGATGCAGGCCAAGAGCGATTCGACATCAGTTCGAACTGACCTTTTGCACGCCAGTGCACCGCCACGGCGGCTCCCGATGCCATGCGTAACGCTTTGGCCTGACGCAACGCTTTGACTGCATCATTGGAGACTAGGTATGGCTTGGAATGAGCCTGGTGGTGGCAACAACCAACAGGACCCCTGGGGTGGCGGTGGGGGCCGGCGCCCGAGTGGTAATGATGGCAAAAATGGCGGTGGCAACAACGGCGGAAGAAACCAGGGTCCGCCGGACCTCGATGAGGCCCTGAAAAAATTTCAGGACAAGATCAACCGCCTGCTGGGCGGCCGCGGCAAGCGTTCCGGTTCGGGCGGTGGTTCCGGCGGCGACGGGTCCGATGGCCGCAAGCGCAACCCTTTCATACTGCCGATTCTAGTGCTGATCGTCGCGCTGGTGATCTGGGCCGGATCCGGCTTCCATCTGATCGACCAGTCCGAGCGCGGTGTGGTATTCCGACTTGGCAAGTACACCGACACTCTGAATCCGGGGCTGCACTGGAATCCGCCGATCATCGATCGCGTGGACAACGTCAACGTGACCAGTATTCGCTCGGCAACGCAGACGGATTCGATGCTGACCAGCGATGAGAACATCGTTCACGTCAGTGTCTCCGCGCAATACGTGGTCAGCGATTCGCATGCGTTTCTGGTCAACGTCAACGAGCCGGAGATGACGCTGCAGAATGCCATGGATTCCGCGTTGCGCCAGGAAGTCGGCAACATGCATCTTCAGGAGATCCTGACCACGGGTCGTGATCGCTTGGGGCAGCGGGTCTTCGAGCGCTTGACGGCCTATATGGAAGCCTACGGCACCGGCCTGCGACTGCAGACGGTCAACGTCGAGTCGACCGCGCCGCCGGATCAGGTTCAGAACGCCTTCGACGATGTCATTCGTGCCCGGGAAGAGCGCCAGCGCTCGATCAACCAGGCCAACGCCTACAGTCAGGCGGTGGTGCTCGAAGCCAAGGGGCAGCAGCGGCGTCTGATCGAGGAAGCCGACGGTTACAAGGCGGCTTCGGTCTCCGATGCCACGGGTCAGACCAATCGCTTCAACTCGTTGCTGGGTGAGTATCAGCAGGCGCCGGATGTGACGCGTGAGCGTCTCTATCTCGAAACCATGAGCCAGGTACTCAGCAAGACTCCCAAGGCGCTCGTCGATCTCGGCGACGCCAACGGGGTGACCGTGCTGCCGCTCAACCAGATGCAGGCCGGTGGCAACAGCAGCAAGAGCGATTCCTCGTCGATGAGCATGCAACAGCTCGAACAGATATCACGACAGGTAGTCGATCACATGAATAGTGGCTCGCAGCAGCCGACGCGTAGTTCCAGCCTGCGGGAGGGTCGCTAATGTTTAACAATCGCGCCCTGATTGGGGTCATCGTTCTGGCACTGCTGGCATGGTTTGCCAGTGCCAGCTTCTACGTCGTCAACGAAACCGAGCGTGCCATCAAGCTGCGTTTCGGCGAAGTGATCGAGAACGATATCGGCCCCGGCCTGCACTTCAAGCTGCCGGTGTTCAACACCGTGCGGATCTTCGATGTGCGCGTGCAGACGGTCGACTCCAGCGCGACACGCTATCTGACGGCGGACTCCAAGGCGGTCATCGTCGACTCTTTCGTGAAATGGAAGATCGCCGATCCGCAGCAGTTCTACGAAGCGACGCGGGGGGATATTCAGGTGGCCGAGAACCTGATTGCGCCGCGAACCGACGAAGCGTTGCGTAACAAGTTCGGTCAGACTGAAATGTCCTCGATCATTCAGGAGCGAATCGCCGCCGAGAGCGACGACAAGGAACTGCCAGGCAAGGACAAGGGCCCCGACACTGTCGAGGGCGCCCGGGAAGAGCTGATGGTCGAGCCGGTGCAGCAGCTCGATCAGGCGATGCGTGACGAGTTGGGGGTCCATATCCTCGACATTCGCGTCAAGCGCATCGAGCTCCCGCCCGAGGTGACCCAGGCTGTCTACGAGCGGATGAACTCCGAGCGTGAACAGGCAGCGCGAACCTATCGTGCGGAAGGGTCCCAGCAGGCCGAGGCGATCCGTGCCGATGCCGATCGCCAGCGCCAGGAAATTCTGGCCGACGGTCGTCAGCAGGCGGAAACCACCCGCGGTGAAGGCGATGCACAGGCGGCGAAGATCTACGCCAGTGCCTATCAGCAGGCTCCGGACTTCTTCTCGTTCTATCGCTCCATGCAGGCCTATCGCGACAGCTTCAGCGGCGAAGGCAAGGACTTGCTGGTGCTGAGCCCGGATAGCAATGACTTCTTCCGGTATCTGAAAGACCCTACACCTGCGGCTTCGACTTCGCCTTGAGGGGGGAATGGGGAGTGTAGGAAATCGAACGCCCGCGGGATTTCCCCGCGGGCGTTTCGTGATATCATGATATAGCCGGGTTTCGCCCGGCTTTTTTGTGCGGCATGCATTAGCACGGCGCGTTCCTGGCGGCCTCTTTTTTCGCTCGGGAGCCGGCCGCGCGAGGGCTTGTGCCGCGACTATCATGGCATGGCGGGACGGCTATTCACCGTCCAGTCATCCCCGAATTAGCTGGGCAGGATAGGCTCATGACGATCGCTGACCGCTGGTTGCTGCCCGACGGCATGGATGAAGTCCTGCCGCCGCAGGCTACCCGGATGGAGGAGTTGCGTCGGACGCTGCTCGACCTTTACGACCGCTGGGGCTATGACCTGGTCATGCCGCCGCCGGTCGAGTTCCTCGACTCGCTGCTGACCGGTACCGGCACCGATCTCGACTTGCAGACATTCAAGCTGACTGATCAGCTCACCGGCCGAATGATGGGCGCCAGTGCCGACGTGACCCCCCAGGTCTCGCGGATGGACGCGCACTCGCTGAAGCGTCAGGGGCCGGTACGTCTGTGCTACTGCACGACGGTATTGCGGGCTCAGGCTGACAAGCATCAGGGCGGTCGGAGTCCGATGCAGGTCGGTGTCGAACTGTTCGGACACGCCGGGCTGGAAGCCGATATCGAAGTGCTGCGCCTGGCGCTGTCGAGTCTCGAGGCGGCGGGCGCCAGCAAGGTTCATCTGGCGCTGAGCCATATCGCGATCTATCGCGAGCTGGTGCGGGCTGCCGACTGGCGTGCCGACGTCGAGCGGGCGCTGTTCGACGCCATCGAGCGCAAGGCGTTCACCGTCGTCGACGAGCTGGTGGCGGCCAACGTCGAGGACGCCAATCTGGCGCGCATGCTCAGCGAGCTGCCGCGTCTTCACGGCGGGGCGGAAATCCTCGAGCACGCCCGCGTGGTACTGGCCGAAGCGCCGAGTGCCGTGCAGGAGGCGCTGGAGCAGCTAGTACGGTTGCATCGCGGTGTCGCCGCCGAGCATCCAGAGGTGTCGCTCTACTTCGATCTGGCCGAGCTCAGAGGCTATCAGTATCACACCGGAATGGTGTTCGCCGCTTACGTGCCGGGTTACGGTCAGGCCTTGAGCAAAGGCGGTCGCTATGACGATACCGGGCAGGCTTTCGGCCGGGCCCGACCGGCCACCGGGTTCTCCATGGACCTCAAGCAGCTCGCGACGCTGGCCGAACGGGAGCCGCCGACGGATGGTATCTGGGCGCCCAGTGAGCAGGATGCCGCGCTCAATGACGCGGTCAGCCGCCTGCGGGCCCAGGGCGAGCGGGTCATCCAGGCGCTGCCCGGTCAGCGCACGGGTCCGGAGTCACATCGCTGCAATCGTCACTTGGTGCGCCAAGCGGACGAATGGCGTGTGGCGCCGCTGAACTAGGCTGACGTCGGCAGAGGCCGATGCCGGTACCGAAAACGGATCGCGAGGCATGACGAGTTCGCGACGGGTTGATCGAGAGACGAGAGCAATGGGCAAGAACGTAGTCGTATTGGGTACTCAGTGGGGCGACGAAGGCAAGGGTAAGGTCGTCGATCTGCTGACCGAGTCTGCCAGCGCCGTGGTGCGATTCCAGGGCGGGCACAACGCCGGTCATACCCTGGTGATCGACGGCCACAAGACCGTCCTGCACCTGATTCCCTCCGGCGTGTTGCGCGATGACAATATCTGCGTGATCGGCAATGGCGTGGTGCTGTCGCCGGAAGCGCTGATGGAGGAGATCAAGGAGCTCGAGGCCAAGGGCGTGCCGGTGCGCGAGCGCCTGCGGCTGTCGCCGGCTTGTCCATTGATCCTGCCTTACCACGTGCGTCTCGATCAGGCGCGCGAGAAGGCGCGAGGCGTCGCCAAGATCGGTACGACCGGTCGCGGGATCGGCCCTGCCTATGAGGACAAGGTCGCGCGTCGGGGCCTGCGCCTGGGCGACATGCTGCACCGCGAGCGCTTCGCGTCAAAGCTTGGGGAGGTGCTCGATTATCACAATTTCGTGCTGACTCGCTATCACGGTGAGCCGGCCGTCGACTTCCAGGAAGTGCTCGACCAGGCGATGGCGTTCGCCGAAGAGCTGCGGCCGATGGTCTGCGATACGGTCTCGCTGGTTCACGATATTCGCAAGTCCGGCGAGAACATCCTGTTCGAAGGCGCCCAGGGTTCGTTGCTGGATATCGATCACGGTACCTATCCCTACGTCACCAGCTCCAATACCACTGCTGGCGGCACGGCCACCGGCTCTGGCGTCGGTCCGCTCTATCTCGATTACGTGCTGGGTATCACCAAGGCGTACACCACGCGCGTCGGCTCCGGTCCGTTCCCCACCGAGCTGTTCGACGAGTTCGGGCGCCATCTGGCCGAAAAGGGCCATGAGTTCGGTGCCACGACCGGTCGCGCTCGCCGCTGCGGCTGGTTCGATGCCGTGGCCCTTCGCCATGCCGTGCAGATCAACTCGGTTTCCGGCATCTGTCTGACCAAGCTCGACGTGCTCGACGGTCTCGAGAACATCCGCGTCTGCGTCGGCTATCGCAGCAAGGATGGGGAGACCATCGACAACCCGGTGGACTCCGAGGGCTACGAAGTGATCGAGCCGCTCTATCACGATCTGCCGGGCTGGAGCGAATCCACCATCGGGGTGCGGACTATCGACGGTCTACCGGCCAACGCACGGGCCTATATTGCGTTTCTGGAAGAGGAGGTAGGTACCCCCATCGACATCATCTCTACCGGCCCCGACCGGAATGAAACGATCGTGTTGCGCAATCCGTTCGATTGATTGTTCCCCGTGCCCGAACAGACGACCCGCTGCCCATGCAGCGGGTCGTCTTGTTTGGCGCCTGTCACCGAGTCTCGATCACCGTCGTTGAGCGTGCCGTTCGCTCTTCCGGCCCCGGCCGAGGGTTCACAGCGTCTGCAAAGAGGACTAAAATGGTCCTATATGGCGGCTGTCAGGATCGAGAGGGCATCACGGCGTGCTGAAACTATCGAAAATGACGGATTACGCGGCGGTCATCATGGCCCAGATCGCGCGGGACCCGGAGCAGGCACACACCGCCTCCGAACTGGCGGCGCGCGTGAACCTTCCCCAACCGACGGTAGGCAAGACGCTCAAGATGCTTTCCCGAAGTGGGTTGCTCGAATCCCGTCGGGGTTCTCACGGCGGTTATGTGCTGTCGCGGTCTCCTGCGGAGATTACGGCCAGCGACATTATTGCCGCGATCGAGGGGCCGATCGGCATGACCGAATGCAGTCATGCCGACGGTGACTGCGAGCTGCAGAACACTTGCGGCGTTGCCGACAACTGGCAGCGGGTATCGCAGGCGATACGCACGCTGCTGGACTGTGTGACGTTGGCACATCTTGCACAGTCCAACCCGCTCAAGCTGCCCGTGCAGCTACCGATCCAGAGCGTGACGCTGCCATCGACGGTGGCATCACGCGAACATTAAGAGGGCGTGGCGAGAGCGCCGAACGACGGGAGTGGATTGCCTGATCGTCTCGGTGTCCGGGATCGCGTCTTCGTCATAAGACTCTCGGTGGAGAGGAGTGGAGACCATGGCTAGCGAAGAGATGGAGCAGTTGGTCCGTCGCGAATACAAGCAGGGATTCGTGACCGACATTGAAAGCGATACCGTGCCGCCTGGCCTGGATGAAAGCACGATCGCTTTCATTTCCCAGAAGAAGGGGGAGCCCGAGTGGATGCTCGAATGGCGTCTCGAGGCTTACCACCAATGGCTCAAGATGACGCCGCCCTCCTGGGCGCATTTGGAGTATCCCCCGATCGATTATCAGGCGATCTCCTATTTCAGCGCGCCGAAAAAGCCCGAGGATCGCCCACAGAGCCTGGACGAAGTCGATCCCAAGCTGCTGGAAACCTATGAAAAGCTGGGGATCCCGCTGCACGAGCGGGCGGCGCTGGCAGGGGTTGCGGTCGATGCGGTGTTCGACTCCGTCTCCGTGACCACGACGTTCAAGGAAAAGCTCCACGAAGCGGGCGTGATCTTCTGCTCCATTTCCGAGGCGATTCGCGAGCACCCGGAACTGGTCCGTCAATATCTGGGCACCGTGGTGCCGCAGGCGGACAACTACTTCGCAGCCCTCAACTCGGCAGTGTTCACCGACGGCTCCTTCGTCTACGTGCCGGAAGGCGTGAAATGTCCGATGGAGCTCTCCACCTATTTTCGAATCAACGCTGCCAACACCGGGCAGTTCGAGCGCACGCTGGTCATCTGCGACAAGCGGGCCCAGGTCTCCTATCTCGAGGGGTGCACCGCGCCGCAGCGCGATGAAAATCAGCTGCATGCGGCGGTCGTCGAGCTGGTCGCGTTGGAAGACGCCTACATCAAATACTCGACGGTCCAGAACTGGTACCCCGGTGATGAAGACGGCAAGGGTGGCATCTACAACTTCGTCACCAAGCGTGGCGACTGCCGTGGTGACCGCTCGCGGATCAGCTGGACGCAGGTCGAGACCGGCTCGGCGATCACCTGGAAATATCCTTCCTGCATGCTGCGCGGCAAGGAGAGTGTCGGCGAGTTCTATTCGGTCGCGGTCACCAACGGTCGTCAGCAGGCCGATACCGGCACCAAGATGATCCATATCGGCGAGAACACCCGCTCGACCATCGTCGCCAAGGGTATCGCCGCCGGCCGCAGCGACCAGGCCTATCGCGGTCTGGTCAAGATCGGTCCGCGAGCCAAGGGCGCGCGCAACTATACCCAGTGCGATTCGTTGCTGATCGGCGACCAGTGCGGGGCGCACACGTTTCCCTATCAGGAAATCGGCAATAGCACCGCGACCGTCGAGCACGAGGCGACCACCTCCAAGATCGCCGACGACCAGCTGTTCTACTGCCGTGCGCGCGGCATCGGTGAAGAAGACGCCGTCAGCATGATCGTCAACGGCTTCTGCAAGGACGTCTTCCAGGAGTTGCCGATGGAGTTTGCGGTCGAAGCGGAAGCGCTGCTCAACGTGACGCTGGAAGGTTCGGTAGGCTGATCCGCCGCCATTGTCGAATTTACACGCCAATCCGGGAGGCTGCGACGGCGGTCTCTCTTGTTTCAAGGGTTACACATGCTCGAAGTCAAAGATCTTCACGTCACCATCGAGGACAAAGTGATCCTCAAGGGTCTGAACCTGACCATCAACGCGGGTGAGGTGCACGCCATCATGGGCCCGAACGGCGCGGGCAAGTCGACATTGTCGGCCGTGATCGCCGGCAAGGACGGTTACGAGGTCACCCAGGGCACGATTCTGTTCGAAGGCCAGGATGTGCTCGAGATGGAAATCGAGGAGCGTGCTCGCGCCGGTCTGTTACTGGGCTTCCAGTACCCGATTGAGATCCCCGGGGTCAAGAATATCTACCTGCTAAAGGCCGCGCTCAATGCGCAGCGCGCCGCGCGGGGTGAGGGCGAAATCCCGGCGCCGGAATTCATGAAGCTGGTGCGCGAGAAGAGCGCCGAGATGAAGATGGATCCCAGTTTCCTGCAGCGCGCGGTCAACGAAGGGTTTTCCGGCGGCGAGAAAAAACGTAACGAGATTCTGCAGATGCTGATTCTGCAGCCGAAGCTCGCGATGCTCGACGAGATCGACTCCGGGCTCGATATCGATGCGATGAAGGTCGTCGCCGATGGCGTCAATTCGCTACGCAACGCCGATCGCGCGATCCTGCTGGTGACCCACTATCAGCGCTTGCTCAATCATATCGTGCCGGATCACGTCCACGTGCTGGTCGACGGCCGCATCGTCAAGAGTGGTGGCAAGGAGCTGGCGCTCGAACTCGAAGATCGGGGCTATGACTGGGTGCTCGAGGAGTCTGTCGCATGAGTGCAGCGGAACGCTTTCTTCAGCGTCTGACCGCACGCCGTGCCGACGATCCGAGCTGGGTTGCGGCACGTCGTCAGGCCGGCGCGGCGCGATTCGAGGCGATGGGCTTTCCGACCCGTCGTGACGAACATTGGAAATATACCGACGTGCGTCGTATCGCCGAGGGCGACTTCGCCCTGGCCACGGACGCCGCGTTCGATACCACCCGCTTCGACGAGCAGCGCCTGGATATCGACGCCTATCGTCTGGTTCTGGTCGATGGCCGGTTCAGTGCGGCGCTTTCCGAGCTCGACGGACTGCCTGCCGGGGTTTCCGTCGAGCCGCTGTCGCAGGCGCTCGAAGCCAATCACGAGTCTGTTGGCGGCTCGCTGGGTCGTCTTGCCGGGGTCGATTTTTCGCCCTTTACCGCGCTCAACACGGCGTTCGCCGACGAGGGTGCCGTCATTCGCCTGGCTGCTGGCACGGTCGTCGACAAGCCGATCTACCTGTTGATGCTGTCACGCGCTGACGCACAGCCGGTGATGAGCCATCCGCGGGTGCTGATCGAAGCCGGCGCGCGCGCCGAGGCAACGGTCATCGAGCACTATTCGGGAGAGCCGGAAGCGGCGAATTTCACCAATGTGGTGACCGAGGTGCTGCTCGATCGGGGCGCGATCATCGATCATTACAAGCTGCAGGAAGCGGCGCTGACGGATCTGCATGTGGCCAGCATTCATGTCGACCAAGGTCGCGATAGCCACTTCAACTCGTACAATCTCAATCTCGGTGGTGCGCTGGTGCGCACGGATCTGGTGACGGATCTGAACGCCGAGGGCGCCGAGGCGGCCTACAACGGGCTGTTCTTCGTCCAGGGCCGTCAGCACGTCGACAACCACACGCTGGTCAATCATAACGCGCCGCGCACGTTCTCCAACGAGAACTACAAGGGCGTGCTCGACGACCGCTCTCGAGGTGTCTTCAACGGCAAGGTCTTCGTCAAGAAGGACGCGCAGCAGATCGAGGCGTATCAGAACAACGCCAACCTGTTGCTATCCGATCGTGCCGAAATCGATACCAAGCCGGAGCTGGTGATCTATGCCGACGACGTCAAGTGCTCCCACGGCGCCACCACCGGTCAGCTCGACGAGGAAGCCGTCTATGCGCTGCGTAGTCGCGGTATCGACGAGCCGATGGCGCGGGCGTTGCTGACCCTGGCGTTCGTCGGCGAGGTCATGGACAAGGTGGGCCTCAACGTCATTGCCGAACGCGTCGAGAGGGCTGTCGCGGGTCGTCTGCCGGAGCGCTTCAACCTGGCGGAGCTGGTCGAGACCGCCGAGGCCATTCAGGAGACTTGAAATGACGGCGCTCACCGATTTGACGCTGGACCTGGCGGCGATTCGCCAGGATTTCCCGATCCTGGAACGGGAGGTCCACGGCCAGCCGCTGATCTATCTCGATAACGCGGCCACCAGCCAGACGCCGGTGGCGGTCATCGACAGTCTCAGCGACTACTATCGCCGTTACAACGCCAATATTCATCGCGGCCTGCACACCTTGGCCGACGAGGCGACCGCGGCCTATGAAGGCGTGCGTTCCACTGTCCAGCGGCATATCAACGCGTTCGAGCCGCGCGAGATCGTGTTTACCCGAGGCACCACCGAAGCGATCAATCTGGTGGCCAACAGCTGGGGGCGCGCCAATCTGAAGGCGGGTGACGAAGTGATGGTCTCGTTGATGGAACATCACTCCAACATCGTGCCGTGGCAGTTGCTCGAGCGCGAGCTGGGCATCGTGATCAGGGTCATCCCCGTCGATTCACGCGGCGTCCTCGATCTCGAGGCCTATCGGGAAATGCTCGGCGAGCGAACCCGGCTGGTCTGCGTCAATCATGTCTCCAATGCCCTGGGAACGATCAATCCGATCGCCGACATCGCCCGTGATGCGCATGCCAACGGCGCATTGATCCTGGTCGATGGCGCCCAGGCGGTGCCGCATCAGGCAGTCGATGTGCAAGCCCTGGATGCCGATTTCTACGCGTTTTCGGGCCACAAGGTGTACGGGCCGATGGGCGCGGGGGCGCTATACGTCAAGGCGTCCATACTCGAGGCGATGCCGCCATGGCAGGGCGGCGGGGAGATGATCTCGCGCGTCTCCTTCGATCGCGGCACCGAATTTGCCGCTATTCCCAACCGCTTCGAGGCGGGTACGCCGGCCGTGGCCGACGTCATCGCCATGGGTGCGGCGCTGGACTGGGTCAATGCGCTCGGTATCGAACGGCTGTCGGCGTGGGAGCATTGGCTGCTGGATCACGCCACCCAGAAGCTCGAACAGATCGATGGCCTGCGGATCATCGGCACGGCGCCTAACAAGGCCGGCGTGATCTCGTTCGTCGTCGACGGTGCTCACTCTCAGGATATCGGGCTGCTGATCGACCAGTTGGGCGTGGCGATTCGCACCGGGCATCATTGTGCCCAGCCGGTATTGAACCATTTCGGTGTCGAGGCGACTTGCCGGGCTTCTCTGGCCGTGTACAACACGCCCGAAGAAGTCGATGCTTTCGTCGAGGCGCTTCAGCGCGTGCTGGGCATGCTGCGCTGAGCCGGCCCCGTCACCGGGCGTATCCGGGCCGGCCATTCTGTCAGGAGCGACGATGGATACCCTAAACGAGGTCTACAAGGGCCAGGAAATGCCGCTGCAGCGGGACGTCGAGGTAATCTCGATCCCGTTCGGCAAGACCATCACGCTGTCTGAAGACAGTACGGTCGTGGTCATGCAGGCCAAGGGCAGCTCGATCAGTGTCAGTTTCGAAGGGCGTCTCTATCTGATCGAAGGACATGACTTCGACGCGCTGGGGCTCAAGTCACTCGAGCGGCCGACGCTGGATCCCGAGGCTACGGAAGCGGAGATGGAGCGCTTCGTCTGGGATCAGCTGCGGACCTGTTTCGATCCGGAGATACCGGTCAATATCGTCGATTTGGGTCTGGTCTACGGCTGCCGTCTCGAGCGCCTGCTCACCGGTGAACTCATGGTCACCATTCGCATGACGCTGACGGCGCCTGGCTGCGGGATGGGAGACGTCATCGCCGAGGATGCGCGGCGCAAGATACTGGGGGCCTCGCAGTTCTCCAAGGTTCACGTGGAAATCGTTTTCGATCCGCCGTGGAGCCGTGAGATGATGAGCGAAGAGGCACGCCTCGAGCTGGGCATGTTCTAGGCGCCTGGCAAAAAGCGCCTGACTGACCCTCGAACTGCACGAGCCGGTTTCTGGCAGAGCAACGAACGCAATATGTTGATCGATACCCCCACACGCTATTCGATTCCCGATGACCGCCCTCAGCGGCCGCTTTCCGCTCATCACCGTCACGTTGATTCATGCTTCGGTTACTGAAGGGGCTACTCAAGACCTTGGCAGCCTGCGCGCTGTTGCTAACGGTCGGGGTGGTGGTCATCAACCTGTGGATCCTGCAGAAGACCCACGCTCGCATCGAGCATGAGGTACCGCTGTGTGTCGCGCAGCCGGTCGGGCTGGTCTTTGGTACCGCCCAGTGGCTCCGGCAGGGCGGTTCCAACCCTTACTTCAAGGCCCGGATCGAGACCTCGGCGGAGTTGCTGCGACTTCATCGAATCCAGCATCTACTGCTGTCCGGCGACAATCGTACACGTTATTACAACGAGCCCATCAACATGTGGCGCTCCCTGCGTCATCGCAATGTCGACGATGAATACATGACGCTCGACTATGCCGGTTTCAGTACGTTCGATAGCGTGGTGCGCGCCAAGGAAGTATTTGGCGCGGGTCGCCTGATGCTGATATCGCAGGACTGGCATCTACCGCGGGCCCTGTTCATCGCCGACGCCCTGGGAGTCGAGGCTTCCGGTTGTGCAGTACCCGACGACGGGGTCGACGGCGAGTGGCGGCTGCGGGTGCGTGAGTGGCTCGCCCGTGCCGCCACCTTTGGAGATCTCTACATCTGGGGCAGGGAGCCATATTTCCTGGGGCCGCTGGAGCCAATCCGGCTATCGCCGCCTTAGGCTCTCGTCTTGCCCGCCTGTTGATCGGTCGGGCGGATCGGATCGCCTGTCAGCGTTGGCGCTGCTGCAGCTTGTTGATCTCTCGAATCAATGCGCGGCAGTTTTTCCAGCAGCGCTCCAGCGTCGGCTCCAGCACTTCTGGTAGCGGATGGGTGAAAGCGTTGCCCAGCGCCTGCATCAACACGCGTTCCTGCTCGAGGAGTTCTCCCAGCAGGACGGCGCTGTCGTTGCCGACGAAGCTCTTGATGCGGCTCCATAGCCACAGATAGTCATCGCGTTCGACGTCGGCATCGCGGGGCAGGATATCGAGATGTTCGCGAACCAGCTGCTGTAGTTCGCGCATGGCGACCCCACGTTCCTCGTAATGGGGTTTCAGGGCATTACGCAACGCCGGTCGCAGGCGATCGAGATTGTCCTGAAAATAATCGAGACTGTCGGCCAGCGCTTCGAGAACGCTGTCCATCGCCACTTGGCGATTGTCGAGAAACATGTGCGGCCACCTCCTGAAGTGACACAAATTGTGCGGCCGGAAACACTGTTTTGCTACCCCTCAAAGCAGAAAATTTAGCATTTTCGGCTATTTGTTCCATTTCTCCTCGATCTAGCCTTTGGGCTTCGGCGGCGCCTTGCGCGGCGTGCTGGCATTTTTCTGCAGATGCTCGATGATCAGGCCCGCAATGTCCTTGCCGGTTGCCGATTCGATGCCCTGCAGGCCGGGCGACGAATTGACTTCCATGATCACCGGGCCGTGGTTGGAACGCAGCAGATCGACGCCGGCGACACCCAGCCCCATCGCCTTGGCCGCGCGAATCGCGGTAGAGCGCTCTTCGGGGGTGATGCGAATGACGCTGGCGGTGCCGCCACGGTGCAGGTTCGAACGAAATTCACCTTCGGCGGCCTGACGCTTCATCGAGGCAACGACCTTGTCACCGATCACGAAACAGCGAATGTCGGCCCCCTTAGCTTCCTTGATGTACTCCTGAACCATGATGTTGGCTTTCATTCCCATGAACGCCTGGATCACCGACTCGGCGGCCTGATTGGTTTCCGCCAGCACCACGCCGATACCCTGCGTGCCCTCCAGCAACTTGATCACCAGCGGCGCGCCCTTGACCATGGTGATCAGGTCGGGAATGTCGTCAGGCGAATGGGCGAAGCCGGTAATCGGGAGGCCCAGCCCCTTGCGCGACAGCAGCTGCAGCGAGCGCAGCTTGTCGCGAGAGCGAGTAATGGCGACCGAGTCGTTGAGCACGTAGGTGCTCATCATCTCGAACTGACGCAGTACAGCGCAGCCGTAGAACGTCACGGAGGCGCCGATACGCGGCACGATGGCGTCGAACGGCTCGATTTCCTCGCCCTTGTAGTGAATCGACGGCCGGTGTGAGGCGATATTCATGTAGCAGCGCAGCGTATCGACCACGCGGGCGGTGTGTCCGCGCGCTTCGGCAGCCTCGATCAGACGGCGCGTCGAGTAGAGGTTGCGATTGCGTGACAAGATGCCGATGTGCATGCGCGAAAGGCTCCGTAGCGTGGATGAGAGGGCGAAGTGGAAGGGGCGGTCAGGGGTCACCGTGCAGGAAGGCGGCACCCGGGGCAACCAGTAGCCGCCGCATGGCGCGTCTGCCCAGCAGCATGGGGTGACGCATGTCGCTGCGGTCGGTCAAAGTCAGTTCGATGGGAAATTCCAGCTCCCCCAGTATAAGGCGCGTGCGAATGACGTACCGCCATTCCTGATGGCCGTTGGAACTTCTGACTCGGCGGCGATCGTGCAACGGGAGCTGACATTCGTGTTGCGCAATGGGCTGACCGCTCGAGCGGGTAATGAAGCGAACCCAGGGATGACCGCCTTCCTCGTAGGGTTCGATCTGCTCTGCATGCAGGGCGGACGTACGAGCACCGGTGTCCGCTTTGCAGCAGAGCGTCATGTGAAGATCCGGCAGCGTGACCATCTCGCGTCGGCCGATGATCGCCTGGGCCTGGTACGGCAATGCTTTCATGGATTCAGATGTTCCCTTCTCTGACGAGCCGACCCAGGGAGGAGTCCGCAGGCGCCTGACGCAACATCATCAATATGGGCAGCCGCAGGCGCGGGATCAATGCCAAATCGTGCACGACAGGACGAAAGTTGGCATCCTGGCAGTTCGCCAGCCGCTCGAGGAACCGCGCGAGACGAGATTCATGCTCGAGATGATGCCAGCCGCGTGCGGCGATGGCCGCCAGACAGTCGGCCGCCATGAGATCCTCGTCATCGAGAATGCGATCCAGCCAATCGCCGACTCGGGTATCGTCGCTGCCCAGCATCGCTCTCAACAAGGCGCAGAACGTTTCGATATCCTGTCGTTGTCTTGCGTCGCCCATCGCTTCCCATAACGACGGCAGGAGATCGGCGGGCGTGTCGCCATGTTCCATCAGGTAGCACAGCGGGAGAACGACTTCTCTCGGCAGTGTGTCCAGGCGCGAGATCAGCGCGCGGGTAACGGCCGGGTCCTGGGCGACGACCTGATCGGCCAGCCCCTGAAGACCGAGCATCTGCCAGTTGAGCGTGTCGTCTCCCATCAGATAACGGCGTGCCATGTCCGAATGCGATGACGACGGTTGCTCGAACCGGCGAGACAGGCGAGCATGCAGCAGCGCGCGTTGATGCAGTTCCGGCTCGAACGCCAGCGGGTTGTCCTGCATGAGATTGTCCTGCATCAGATTGCTCTGAGCCAGAATCCCTTGCGTCACATCGCCCGGTGGCTGGACATCGGTGGAGGCCGGTTGGGTGCTCAGCGTCAGTAGCAGGCGATCGAGAAACGCATCGCGTGCAGCAGGCACCAGCAGCCCTTGCTCGTCCAGCGGCAGCGACAGGAACCAGATCGCCGGGTCCCCTTGCAGCGCGGGCCAGTGCAGGGCACAGGCTACCTGGGCATGGCCATTCCAGGGTAACGGCCAGGGTTGGCGTTCCTGTTCGAAGGCGGTGAAAGTGTCACGGCTGATCGGTGTCACACGCCGGCCCAGGGCCGACAGCGCAAGCTCGGCGCGACTGGTCGTGAAAAAATCGCTCAGCGTCTGCATGGTAGAGAGCCGTCATGTCCATCGAGGCGCGCACTGTAACGTGCAGGGGTGACGCTGGATAGGGTATGGCCAAAAATTGAACAGCCTCTTCGATCGCATGTCTCATGCCGGATTGGCACAAGTGTCCCAAGTTTATCCACAGGCTCTTTCAAGGTTTCTGTGCGCAACCCGAAGACGGCGCTCAAGCGCTTTGGCAGCATCGAAGAACGACAGCACTAAAGAAAGACAGCACCGAAGAACGAAAGCAACAGGAGAAAGCATGACGGTAACGGGAGAAGTGATCTCATCGAAGGGCCCAGAGGCTAGCCACGATGGATTGGCGCGGGCACTGCGCGAGCTGGAAGCCGAGCTGGCAAGCGCCGGGCTGTGGGAGGTACCCTGGCCGGAGCCTTCGGCATTCGAGAGTCAGCAGCCATTTTGTGTCGATACGATGTCGATGCCGCAGTGGTTGCGCTACGTCTTCATTGCTCGTCTGTGGGCACTGGTCGATGCCCGAGCGACCCTGCCGGCCAGTTGCGACGTCGCGCCGGCAATGGAGGTATGGCTCAAGGACGTTCCTGCCGCGCGGAAGGCGCCGCTGCTCGAGAAGCTCGCCGAAGTCGATCGGATCGTGACCCGAGCGTAATCATCGTTAGGCAAATCAATGCCCGGCTCCGCCATCGGATTCTCGAGTCACAGGCACAAAAAAACCGGGCCATGAAGGCCCGGTTTGACTATCGACTGCGATCGCTTAGAAGCGGGCAGTGACGCCGGCACCGACGGTGACCGGGTCGAGGTCGATGTCACGGCCGCCGCTGATATCGGCGCTGACGTCGGTGTACTGTGCGAAGGCGTTGAAACCGAAGTTGTCGGTAACGTTCAGATCAACACCCAGCTGGCCAGCAGCACCCCAGGATTCGTCGACACTGCCGACGCCGCTCTCGTCAGAGAACGTGGTGTAGTTGACACCAACACCGGCGTAAGGCTGAACGCGAGAGTCCAGGCCGCCGAGCGGATAGTACTGCGCCATCAGGTTGATCGGGACCTGCTTGAAGGTACCGCCCTCAGCATGAACCTTGGTTTCGGTCATGGAGCTCAGTTCGACGCCGATCTTGTCGTGAACCATGTAACCCAGGCCCAGGTAGGCGCCCTTGTCATTGTCACTGGTGTAACCAGTGTCGACGTCAGTCTTGGCAACCCCCAGACGGCCGTAGAAATCACCGGCGCCGTAGGCGAATGCGGCTTGGGCTCCGAATGCGCAAGTGCCGGCAACTACCATTGCAGAGAACAGTTTGGTCTTGGTCATGATAAGGACTCCTTTTCTTTCATCATGAAGCCGTGTTACCGGTCTTCACATTCTATGAGACAACGTCTCTATGATAGGAAACGGTGTTTTTTATGTCCAGTAAAATTTTGAAACAGCGTTTTTTTACGTCAGGCCAGGCGTTAAGTCTGTTTGTGCGCGTTTCACTCTGACCCGCTAGGATTACCGTAGTCATTGATCGTCCAGGTTGCCAACATCGCAAGGCCTTGATTCATTTCGTACGAGGAGCGCTCGTGGACAGACGTCGAACAGAGTGGATGTTATCGCTCGTGGTGCCGGTAATGAACGAGGAGAGCGCCATCGACCGATTTCTCGAAGCGGTCGATGGCGCGCTGGGTGCCAGCGTCCCGCGGCTCGAGATTCTGTTCATAGACGATGGCTCCACCGATGCAACGCTTGCCAAGCTTCGCCAACGGGCTTCGGAGGATCTCCGGGTTCGGGTTCTGTCGCTGACCCGCAATTTTGGCAAGGAGGCCGCCATGAGCGCTGGCCTCGACCACGCTCGAGGTGACGCGGTGGTACCCATGGATGTCGACTTGCAGGATCCACCCGAGGTTATCCTGGAGTTCATTGGGCTGTGGCAGGACCAGGGCTACGATATGGTCTATGGCATTCGTGGCTCCAGGGATGACGATACCCAGGCGAAACGTACCTCCGCAGAGCTCTTCTATCGCCTCTTCAACCGACTGGCGGAAGCACCGATCCCCAGCAACGCAGGGGACTTTCGGTTGATGGATCGCCGAGTCGTCGAGGCGGTCAAGCGACTGCCCGAGCGTAATCGGTTCATGAAGGGTCTGTTCAGCTGGCCAGGGTATCGCTCCATCGGGGTCCACTATGACCGGCCGGCCAGAACGAGCGGCGTCAGCAAGTTCAGTTTCTGGAAACTGTGGAATTTCGCCATCGACGGTCTGGTCAGCTTTTCGACCTGGCCTCTGCGTATCTGGATGTATTTTGGCGCCGTCGTTGCGGGGCTCGCGTTTCTCTATATCCTGCTGCTCGTCGGACGGGTCATCGTGGTGGGGAATGACGTGCCTGGTTACGCCTCGCTGATGACGGCGATCCTGTTCTTTGGCGGCATGCAGTTGCTCTCCATCGGGATCCTGGGAGAGTACGTCGGACGCCTGTTCATCGAAGCCAAGCGGCGGCCGCTGTACTTGGTGGCCGAAGATAGCTTGATCACCGAGGAGAGCCTGGGTGCCGAAAGCGGCCTTAACCTTAAGAGTGAGGCCGCTGGCGTAGGCAAAGCCGAGGCCACCTCTGGCCGGTTCGATGGAGCGTCCGGTATTTCATGAAACGTCGACTCAAGCGCGAAGCGAAAACTGCCGCCCGTTTCGGCCTGGTAGGAGGCGTTGCAACGGTGGCCCATCTGTCCGTTGCCGCCATTCTCAGTGCCTTGTGGCCGGCGCTGTCCGAGTTTTTCGTCAATCTCTGCGGCTTTCTGGTCGCCTTTCAGATCTCTCTCGTCGGCCACCGGCGCTTGACGTTTCGTCGTCAGGGACGCGCCCGACGCTTCTTCACCCTGGCGTTGCTGGGGTTTGCCCTCAATAACGGGGTGCTGGCCACGTTGCTGGCATCGACAGAAATTTCTGGTTTCTGGGCTATCGGCATTGCCACGCTCACGGTACCGCTGATTACCTACGTCGGCTCGAGGTTGTGGGCGTTTCGAGAGCATCAGGGGTGACGAGCGGGCAGTAGAGGGCACCGCACGTGGCTGGCGTTGCGTTTGACTAGCGTTGCGCGTGCCTGGCGTGGTACCGGTCAGTGTGGCGGGCAATGTCGACCGGGGTCGAGTGTGGATTGGCATGCATGGAAAAGGGCTCCCGCAGGAGCCCTTTGTCAGTTTCGCGTCGAGTGTCGGTAGCGCATCGATGACGCGCTTTCACCGACGCGTTAGCTGGAAATCTGCTTATATTCGCCAGCGTCCTTGGTCATGCTGCTCACCACCAGGATGGCAATGAAGGAAGCGATGAAGCCGGGAATGATCTCGTAGACTCCCGGTCCGCCCAGGAACGCGTTGCTCCAGCCCAGCGAGATCCAGACGATGACGGTGAGGGCGCCTACGACCATGCCCGCAATGGCGCCAGCGCCGTTGGTGCGCGACCACATCAGCGACAGAATGATCAGCGGGCCGAACGCCGCTCCGAAGCCTGCCCAGGCGTTACTGACCAGCCCCAGAACCTGAGAGTTCGGATCCGATGCGATGACGGCTGCCACCAGACCCACCAGCACGACGCTGATTCGGCCCACGGCGACGGTTTCCTTTTCCGACGCTTCCTTGCGGAGGAACAGGCGATAGAAATCCTCGGTCAGGGAGGAAGATGCCACCAGCAGCTGACTGGAGATAGTGCTCATGATGGCGGCGAGCAGGGCCGCATAGAGGAAACCGGTGATCAACGGGTGGAACAGCAGGTTCGCCAGAATGATGAAGATCGTCTCAGGATCCTCGACATCCAATCCATTGCGGATCGCATAGGCCCGGCCGAAGATACCCAGAGAAACCGCGCCGATCAGCGAGATCAGCATCCAGCTCATGCCGATGTTACGGGCCACGGGCACGTCCTTCAGCGAGCGAATGGCCATGAAGCGCACGATGATGTGCGGCTGGCCGAAATAGCCCAGCCCCCAGGTCACGGCGGACAGCCAGCCGATGAAGGTCAACCCGTCCGTCCAGGAAAGCAGCGTGGGGTCTACTTCATTGAGCGTCTGCGAGGCCTGGGAAAACCCGCCGCCCCCCTCGCCGAAGATCACCACTGCCGGCATGATCACCAGTGCCAGCATCATGATGCAGCCCTGCACGAAGTCCGTCATGCTCACGGCCAGGAAGCCGCCGACCACCGTGTAGACCAGCACCACGCCCAGCGTGATGATGATGCCGGTGGCGTAATCGCTCAGGCCACCGATGTTGATCACGCCGGAAAAGGCGCTCTCGAACAGCTTGCCGCCTGCTACCAGGCCCGAGGCCGTGTAGATCGCGAAGAAGACGACGATGACGATAGCGGAGATCGTCCTCAGCGACAGGGCCCGCGTCGGAAAACGGTTTGCCAGAAAGGCGGGAATGGTAATCGCATTGCCGTAGTGGACCGTCTGCTCTCGCAGGCGTGGGGCGACCAGCACCCAGTTGAAGAATGCGCCCACGAACAGGCCGATGCCGATCCAGGCCGAACCCAGGCCGGAGACGAACATCGCCCCGGGCAGGCCCAGCAGCAGCCAGCCGCTCATGTCCGACGCCCCGGCCGACAGGGCAGCCACTTGCGGGCTGAGAGTCCGGCCACCCAACATGTAATCTTCGGAGGTGGAGGTGGACGTGCGCATGGCATAGAGGCCGATGGCGATCATGAGCACGAAGTAGGCGAAAAGACTGATCCAAACACCGATAGCCATAGAGGCGTCTCCTGTTTCTTAGTTATTAGGCCGGAGTTTGCTCCGACGAGCTTTTACGCACGCGAGCCCAAGCGCTGGCGAGGAGTATCCCGCTCGGGAAGCGTACGAACGGGAAGCCCATGTCGGCATTGTTATTGGCCATTGTGAGCCTCCCGTGATCTGCGGTCGTCTATAAGGCGTCGTGCATTAGTCGCCCATGGCGAGCAGTGAAGCGTTGCCGCCCAGCGCGGCCGTATTGACGGTGCGCGTTTTTTCGGTGGCGAAGCGTAACAGATAGTGCGGTCCACCCGCCTTCGGGCCCGTGCCCGAGAAGCCTTGGCCACCGAACGGCTGCACGCCGACGACCGCGCCGATGATGTCGCGATTGACGTAGACGTTGCCGACGCGAATGCGGCTGGCCACATGATTGGTGAAGTTCTCGTTGCGGCTGTGGACGCCAAACGTCAGGCCGTAGCCCTTGGCATTGATGGAATCGATGACGTCTTCGAGCTGGTCGGCTCGATAGCGCGCGATATGCAGCAGCGGTCCGAACTGTTCGGTCTGCATCGATTCGATGCCATCGATACGGAAGGCCATCGGCGCGACGAAGGTGCCATTGTCGGTCTGGGCCGGATCGAGTCTGGCCTCGGCGATCAAACGGCCTTCGGCCTTCATGGTTTCGATATGCTCGAGCAGCCCCTTGCGTGCCTCTTCGTCGATGACCGGGCCGACGTCAGTGCCCAGGTCGCGCGGGTCACCAATACGCAGTTCGTCCATCGCCCCGCGCAGAATCTCGATCACGCGGTCGGCGATGTCCTCCTGCAGATAGAGCACGCGAAGGGCGGAACAGCGCTGGCCGGCGCTCTGGAAGGCCGAGTGGACGACGTCGGCGACGACCTGCTCTGGCAGGGCGGTGGAGTCGACGATCATCGCGTTCATGCCGCCGGTCTCGGCGATCAGCGTCGGCAGGGCGGCGTTCTCCCTGGCGGCCAGCGCCCGGTTGATGATCTGTGCGGTATCGGTGGAGCCGGTGAAGACGACACCGGTAATCCGGGGATCGCTGCTCAGTACGCTACCTACGGTCGGGCCGTCGCCGGGCAAGAGCTGTACGACATCCCGGGGCATGCCGGCTTCATACAGCAGCTCGATGACGCGGTTGGCGACCAGCGAGGTCTGCTCGGCGGGCTTGGCGAGCACGGTGTTGCCGGCCACGGCAGCGGCGACCAGCTGGCCGGTGAAGATCGCGACCGGGAAGTTCCACGGGCTGATTGCGGCGAAGACGCCCTTGCCGCTCATCACCAGCTCGTTGGATTCGCCGGTGGGTCCCGGCAGGGCGATGGGCTCGGCGAAGAGCTCACGAGCGCGCGCCGCATAGTAGCGACAGAAATCCACCGCCTCGCGAATCTCATCGACGCCGTCGGTGAGTAGCTTGCCGCCCTCGCGGGAGCACAGCGTCATCAGCTCGGCGAGGTGCGTTTCCATCAGCTCGGCGTGTCGCTCGAGGATGGCCGCGCGCTCTTCGACCGGGGTTTCGCTCCAGCGCGGAAAGGCCTGCCAGGCGATGTCCACCGCCTGTTCGGCCTGCTCGTGGGTCGCCCACTGCACGCTACCCACGGGCTGGCGGCGGTCATAGGGGCTGGTGACGCGCTGGCGCTGACTGTCGTCATCGGCGACATCGACGCCCAGCAGCGGCTTGGCGTGATATTCCCGATCCATGAACGCCGCCATGCGATCGACGAGCGGCTGATACTCACTGTTGATGTTCAAGTTGACGCCTTGGGAGTTCTTGCGTGCCGTACCGTAGATGTCCTTGGGCAGCGGAATCCGGGCATTGGCAAAGGTCGGATAGGGCTTGAGCGTGGCCACCGGATGGACGCAAAGCGACTCCACCGGGACCCGGGGATCGACCAGCTGATGGACGAACGATGAGTTGGCGCCATTTTCCAGCAGTCGTCGGACCAGATAGGGCAGCAGGTCCTTGTGCGCGCCCACGGGCGCATAGATACGACAGTAGGTGCCCTGAGGGGCCCGCGTCAGTGCCGCATCATAGAGGGCTTCACCCATGCCGTGCAGGCGCTGGAATTCGAAAGCGCGATCCGCATGGTTGGCCAGCTCGAGAATATTGGTGATGGTGTGCGCATTGTGGGTCGCGAACTGCGGAAAGATTCGTCCGCGGGTGTTCTCGGAGAGCAGGAACTGTGCGCAGACCAAATAGGCAACGTCGGTACACGCCTTGCGGGTGTAGACCGGATAGCCGTCGACGCCGAGTTTCTGGGATTCCTTGATTTCGGTATCCCAGTAGGCGCCCTTGACCAGGCGCAGTGGAATTTCGTCGCCCTGCTGATCGGCCAGTCGGTTGATGTAGTGAAGCACCGGCAGGGCGCGTTTGGCATAGGCCTGTACCACCAGGCCGAAGTGGCCCCAGCCGCGGCAGGCGTCGCTCTCGAAGACGGCACGGAAGACCTCGAGCGAGAGTTCGAGACGATCGACTTCCTCGGCATCGATGGTCAGTGCAACATGGCGTTCTCGCGCCAGCTCGACGAGCTGCTTGACGGTGTCGACCAGCTCTTCGAGAACCTGGCTGCGGCGACCGAATTCGTAGCGCGGGTGCAGCGCCGACAGCTTGATCGATACCGATGGGGCCGGGGTTTTGGCATCGAGCTTGACGCTGGTCTCACCCACCTGGCGAATCGCCGAGGCGTAGTCGTCGAAGTAGCGCTGCGCATCCTGACGCGTACGAGCGGCTTCGCCCAGCATGTCGTAGGAGTAGGTATAGCCCTTGTTGAACAGCGGCTTCGAGCGCTTGAGCGCCTCGTCGATCGTGCGCCCCAGCACGAACTGCTGGCCCATGACCTTCATCGCCTGGTACATCGCGCTGCGGATGACCGGCTCGCCCATGCGATTGACCATCTTATTGATGAAGTTGGCCGGTTTGCCTTCGCGGGGCTTGTCCATCTGAATCACGTTGCCGGTCATCAGCAGGCCCCAGGTCGAGGCGTTGACGAACCAGGATTCGCTCTGACCCAGATAACGCTTCCAGTCGGCGACGCCCAGCTTGTCCTCGATCAGCGCGTCGGCAGTGGTCTTGTCGGGGATACGCAGCAGCGCTTCCGCCAGACACATCAGCAGTACGCCTTCCTGAGTATCGAGGCTGTACTGCTGCAGCAGTTCGTCGATGGAGTCGACGGCCGTATCCATGGCGCGAACGTCGCGCACCAGCTGCGCGGTGTTGTCGCCGATGCGGGCGAAATCGGCCTCACCCGCACCCAGCAGTTCGCATAGCTCGGCGAGGTAGGCATCTTCATCGACGATGTAGTGTTCGCTTATCCTCGCAAACAGGGTTTCCAGCGAGGTCCGCCAGGTGGCAGCGTCCAGCATTTGTTCGGCTTTCAGCATCGTTCAGCCCCTTCGGCATGATTGAACCTGATTGAATCATAGTGATCAGCGTTGGCTTGGACGGCTTCCGCGACGGGATGCCACAGCGACACCGATAAAAGGAAGTGGTAGCTGACTCTAGCGTGAAACAGGGCGCGGGTTCTTGCCAATTATCCGGGGAGATTTGCAAGAAAAGCCGGATTATCTGGCTGAAGAAGGGCGGCGTAGCTGCACGGGAGAATGGCCATAGCGGCGTCGAAAGGCGTTGCTCAAGGCGCTCTGGTTGGCGAATCCGGTGCGTTCCGCGATGTCGGCAAGCGGCAGGTCGGTCAGATCCGTGAGGTCACGGGCCGTGGCCAGCCGCAACCGCATCACGAATTGATAGGGCGTGATCCCGGTTTGATCCCGGAAGCGCTCGCTGAAATGGGCCTCGCTGAGACAGACGAGATTGGCCAGATCCGACACGCTCA
The DNA here is from genome assembly GCF_001937155.1 of Salinicola sp. MH3R3-1. NCBI lineage: Bacteria > Pseudomonadati > Pseudomonadota > Gammaproteobacteria > Oceanospirillales > Halomonadaceae > Salinicola > Salinicola sp. MH3R3-1. Next base: position 101,058 of record NZ_MSDP01000017.1, on the reverse strand, counting down.
GGCGTTGATCCAGCCGCGCCAGCACGAAATGTTCGAGGCGCTGAATGTCCAGCGATCGGCTGGCGCGTCTGGTCACCGGGGGAGGGGGGAGCGTCGCCCCGAGACGAGCGTGAAGCGAACTGAGCAGCGTCGTGACCAGCAGGTCGCCCGGCGCGTGGCGGGCCTGTGCCATTTCCTGTACCAGGAACTGCAGATAGTGCTGCAGAGATTCATCGATCGCGAAATAGCCGGGGCGATCGAACAGGGCTCTCAGCTGGCGATGGGTGCCGGTCAACGCGGCCGCATCGTCCGGGAGGTCGATGATCAGCTGGCGGTTATCGCCGATACCTTCGTAATAATGCTCGATATTGGCCGGTACCATACAGCCGGAGAGCGGTGCCACGACACCGCCCTGGCCGGCAATTTCGAACTCGGCGTAACCCGATAGCCCGATCACGATCTGGTGATAGTCGTGATGATGGTGCTGAATCGCGTTGTCGAGCGGCGCGAGCCGTATGATGCCCGTCATGGTGATCGTCGCTGCGGAACCGGATCAGGCACGATATTCGCCTCCCTGAAGCGCCTGGTGCGCTGCCAGATGATCGCGCAGTGCGGCCAGTTCTTCACGACCGCTGCGTGAGAAGAGCGATCCTCCCTGGGCGGCCTGCCAAGGTCGACCGTAGGTTTCCATCAGATGCTGGCTGCGCCGGCGCAGATTTTCCAGATATGTATCGTGGCGGATCGGATAGCCGATCAGCGTATGCCAGCGCGCTTCACTGGCGCGATTTTCCAGCACGGCATCGAACAGATCGAGCAGATCCTGCGCCTGGGTACGATAGCGTGGGGTGCGGGACAGCATCAGCGCAGTCACGGTCGCCAGGCTGACCAGCAGACAGACGGCGAAAACCAGAAGAAAGAGTGACATCGGAAGGCTCCCCGGCGCGCGGCAACCGACACAGTCTACCATGTCGGTTGCCGTGACTCTCAAGCGGTTGAGAAAGGGGTAAGGCGGTCGAGATAGGCTGGCGCCCGTCGCCGTAAGGGCTAGTGCGTCATGCCCAGTTCGGCGCCGATCTCCTGGATGTCGCTGATCTGTCTAGCAACGAACTGATTCAGTTCGTCACCGGATTTGTGGAATGGCAGGAGTCCATTCTGGGTCATGATCTGTTGCCACTGCGGGGTGTCGTAGAGCCCGTTCAGGGTCTTTTTCCACCAGGCATAGCTCTCTTCGGAGGCACCGGCGGGGGTGTAGAAACCCCGCCAGTTGGGGGCAACCACGTCGATGCCCTGTTCCTTGGCCGTGGGGATGTCGGCGAACTGCCCGGGCAGCCGTTCATCGGAAAACACGGCCAGAATGCGCAGATCGCCGCTGTCGACGAAACTCTTGGCTTCGCTGATATCACCGGTGAACGCGTCGATGTGGCCGCCCAGCAGCTGGCTGATGGCCACCGAGCCGGAATCGAAGGCGAGGTACTTGATATCGCGAATGGGTTTGACGCCGGCTTTGCGTGCCGCCATCAGCACCTTGATGTGGTCGAAGCCGCCCGCCACATCGCCGCCGGAGAACGTCACGCTACCCGCATCGGCCTTGAGGGCATCGAGCAGCTGCGTCAGTGACTGATAAGGCGAGTCCTTGGCGACGGCGATCACGCCGTAGTCGGCGCCCAGCGTCGCGACCCAGCGTACCTGATCGGCACGCCCGCCGGGGTAGTTGCCCAGCGCCAGTTGAGTCGTGGTGGCGGTCGATGCCGCGACGATCAGGTCGTCGTCGCTAGCACGCTTGGCCTGCACATGGCTGAAAGCGACGCCACCGCTGGCGCCCGGAACGTTGATCGTCTGCATGGCGGCAGGGATCATCGACAGATCCTGCAACGCCCGTGCCACTGAGCGACAGGTGAAATCCCAGCCGCCGCCGGGTTGTGCCGGTGCAATGCAGTCGACCTTGCCCTGTGGCGCGGCATGGGCGGGAACCGCAAGGATCAACGCCAGCAACGGCAGGGCTTGGCAGAGCCGCTTGAGGGAGCGTTTCGGCGAGCAGTGATCGGTAGAGAAACTCATGGTCATGAATCCGTAATAGAAGGAGCGACCGCGCGACAGTAGCGGATTGACCGTGAGTTCGCTATTGACCTTTTGGCAAGGTTGGAACGGGTGGTTGGCGCAGATACGGGCCGGCAGTGACGTGAGGGGAAGCCTTGTTCATGGGCATGACGTAGGCAAAAAAACGCCGCGCAGGGCGCGGCGATAACGATCATTGCAGTAAGCTCGAGAAACCGCATAGCGACAGCTGTGTTGAATCTCTTGGCTACTCAGAGCGGCTATCGTTAAAAAAGTTCCTTGACGAAATCCCCAAGGGCTGAAAATAGCGCCGTCAGCCAAGGCAGGGCCCCGAGAATCGCTGTGGATCGCACTGTTTCAGTTTCCATTTGACGACAAGCTGTGAATAATTGCGCCCTACGCAATTAGACTAAAGTTGGAGAGTGTTGTGGCTCACACTGCTGAAACCGGCGCCGCGAAACCGTCGCGGCGGTTTACGTTATTGATCGAATTCGCGTTGGCGGTCGGCGGATTTGCCATCGGCGTGGGCGAGTTCACGATCATGGGGCTGATGCCCAACGTGGCCGAGGCGCTGAACATCACGGAGCCGCAAGTGGGCAACGTGATCAGTGCTTACGCCCTGGGCGTGGTGGTGGGCGCGCCGCTGATTGCGGTGCTGGGGTCACATTTCTATCGGCGCCACCTGCTGCTCATGCTGATGGCCTTTTTCGCGCTCGGGAATATCGCCAGTGCCCTGGCGCCCAATTACCCCACGCTGATGGTCTTTCGATTCATTTCCGGACTGCCTCACGGGGCCTATTTCGGCGTCGCTTCGCTGGTCGCGGCCTCGCTGGTTCCCTCGCACAAGCGTGCCCAGGCGGTCAGTCGTGTCATGTCAGGCCTGACCATCGCGATGCTGGTGGGTAATCCCTTCGCGACCTGGCTGAGCCAGCTATTGAGCTGGCGCTTCGCTTTCGTGCTGGTCGGCGGCATTGCCGTCCTTACCGTGATGCTGGTGTTTCTCTATCTACCGCTCAATCGGCAGGAGGTGCGTAACAGCCCTTCCCAGGAGCTGACGGCGCTCAAGCGGCCTCAGATCTGGCTGACGTTGGGGATCGGTGCGATCGGCTTTGCCGGCATGTTCTGCGTCTTCAGCTATCTGGCGCCGGTGCTGATCAACGTGACCCAAGTGTCGCCCCATTGGATACCGGTGGCGCAGGCGGCGTTTGGTGCCGGGGCGATTATCGGCAATATCGCCGGCGGTAAACTCTACGATCGGATGCAACTCAAGGGCGTCGGTTGGCTGCTGGTGTGGTGTATCGCTATCCTGCTGCTGTTCCCGCTGGCGGCGCAGTCGCTGTGGTCGATCCTGCTGATCTGCGTGGCCATCGGCACCATGGTGTCGTTATCACCGGCGTTGCAGACGCGCCTGATGGATGTGGCGGCAGATGCCCAGACACTGGCGGCTGCGTCCAATCACGCGGCGTTCAATGTCGCCAACGCCCTGGGCCCGTGGCTGGGTGGCGTGGCGATTGGCGCGGGTTTTGGCTGGACCGCTACCGGCTACGTCGGGGCGGCGACGGCAGTAGGGGGGCTGGTCGTGTTCTTCTTCGCCTATCGCCAGCAGCAACGCCACGGTTGAGCGGGCGCAGGCTTAGGTTCTGATTCAGGCTCGTAGGAAGGTGTGATTCAAAGTGCTTCGTTCCCGCGAGCGGGGCGCTCGAAGAAGCGACGCGTTCCCTCCGGCGCAGCGCCGGGGCCGGCCTCGGCGCTAAGCGCAGGCCGGGGTTGCCCCGGGCTACTGACGGCTCCAGCGGGCGCGGAGATAGCCGATGATGCGAAACGGTGGATGACGAACGCTCTCGACGGTCACGCCGTGCAGCTGTTCGCCGCTGACCCGCATTCTGCCGGACGCGAGATGCTCCAGATACTGGATCTGCAGCTTGTCGTCGCGCTCCAGCAGATAGAGACCGTCCTGCTGAAATCTATCGCCAGGCGCGATGGCGGCGATATCTCCCTCGAACAGGAAATCGAAGGACTCGTTGTCCGCGGGCGTGACCAGATGGCAGTCCTGCGTCAGCATCTGCAGCGTGGACATCTCCTCGGCGCCGCCATCCCGCCGCTCCCACGGCGCTGCCAGATGGGCCTGCAAGCTGAACACGGTCGCGCCCGACGTCCGGGAGGTGGCTGTCATCGCGTTCAACGAGTCATCGTCGAGCAGTTGCTTGATCGAACAGTTCAGCGCCGAAGTGAGTGCCACCAGGCGTTCGTGTCCAATCTGCTTGATGGTGCCTGATTCCCAATAGGAAATCGTGACATCAGAGACGCCTACCCGTCTTGCTAGTGCAGCCTTGCTCATGCCTGCCTGGAGGCGGAGCTGTTTGATTCGTGGTCCTAACCCGTCCATCCATGAATCTCGCCTGCGTATTGGTGCTGTGAGGATATCCACTCATTGCCGAAGTATGTTTCGGGTTACAGAGTTGTGAAGTGTTATGGCGATAAATTTTTTTATCGTGCCCAAAGCCTTGGCCTCGGGGTGCCTGCTGTCAAGCGAAAACCCCGGAGCAGTGGTCCCGTGCAGCCGGGGCTGACGGTCGTTATCGACGTTCTGGGCGCCAGCGCGACCCGCCAGAGCCTCGAAGGCCCAAACTTGGACATGAGGAGACACTGCAGTCGCGCCCGATGGGGGCGTATAATCTGGCGGCTCGTTCATCAACGGAATGGATTTCATGACGGTACGCACGCGTATTGCGCCTTCGCCCACCGGCGACCCGCACGTCGGCACGGCTTATATCGCTCTCTTCAATCTCTGCTTCGCTCGTCAGCATGGCGGGCAGTTCGTTTTGCGCATCGAGGACACCGACCGTCAGCGCTCCACTGCCGAATCGGAACAGATGATTCTCGATTCGCTGCGTTGGCTGGGGCTGGATTGGGACGAGGGGCCCGATGTCGGCGGCCCCCACGGCCCTTATCGGCAGAGCGAGCGCGGCGATATCTACGCCCGGCACGCCGAGGAGCTGCTCGAGCGTGGGCACGCCTTCAAATGCTATCGCACCGGCGAAGAGCTCGATGCCCTGCGCGATGAACGCAAGGCGGCGGGGCTGCATCTTGCCCTGAAACCGCATGACCTTGCCCTGGACCCTGAAGAGCAGCGACGGCGGGAGGCGGAAGGATTTCCGTACGTCATCCGCATGAACGTGCCTTCCGAGGGGGTATGTGAGGTCGATGACATGCTGCGCGGTCGGATCGAGGTCGACTGGGCGCAGGTCGATGCCCAGATATTGATGAAATCGGATGGCATGCCGACCTACCATCTGGCCAACGTGGTCGATGACCATCTGATGGGGATCACTCATGTCCTGAGGGGCGAGGAGTGGATCAATTCGGCGCCCAAGCACAAGCTGCTCTATGAATATTTCGGCTGGCCGATGCCTGAGCTGTGCCATATGCCGCTGTTGCGCAATCCGGACAAGTCGAAGCTGTCCAAGCGCAAGAACCCGACCTCGATCCACTATTATCGTCGCATGGGATTTCTGCCGCAGGCTGTGACCAACTATCTCGGACGAATGGGATGGTCGATGCCGGATGAGCGTGAAAAGTTCAGTCTCGATGAGATGATGGCTCACTTCGATATCCAGCGCGTTTCACTCGGTGGCCCGGTGTTCGATCTCGATAAGCTGACCTGGCTCAACGGCGTCTATATTCGAGAAGATCTCGATGATGCAGCCTTGCTGAAGGCGCTACGGGACTGGGCGTTCAACGAAGCGTATGTCGGTCAGATCCTGCCGCAGATCCGTCCACGTATCTCGACGCTATCGGATGCCATGCCGCTGGCCGGGCATTTCTTCGCCGGTCTGCCTGATATCGACGAGTCCAGCTTCGAGGATGTCGATCTCGAGAAGGAGACCTTGCTGGCGCTGCTGCAGTTCCTGGTATGGCGGCTGGAAGTCGTGCCGCGTTGGGAGAAAGACGAGCTGCTCGGCGAGGTCAAGCACCTTGCCGCCTACTTCGAGTTGAAGATGAAGGTGTTCCTGGCGCCGGTGTTCGTTGCCGTAACGGGCAGTACCCATTCGACCTCGGTGCTCGACGCCATGGCGATTCTCGGCTCCGACATGACGCGCGCGCGTCTGCGGCACGCCATCGACGTATTGGGCGGAATTTCCAAGAAGCAGGCGAAGCGGCTGGAAAAAACCTTCCGCGAAGTGTGACGTGGCAGGGTGCCGGGTTATCGAGAAAGTCATTTTTATCGCGATAAAACGTTGACTTATCAGTGGTGTGAACGTATATTTCGCCCCGTTCTTGGGACGGGGCCTTAGCTCAGCTGGGAGAGCGCAACACTGGCAGTGTTGAGGTCAGCGGTTCGATCCCGCTAGGCTCCACCACAAGAACCGGCATCAGCCGTTGTCCGCGTCCCATTCGTCTAGTGGTCCAGGACACCGCCCTTTCACGGCGGTAACAGGGGTTCGAACCCCCTATGGGACGCCACTTTCTCGTCTAAAGTCTCTCCTCTCTTCCCTGTATGTCGTCTTCGATATCCCTGTTCGCGGATTCTTGCGGCTGTTGATAACCCTTCCAGATTCGTCATCTTCAGGCTTGACATCGCGTCGGCTTTTCCACTGCTTGATCCTGTCTCTCCTGCATCGCCGCTAACTTGCTGAAAGTACGCGCAAGAAATTTTTTGCTATTAAAATCAATGCCTTATTGTTGGTCAAAAATTACTCAATTTGCTGGCGGGGCGCCTCTGGAGGCGGTTTGGTGACATTATCGAGTGGTTTTTAACAGGGTTATCCACAGTAAGTGTGGAAATCTTCCGGGCGACCCGTCCGCATAAAAAAACCGCCGACCCAGGGTCGGCGGTTTTGACGGTGCTAGCTATTCGCTGTCCGGATCATCTTACTTGTCGTTCGGGTAGTCGCGCTTGTCGTATCCGGTGTAGAGCTGACGAGGACGGCTGATGCGATAGCCGTTGGTGATCATCTCGTTCCAGTGGGAAATCCAGCCAACGGTACGCGCCATCGCGAAGATGACGGTAAACATGTTGGTGGGAATGCCGATGGCCTTGAGAATGATCCCCGAGTAGAAGTCGACGTTGGGGTAGAGCTTGCGCTCGATGAAGTACTCGTCCTCGAGGGCGATCTGTTCCAGGCGCTTGGCGATCTGCAGCTGGGCATCGTCCCCGACCCCCAGTTCGCCCAAGACCTCGTCGCAGGTTTCCTTCATCACCTTGGCGCGTGGATCGAAGTTGCGATACACACGATGACCGAAGCCCATCAGCTTGAACGGATCGTCCTTGTCCTTGGCCTTGTCGATGAAGCGCTGGATGTTCTCTTCCGAGTCATCCCCGATCTCGTCGAGCATGGCCAGTACCGCTTCATTGGCACCGCCGTGTGCCGGTCCCCAAAGTGCTGCGATCCCGGCGCTGATGCAGGCGAACGGGTTGGCGCCGGTCGAGCCCGCCAGACGAACGGTGGACGTCGAGGCGTTCTGCTCATGATCGGCATGCAGCATGAAGATGCGATCCATGGCCTTGGCGATGACCGGATTGACCTCATAGCTCTCGCACGGATTGCCGAACATCATGTGCAGGAAATTTTCGGAGTAGTTGAGGTCGTTGCGCGGATACATGAACGGCTGGCCGATGTTGTACTTGTGACACATCGCCGCCAGGGTCGGCATCTTGGCAATCAGGCGTATGGCGCTGACATGGCGCTGATCGGCCTGAGTGATGTCGAGGTTGTCATGATAGAACGCGGCAAGACCGCCAACGACACCGCAGAGGACTGCCATGGGGTGGGCGTCGCGGCGGAAGCCCTTGTAGAAGTTGACGATCTGCTCGTGAACCATGGTGTGGCGAGCGATCGTGCTTCTGAACGTTTCATATTCATCGGAAGAGGGGAGCTCGCCGAACATCAACAGATAGGAGAGCTCGACGTAGTCGGAGTTCTCGGCCAGCTGTTCGATGGGATAGCCGCGATGAAGCAGGGTGCCGGCAGCGCCATCGATATAGGTGATGCCAGATTCGCACGAAGCAGTAGCGACGAAGCCAGGGTCGTAGGTAAACAGGCCTTCTGTGGTCAGGCTGCGGACGTCGATGACATCGGGGCCGACGGTGCCGGAGTAGACCGGCAGTTCGATGGCATTGTCGACACCATCGACCGATAATTTCGCTTTTCTGTCAGCCATGTAGGCCTCCTTTAACGTGACATAAGCCTTTGTCTTTACTGCCGTGCGGGCGAAAAATCGTTCGCCCACTATAGGTTTCCGCGGGGGATTGTCAATTCGCCAGAGGGGCCCCGGCGCCGCGGTTGCGGCGCCGGTCCCCATGCGCGAGATGATGGCGGGTGCCGGGCTGTTGGAAGTGTGCCCGTTCCTGTACTGGTCAGAGCACCATCATACCAACTGAAGGGGGCGGGCTGACAATAACGAAAGAATTCGAAATGAGTGTCGACAACCTTAAGTCTTCACCGGAGCTGGAATTTTTCGCTGTTTTACCGTCTAAGGGAACGATGTGGCGATTTGTCATACCGCTACCCAAACCCTATAATCTGCTACCGCACGATTTGGCATCGTCAGCCGGTTTGGGCCGCATCGGAACTGCTCTTGCGACCGTGATCCTGCTTCTAAAAACCACCGCCCCTGAACGGGCATGACCCGTCAGGGTTAAGAGAGTGTTTAAGCGCCGTGAATAGCAAACGTCCAGTAAACCTCGACCTATCCACCATTCATTTTCCACTTCCCGCGCTCACTTCCATCGCACATCGCATTACCGGCGTGATTCTCTTCGTCGGCCTGATCTTCGGCTTCTGGGCACTGGATGCGTCACTGTCCTCGCCCGAGGGGTTCGAATCGGTGCGTAATGCGCTGGCTCACAATGTGCTGGCGAAGCTGATTACCTGGGGCCTGCTGTCGGCACTCGGTTTTCACTTTGTCGCGGGGATCAAGCACCTGCTCATGGATACCGGCTACGGTGTCGATCTCGAGGGTGGCAATCGCAAGGCGCAGATCACGGTCGTGATCAGTGCTGTCTTGGTGGTTCTGGCGGGAGTCTGGGTATGGTAACCAATATTACGAATCTGGGTCGCAGCGGGCTCTCCGACTGGCTCATCCAGCGGGTGTCGGCCGTCGTTCTGGCGCTTTATGCGCTGTTCGTCGTGGCCTATCTGCTGTTCCATCCCAATCTGGACTATGCCACCTGGAGCGGCCTGTTCGCCCAGACCTGGATGCGCATCTTCTCCTTGCTGGCCTTCATATCCATGGCCGCTCACGCCTGGGTCGGTCTGTGGACGGTTTCCACCGACTATCTCAAACACACCGGTGTTCGCTTCGGTTTCCAGGCCGTGGTGATTCTCGCCATCTTCGTTTTTCTGGTGTGGGGCGTTCAAGTCCTCTGGGGAGCCTGATTCATGTCTACCATGCGTAACCTGTCATTCGACGCCATCATCATCGGTGGTGGCGGTTCCGGCCTGCGAGCGGCGCTCGAACTGGCCAAGTCCGGCAAGAAGACCGCCGTGCTGTCCAAGGTCTTCCCGACCCGCTCCCATACCGTGTCTGCTCAGGGTGGCATCACCTGTGCCATCGCTTCCGCCGATCCCGATGACGATTGGCGTTGGCACATGTACGACACCGTCAAGGGCGGCGACTATATCGCCGATCAGGACGCCGCCGAGTATCTCTGCTCCGAAGGCCCCAAGGCCGTGTTCGAGCTCGAGCACATGGGGTTGCCGTTCTCGCGTTTTGACAACGGCCGTATCTACCAGCGTCCCTTCGGCGGTCAGTCCAAGGACTTCGGCAAGGGCGGCCAGGCGGCGCGTACCTGTGCCGCGGCTGACCGTACCGGCCATGCGCTGCTGCACACGCTCTATCAGAATAATCTGAAGAACAACACCGTCTTCCTGGACGAGTGGTACGCCATCGATCTGGTGAAGAATGCCAATGGCGATGTCGTGGGTTGCATTGCGCTGTGCATCGAGACCGGTGAAATCGTTCACGTCACCTCCAAGGCGACCGTGCTGGCCACCGGCGGGGCGGGACGTATCTTCGCCTCGACCACCAACGCGCTGATCAATACCGGAGACGGTATCGGCATGGCGCTGCGGGCCGGTTTCCCGATGCAGGATATGGAAATGTGGCAGTTCCACCCGACCGGGATCTACGGCGCGGGTACCCTGGTGACGGAAGGCTGTCGTGGCGAGGGCGGCTATCTGATCAACAAGGATGGCGAACGCTTCATGGAGCGCTATGCGCCCAACGCCAAGGATCTGGCCGGCCGCGACGTGGTCGCCCGCTCGATGGTCATGGAGGTGCTGGAAGGTCGCGGCTGCGGCGAGAATGGCGACCATGTGATGCTCAAGCTGGATCACCTCGGCGAAGAGGTGCTGATGAAGCGCCTGCCGGGTATCGTCGAGCTCTCCAAGACCTTCGCCCACGTGGATCCGGTCAAGGAACCGATCCCGGTGACGCCGACCTGCCACTACATGATGGGCGGTATTCCGACCAACGTGCATGGCCAGGCCATCACCCAGGACAGCGACGGCAACGACCACATCATCAACGGCCTGTTCGCCTGCGGTGAAGCGGCCTGCGTGTCGGTTCATGGCGCCAACCGTCTGGGCGGCAACTCGCTGCTCGACCTGGTGGTCTTCGGTCGTGCCGCCGGCATCTACATCGACAAGGCGCTGAGCGAAGGGATCGACTATCTCGATGCGTCCGCTTCCGACATCGAGCGCGCCACCAGCCGTCTGGCGCGCTGGAACGAGTCCAGCGGTGGCGAGTCGGTTTCGGAGCTCAAGACCGAGCTGCAGAACACCATGCAGAATGCTTTCGGCGTGTTCCGTCAGGAAGACAACATGCAGGAAGGCGTCAAGAAGCTGGGCGAGCTGCGCGAGCGTATCGCGCAGGCACATCTTGGCGACAAGTCAGACGTCTTCAATACCGCCCGTGTCGAAGCACTCGAGCTCGACAATCTGCTGGAAGTCGCCGAAGCGACCGCGATCGCGGCGCTGGAGCGTAAGGAAAGCCGCGGTGCTCACTCGCGCTACGACTATCCGGATCGCGACGACGTCAACTGGCTCAAGCACTCGATCTTCAATCCGGGCAACAAGACCGTCACCCAGCGTGACGTCAACTTCACGCCCAAGACGGTCGATACTTTCGAGCCGAAGATCCGTACCTACTAAGGGGGTTGTCAACGATGTCCAGTCTTCAGGTTTCCGTCTATCGCTACAACCCTGAGACCGACTCCGCACCGTACATGCAGGAGTTCCAGATCGATACGCAAGGTCGCGATCTGATGGTTCTCAACATCCTGACCATGATCAAGGATCAGGATAGCTCGATGGCGTTTCGCCGCAGCTGTCGCGAAGGTGTCTGTGGCTCCGATGGCATGAACATGAACGGTACCAACGGTCTGGCCTGCATTACGCCGCTATCCGGCGTGGTGAAGGACAACAAGCTGGTGCTGCGTCCGTTGCCGGGGCTGCCGGTCATGCGCGACCTGGTGGTCGACATGGGGCTGTTCTACAAGCAGTACGAGCGGATGCAGCCATATCTGCAGAACGATACCGCCGAACCGGCGATCGAGCGTCTGCAGTCGCCGGAAGAGCGCGACAAGCTCGACGGTCTGTACGAGTGCATTCTGTGCGCGTGCTGCTCGACCTCTTGCCCGTCGTTCTGGTGGAATCCGGACAAGTTCGTCGGTCCTGCGGGTCTGCTGCAGGCGTATCGCTTCCTGGCAGACTCTCGCGACAACGCGACCCAGGCCCGTCTGGCCGAACTGGAAGATCCGTTCAGCCTGTTTCGGTGCCGCGGTATCATGAACTGTGTGGCGGTGTGTCCGAAGGGGCTCAACCCGACTCGGGCGATCGGCAAGATTCGCGAAATGTTGCTGTCCAACGCCACCTAACTCGTCGAAGGCGGCATCTACGACTTAAATCGTAGCGCTTGGCTTGTTATCATGTCGCCACGCTGTCGACTGCGGCGCGATGTCGCAGTCGAATTCAGCTCAAGATGTTGGCCGGTGCCTTGTGCATCGGCTTTTAACGATCATGACGTAGCTCTGAAGGCATGTTCGTTGGCCGTCTCGCGACGGTTCCGGAGTGACGCCGAGGCGCAACCGCGACCGGCGCCGACAACACCCCATCAGTGTAGGGTGAACAAGAGATGCAAGAAGGCATAATGGAGTTGATGTGGCGCACTTCTCACATGAGCGGCGGCAACGCTCACTATGTGGAAGCGCTCTACGAGCAGTATCTGAATGACCCCGCGACTGTCCCCGACGAGTGGCGCCAAGCGTTTGATCAGCTACCGCGACTGGAAGGCACTCCCGCCCAAGATGTTCCTCTCAGCCCCATTCGAGAGCAGTTCTACCAGCTGGCGCGCGAACGGCGTCCTGCCGCAACGGCCGCCTCCGGCAGCAGCGAGAACCGTAAGCAGGTCAAGGTTCTTCAGCTGATCAACGCCTATCGATTCCGTGGTCATCAGCGCGCCGAAATCGACCCGCTCGGTCTGCGCAAGCCGGACACCGTCCCCGATCTCGACCTCTCCTTTCACGACCTGACCCAGGCCGACATGAACACCGCGTTCCAGACCGGCTCGTTCTTTCTGGGCAAGGAAGAGGCACCGCTCAAGGAGATCGTCGAGGCACTGGACCAGACTTACTGTCGTTCGATCGGCTGTGAGTTCATGCACATCGTCAACACCGAAGAGAAGCGCTGGCTGCAGCAGCGGTTCGAATCGGTGCGCTCCAAGCCGAAGTACAGCCAGAGCGAGCGTGAACATCTGCTCGAACGCCTGACGGCGGCCGAGGGGCTGGAAAGCTATCTCGCCTCCAAGTACCCCGGCACCAAGCGTTTCGGTCTGGAGGGCGGCGAGTCGTTCATTCCGATGATGGACGAGATCATCCAGCGCAGCGGCAACTATGGCGTCAAGGAAGTGGTCATCGGCATGGCCCACCGCGGGCGTCTCAACCTGCTGGTCAATATCCTCGGCAAGAGCCCTTCGGAGCTGATCGACGAGTTCGACGGCAAGAAACAGATCGAGCACGGTTCCGGCGACGTCAAGTATCACCAGGGTTTCAGCTCCAACGTGATGACGCCCGGTGGCGAGGTTCACCTGGCGCTGGCGTTCAACCCTTCGCACCTGGAGATCGTTTCGCCGGTGGTCGAGGGTTCGGTTCGCGCCCGCCAGGATCGCCGCCAGGATGACGACGGCAAGCAGGTGCTGCCGGTCGTCGTGCATGGCGACGCGGCGTTCGCCGGTCAGGGCGTGGTGATGGAAACCTTCCAGATGTCGCAGACTCGCGGTTACAAGACCGGCGGTACGCTGCACATCGTGATCAACAATCAGGTCGGTTTCACCACATCGCGTGCCGACGATGCGCGCTCGACCGAGTACTGCACGGACATCGCCAAGATGGTTCAGGCGCCGATTCTGCACGTCAACGGCGACGATCCGGAAGCGGTGCTGCATGCAACTCAGGTTGCCGTCGACTATCGCAAGGAGTTCCAGCGCGATGTCGTCATCGATCTGGTCTGCTATCGCCGTCGGGGCCACAACGAAGCGGATGAGCCCTCCGGCACCCAGCCGCTGATGTACTCCAAGATCAAGTCGCACAAGTCGACGCGCACGCTCTACGTCGAACAGCTGATCAAGGAAGGCGTGCTGGACGAGGACCAGGCCAAGCAGCTGGGCGAGCAGTATCGTGACGACCTGCTGGCCGGCAATCATGTTGCCAACGCGCTGGTCAAACAGCCCAATACCGGACTGTTCGTCGACTGGACGCCCTATCTCGGCCACGAGTGGAGCGGCGATACCGATACCAGCTGCGACCTCGAACATCTGACGCAGCTGGCGCAGAAGATGAGCGAGATCCCCAACGGTATCGACGTTCAACGTCAGGTATCTCGGGTCTACGAGGAGCGTCGCAAGATGCTCGCCGGCAACCAGCCGCTCAACTGGGGCTTCGCCGAGACGCTGGCCTACGCCACCCTGGTCGACGCCGGTCATCCGGTCCGTCTGACCGGCCAGGACACCGGCCGAGGCACGTTCTCGCACCGTCACGCCGTGGTCCACAATCAGGCCGACGCGTCGACCTATGTGCCGCTTCAGCACATCAAGGACGATCAGCCGGCTTTCGCCATCTACGACTCGTTCCTGTCGGAAGAGGCCGTGCTGGCGTTCGAGTATGGCTACGCCACCACGGCGCCCAACTCGCTGATCGTGTGGGAAGCGCAGTTCGGTGACTTCTTCAACGGTGCCCAGGTCGTGGTCGATCAGTTCATCTCGTCGGGTGAGTCGAAGTGGGCCCGATTCTGCGGTCTGACCCTGCTGTTGCCGCACGGCTACGAAGGGCAGGGGCCGGAGCACTCCTCCGCTCGCCTCGAGCGTTTCCTGCAGCTTTGTGCCGAGCACAACATGCAGGTCTGCGTGCCCACCACGCCGGCCCAGATCTTCCACTTGCTGCGCCGCCAGGTGATTCGTCCGCTGCGCAAGCCGTTGATCGTGATGTCGCCGAAGAGTCTGCTGCGTCACAAGGACGCGACTTCGACCATGGAAGAGCTGTCCGATGGCCGCTTCCAGATGGTCATTCCCGATATCGGCGAGCGAGATCCCCAGCAGGTCAAGCGGGCCGTGCTCTGTTCGGGCAAGGTCTATTATGACCTCGCGACGTACCGCTCCGAAAACGAGCGTGACGATACGGCGATCATTCGTGTCGAGCAGCTCTACCCGTTCCCCAAGGACGAGCTGCTAGAAGCGCTGAAGACCTATCCGAATCTGGAACAGGTCGTCTGGTGTCAGGAAGAACCGCTCAACCAGGGTGCCTGGTATCAGAGCCAACATCATCTGCGCCTGGTGGCAAGCATGGTGCGCGAGGGGCTGGATCACGGCCTCAAGTTCGCCGGTCGTCCGGCGTCTGCCGCCCCGGCCGCAGGCTATATGTCTGTCCATGTGGCCCAACAGAGCCAACTGGTCGACGACGCTTTCAACGCGTAAGGCGCCTTGCCGCTGAGACAGGCGCGAGAGAAAAGAGACTAAGGATACGACATGGCTACTGATATCAAAGCGCCGACTTTTCCCGAATCCGTTGCCGAGGGAACGGTTGCCACCTGGCACAAGAAAGTGGGTGATAGCGTCGAGCGCGATGAACTGATCGTCGAGATCGAGACCGACAAGGTCGTTCTCGAAGTGGTGGCGCCCGAAGCGGGCACGCTCTCCGAAATCAAGATCGAGGAAGGCAACACCTGTGAGTCCGAACAGGTGCTGGGCGTTCTCGGCGCGGCTTCCGAGGGCGGCAAGAGCGAGGACAAGCCCTCAGCCGATGCCAAGGGCGAAGCCGAGTCGGAAGACAAGAGCCAATCGGCGAATGAAGAGAAGCCGGCTGCCAAGGATAAGCCCGCGGCCTCCGGCAAGAGTCATGAGGTCAAGGCGCCGAGCTTCCCTGAATCCGTTCAGGAAGGCACCGTCGCCAGCTGGAACAAGAAGGTCGGCGAAGCGGTCAAGCGCGATGAAGTGCTGGCCGAAATCGAGACCGATAAGGTCGTGCTCGAAGTCGTTGCACCGGCTGACGGCGCGCTCGCCGAGATCAAGGTCGAAGAAGGCGAGGTCGTCGAATCCGAAGCGCTGCTGGCCGTGTTCTCCGAAGGTGCCGGTGGAGAAGGTGCCGGTGGTGACAACGACAGCAGTGCTTCCGCCGAATCCGCCGGCGACCAGGACCAGGCATCAGCCGCCGAAGGCGAGCAGGACGCCAAGGTCGACGGCAAGATTCTGGCCCCGGCCGCGCGCAAGATGGCGGCCGAGAACGATCTCGACGTCAGCAAGCTCGAGGGGACCGGCAAGGGCGGTCGCGTGCTGAAGGAAGACGTGCAGAAGGCGATCGACGACGGCTCGGCGAAGAAATCCGCCAAGCCGGCAGCGTCTGCTCCGAAAGCGGCGGCTGCGCCGGCGGTCGAGGGCGAGCGTCCCGAACAGCGCGTGCCGATGAGCCGTCTGCGCCAGACCATCGCCAAGCGTCTGGTCCAGGCTCAGCAGACCGCCGCCATGCTCACTACCTACAACGAGGTGGACATGAGCGCGGTGATGGCGCTGCGCAGCGAATACAAGGACACCTTCCTCAAGGCGCACGACGTCAAGCTCGGCTTCATGGGCTTTTTCGTCAAGGCGGCGACCGAGGCGCTCAAGCGCTTCCCGGACGTCAACGCCTCCATCGACGGCACCGATATCGTCTATCACGGCTATCAGGATATCGGCGTTGCCGTTTCCACGCCGCGAGGTCTGGTCGTGCCGGTGCTGCGTGACACCGACAGCATGAAGCTGGCCGATGTCGAGAAGGCGATCGGCGATTTCGGTCAGCGTGGCAAGCAAGGCAAGCTCGGCATCGAAGACATGCAGGGTGGCACGTTTACCATCACCAACGGCGGCATCTTCGGTTCGCTGATGTCGACGCCGATCCTGAATCCGCCGCAGACCGCGATCCTGGGCATGCACAAGATCCAGGAACGTCCGATGGCAGTGAACGGCAAGGTTGAGATCCGTCCGATGATGTATCTCGCCGTCTCCTACGATCACCGCATGATCGATGGCAAGGACGCGGTCCAGTTCCTGGTGGCCATCAAGTCGTTGCTGGAAGATCCGGCGCGTCTGCTGCTGGACATCTAAGCGCCTTCGACTCAACCATCCGACTGTCGATTCGCCGGGCTCGCCCGGCGAATGGCAAACGAAGCGAACAGGATATTTTTCATGGCCGATAAATTCGATGTAATCGTCATTGGTGCGGGTCCTGGAGGCTACGTCGCCGCGATCCACGCCGCTCAGCTGGGCCTCAAGACGGCCTGTGTCGAGAAGTGGGTCAACAAGGAAGGCAAAACGGTTCACGGCGGCACCTGTCTGAACGTGGGTTGCATCCCTTCCAAGGCATTGCTCGAAACCTCGCACAAGTTCGTCGAGACGCGCGATCACTATGCCGAGATCGGGATCAACGTCGGCGATGTCTCGACCGATGTGACCAAGATGATGGAGTTCAAGAACAGCGTCATCGCCAAGAACACCGGCGGTATCAGCATGCTGTTCAAGTCCAATGGCGTCACTGCTCTGGAAGGCACCGGCAAGCTGCTCGATGGCAAGAAGGTCGAAGTGACCGGCCACGACGGCAAGACGGAAACCTATGAAGCCGATAACGTCGTCATCGCCTCCGGTTCCGTACCGGTGAACATTCCGCCGGCACCGATGACCGACGATGTCATCGTCGACTCTGCCGGTGCGCTGGAGTTCACCGAGGCGCCCAAGCGTCTCGGCGTGATCGGCGCCGGCGTCATCGGGCTAGAGCTAGGCAGCGTGTGGAGCCGTCTCGGCAGCGAAGTTACCGTTCTCGAAGCGCTCGATACGTTCCTGCCGATGGTCGACCAGGCGGTTGCCAAGGATGCCCAGAAGCTGTTCAAGAAGCAGGGTCTGGACATCAAGATGGGCGCCCGGGTGACCGGTTCCGACATCAAGGGCAAGGGCAAGTCGCGCGAAGTCGTGGTCAAGTACACCGACGGCGACGGCGAGCAGGAACAGACCTTCGACAAGCTGATCGTCTGTGTCGGGCGCAAGCCGTACACCGACAAGCTGCTCGACGAGTCGGCGGGCATCAAGCTCGATGAGCGCGGGTTCGTGTTCGTCGACGACCAGTGCCGTACCAATGTTTCGGGCGTCTACGCCATCGGCGACGTGGTTCGTGGGCCGATGCTGGCGCACAAGGCCTCCGAAGAGGGTGTCATGGTGGCCGACATCATCGCTGGCCAGAAGCCGGAAATGAACTACGATGCCATTCCCAGCGTGATCTACACGGCGCCGGAAGTGGCGTGGGTCGGCATCAACGAGCAGCAGGCCAAGGAACAGGGCATCGAAGTCAAGACCGGTGCTTTCCCGTTCTCGGCCAGTGGACGCGCGCTCGCCAACAACGCGCCGGAAGGTATGGTTAAGGTCATTGCCGACGCCAACACCGACCGTGTTCTCGGCGTTCATATTCTGGGTCAGCACGCCGGCGAATTGATCGCCCAGGGCGTGATCGCGATGGAATTCGGCTCCAGTGCCGAAGACCTGGCGCTGACCTGCTTCGCGCACCCGACGCTGTCGGAAGCGGTACACGAAGCGGCGCTGGCGGTCGATGGGCACGCCATCCACATGGCCAATCGCAAGAAGCGAAAGTAAGTCGTTCTCTCGCGCTTCTTGCACTAGGTGCCATTCCACCGGGATGGCACGGGGGTGACGAGCCGGCTTCCGGCTCGTTGCCATTCGAGTCACATGCAACCTAATGGCATGAATCGATGAACCTTCACGAGTATCAGGGCAAACAGCTGTTTGCCGATTACGGTCTTCCAGTGTCCAAGGGCTTTGCCGTCGACACGCCGGATGAAGCCGCAAAGGCCTGCAAGAAAATCGGTGGCGACAAGTGGGTCGTCAAGGCACAGGTTCACGCAGGCGGTCGCGGCAAGGCCGGTGGCGTCAAGCTGGTCGAAAGTCCGGAAGCCGCCAAGGCGTTCGCCGAGCAGTGGCTGGGCAAGAATCTGGTGACCTACCAGACCGACGAAAAAGGTCAGCCGGTTGCCAAGATTCTGGTCGAGAACTGCACCGATATCGCCAGCGAGCTGTATCTGGGCGCGGTAGTCGATCGCGCCACACGCCGCGTCGTGTTCATGGCCTCCACCGAAGGTGGTGTCGAAATCGAGAAAGTGGCCGAGGAAACGCCCGAGAAGATCCTCAAGGCCGAGATCGATCCGCTGGTCGGCGCACAGCCGTACCAGGCGCGCGAACTGGCGTTCCAGCTGGGCCTGAACAAGGATCAGATCAAGCAGTTCACCAAGATCTTCCTGGGCCTCTCCAAGCTGTTCCTGGACAAGGACCTGGCGCTGCTGGAAGTCAACCCGCTGGTGATCACCGACGAAGGCAACCTTCACTGCCTCGACGCCAAGATCAACCTCGACGCCAACGCCATGTATCGTCATCCCGACCTGCAGGCGATGCGCGATCCGTCGCAGGAAGACGAGCGCGAAGCGCATGCCCAGGAATGGGAGCTCAACTACGTTGCGCTCGACGGTAACATCGGTTGCATGGTCAACGGCGCAGGCCTGGCCATGGGTACCATGGATATCGTCAACCTCAACGGTGGCAGCCCGGCCAACTTCCTCGATGTCGGTGGCGGTGCGACCAAGGAGCGCGTGGCGGAAGCGTTCAAGATCATTCTCTCCGACACCAACGTCAAGGCCGTTCTGGTCAATATCTTCGGCGGCATCGTACGTTGCGACATGATCGCCGAGGGCATCATCGGTGCCGTCGAGCAGGTCGGCGTCAACGTACCGGTCGTGGTGCGTCTGGAAGGTAACAACGCCGAGCTGGGCGCCGAGAAACTGGCTTCCAGTGGACTCAACATCATCGCTGCTACCAGCCTGACTGACGCGGCTCAGCAGGTCGTCAAAGCGGCGGAGGGCAAGTAATGAGTATCCTGATCGACAAGAGCACCAAGGTCATTTGCCAGGGTTTCACTGGCGGCCAGGGCACCTTCCACTCCGAGCAGGCGATTGCCTACGGCACCAACATGGTCGGTGGCGTCACGCCGGGCAAGGGTGGCCAGGAACATCTCGGTCTGCCGGTGTTCAACACCGTCAAGGAAGCGGTCGAGAAGACTGGCGCCGAAGCGTCCGTCATCTACGTGCCGGCGCCGTTCTGCAAGGACTCGATCCTCGAAGCCGCCAATGCTGGCATCAAGCTGATCGTCTGCATTACCGAAGGCATTCCGACGCTGGACATGCTCGACGTCAAGGTCAAGTGCGACGAGCTGGGTGTGCGTCTGATCGGCCCGAACTGCCCGGGCGTGATCACGCCGGGCGAGACCAAGATCGGCATCATGCCGGGTCATATACACAAGCCGGGCCGCGTCGGTATCGTCTCGCGCTCGGGGACTTTGACCTATGAAGCGGTCAAGCAGACCACCGATCATGGCTTCGGCCAGTCCACCTGCGTGGGCATCGGCGGCGATCCGATCCCGGGCTCGACGTTCATCGACATCCTCGAGATGTTCGAAAAGGATCCGCAGACCGAAGCGATCGTGATGATCGGTGAAATCGGCGGTACCGCCGAAGAGGAAGCGGCAGCCTACATCAAGGCCAACGTGACCAAGCCGGTGGTGTCCTACATCGCGGGTGTCACGGCGCCTCCGGGCAAGCGCATGGGCCATGCCGGTGCGATCATTTCCGGCGGCAAGGGCACTGCGGACGAGAAATTCGCGGCGCTGGAAGATGCCGGCGTCAAGACCGTGCGTTCACTCGCCGAAATCGGCGATGCACTGAAAGCTGCCACCGGCTGGTAAGTCAGTGATGCGCTAGGCAGTGCGAGACGTCATGTCTCTTCGACGGCCCGCCAGGTTTTCCTGGCGGGCCGTTGTCGTTATAGGCGGTGTTTTAGGCGTCGTTTTGGACGGCCGTTTCGGGCGGTCATTTCGTGACCTTCGAATGAAGGAGGGGATGTGCCGGAAACGGCCAGGCGTCGACCGTCTGCACCCGGCTATCGGCACCGGGCTATTGGCAACAACGACCAGGTACGCCGGCTACGCGCGTTTGCGCTTGTTGATCATGCGCAGGAATGCCTTTCCGGCGGTAGCGAGGAAGATCGGGAAGCCGGCCAGCAGGTAGAAATAGTAGGTGACGAAACGCCAGATCAGCACGGCGGCAGCGGCGCTTTGTGCACCGATCAGCGGCGTCAGTAGAGCGGATGACGTCAACTCGGCGCCCCCGGCGCCCCCGGGTAGAAAGCTCAGCTGCCCGGCGGCCATCGATACCATCTGGACCAGAAAGGTCCAGGCCCAGTCGATGTGCTGCCCCAGTCCCTGAACGACCAGGTAGAGAATGCTGTAGCGGATCAGCCAATGAGCGCAGCAGAGCAGGAATACACTCAGCAACAGCCAGCGCGGTAGCCGCAGGGTTTCGATCAGCGAGTTGCGAAAATGCAGAAGCCGGCGGGCGAAGCCGAAACGCGAGCGGCGCTTGACGTTGAGTTTCTCCAGCCAGCGGCCGGTGATATGCATGACGCGGGTGTAATGGGTCAGCGTCAGCCATAATACGACGAGCGCGCTGAGCAGCAGCAGCGTGGGTAAACCCACCAGCCAGCCGAGTTTCAAGTCGACGGCCTCGATCAGAACGTAGAGTGCAACGCCGATCAGGCCCGACAGGAAGAACAGCAGGTCGGTGAGCTGATCGACGGCAAAAATGGCCGATGCCTGAGCCGGTCTGATGCCGCGCCGGGCCAGCAGGCCCAGTAGAGTCAACGGACCACCGGTGCCGCCCGGCGTGGCGCAGATCGCGAATTCCGTCGCCATCACGATCGAAAAGGCGCGGATCTGGGAGAGTTTCCCCGCCCGCCCGGCCAACAGCAGTCTTAGACGCAGCGCGTTGAGATTCCAGCAGACCACGATCATGCCCATCATCAGCAGCAGTTGCGAAGTCGGGAAGCCTCGTAGTTCGGCAACGATGCCGCCACCACCGATCAGAATCGGGATCGCCAGCGCCGCTACCAGACCCAGTGCCAGCAGCCACAGAATACGTTTCATGCCGCTGGACGATCCTTGTTCGCTTGGCTGGCGAGATCGTCAGTCGCGAGGTCGGGCGCCTCATGATCGAGCCAGGTCCGTTTGGTCAACGGTTGGCGACCGTTTTCCAGCAAGTGCTCGACCAGCTGCAGCCAGTAGTCGTAGGAGGGCTTGTAGCGCATGTCGACAGGATGCAGCGCCAGCCGCAGCAGCGGCGCGTGCTGGAAACGACGATACTGAATGGCGCTGACCACACGCGACATGCCGCGTCGCCAGGCGCTGCGCGCGCTCCAGACGATGCTCGGCGCTTCCAGCGGGGCGAAGCCGGGTAGGCGATACAGCTGTTGCGGATCGCTGGTGTAGCTGAACGGACGAGCCTGCAGGGCTTGGCGCGTGCCCTGGCTCATCAGCCAGGCGGGCGCCACGAAGCCGCCATGGGGCCAGCCGCAGGCATCGAACTGCGCCAACCCCTCATCGAGCAGGGCGCCCGCCTGGCCACGGTCGAGCGCGTAGAACTCGCCCTCCCAGGTGTAGATCCGGCGCATGTAGTAATCTCGCAGCGAACGCGGCGCCGGTGCATCGTCACGGTGGTAATAGCCATGCAGCGTCAGCTCGTCGCCGAGCGCCAGGCGGGCATCGAGCACCCGGCGCAGGGTATCGCTCTCCCGGCATTCGCCACGGCCATGAAAATTGGGCACGACGAGCCAGGTGATCGGGATGCGTTGCCCCAGTCGTTCGCTCAGATGGTCGATCGCTTCGACGAAGCCGCGATAGTCCGGCCAGGTTTCGGGGGCGATATCGTGGAGCACCAGCGAGAAATGCCGTTTATCCATGCTGAGAGCCCTGCTGGGTTTCCCCCGCGCCTTCGGTGGCGCTGGTCAGCCGGCGGTAATGAGAAAGCAGCCCGTCGATGACGACGTCCCAGTCGTGGTTGCGCTCGACGTAACGGCGCGCGCGACGTCCGGCTTGCGAGGCGTCGTGATTGGCGAACAGCTCTTTCACGGCGCGCGCCATGTCCGCCGGCGAGTGCGGCTCGCTCAACAGACCACAGCCCAGCGGCACGTTTTCGGCCAGCGCGCCCGCCCGTGCGGCGACCACGGGAATGCCGCTGGCCATGGCTTCCAGAGCGACCAGGCCGAAGGTCTCCTGGGTGCCGGCGTGGACCAGTGCATCGCTGGACGCCAGCCAGCTCGCGACTTCCTCGGTCGGCGTATAGCGATCGATCACGCTGACGTTGTCGGGAACCTGGGTAGGCATGCTGGGGCCGACCAGCAGCAGGTGATAGCCCTTGCCGAGCAGGCGGGCGGTTTCCAGCAGATCGTGCAGATTCTTTTCGCGCGAGCCACGGCCGACGAAGATCAACAGTTTGGTGTCGTCGTCGAGATTCAGTCGCTGGCGCATGGCGGCGTTCTGGCGGCTGGGGTGGAACGTCTCCAGATCGACGCCCAGCGGCTGGATGGCGACTCGCTCGATTCCGAGCCGTGTCAGCCGCTCGGCCATCACACGGCTGGGCGCCAGCACCTGATCGAAGCGACGGTAGAGCTGATAGACGTAGCGCTCCACCAGTTTGTCGGTGCCGCTGCCCAGCCGATTGCTGATCAGCCTGGGCAGATCGGAGTGATAGAACCCGACGACCGGTACGTCGAGCTTGCGCCCGGCACGCAGCGCCGCCCAACCGGTCACATAGGGGTCGCCCGCTTCGATGATATCCGGCGACAGGCGGACTAGCTCGCGCTCCCAGCCGCGTCGGCGCAGCGGAAACCGATAGCCCTGGCTGAACGGCAGCGGCGGTGACGGAATTTCGTGGATGCCGTTATGGGTGAAGAGCTGCGAGCCAGGAATCAGCAGGCTGCAGGTGACGCCGGGCAGCTTGGCAAGGCGCCGGTGCTTGGCATCGAGATAGGTACGAACCCCGCCACTGGCGGGGGCATAGAACATCGTGACGTCGGCAATATGCAACGCGCCGCTCCTCTTAAAAACATCCCTGTCGGTACGGCCCATTCGGAGAATGGCGACGACTGATTGAATCGATGACCGGCGATACCAATGACCGACGATATCCATGACCGACTACATTGCAGTATATCGTCTTACCGCCGCAGGGCGTTCACACCATAGTGGTAGTCCGTCCGCGCGGCTGTCGGCAATGCGGACGGACCTGCATACCGCTCAATCGGCAGGCGTTGCCACCAGCGAGCGGGTCGCCTCACGAGCCTCGACGAGCTTGACGCGCGTACTGCCGCCTAGCTGGTAGCGCAACTCGCCGGCGATCTGGATACGGCCTTCCTTGTCGTCGATGGCCACCTGGGTGCGGTCGCTATGAATCATCGGCGCCGGCACGAACGCCGTGGCACCGTTGGCCGTCAGGCGAACGCGCATGCCCCCACGGCGGATGTCGATGATGTCGGCATCGAAAATCTCACCCTGCTCGAGGGTGGCGCCCAGGTAGCGCACGTAAAGCCAGTCTTTGACGTCGCGTTCGGCCATTCGGTTCAGTCGGCGGCGCTCGGTCAGTTGTTCGGTCAGTTGCTGGCTGGCCTCGGCGGGAGCCGCTTCCGACTTCAGGAAGCGCTTGATCAGGCGATGGTTGACCATATCGCCGTACTTGCGGATCGGTGATGTCCAGGTCGCGTAGGCGGGCAGCCCCAGGCCGAAATGCGGTCCGGGACGAGCCGACATGTTGGTGTAGCCCTGGAAGCGGCGCAGGCGGACGTCCAGCCAGGCGTCTTCGCGAGCATCCAGCGCCCGGCGAAATTCGCGATAGCGGGGGAGTTCGGAAAGCTGCTCGCGCTCTGCCGGGATCTCCTGGGCGGCCAGAAACTCCAGTGCCTGGTCGATTTTCTCCGGCTCGAAGGCGTGATGCACGTTGAAGATGCCGTGGCCGACTTCCTTGGCCAGCAGATCGGCGCAGCAGGCGTTGGCGACGATCATCGCTTCTTCGATCATGCGCTGGGCGACGCGGCGCTCCTCGACCCGGATACCGAGCACGTTACCGGCATCGTCGAGATCGAACGCATAATCCGGACGATCCTTGAATACCAGCGTGTTGGCCTCGCGCCAGGCGGCGCGGGCGCGGGATAGCTCGGCCAGCGCCGTCAACTGCTCGGCGATCGGTGCTGCCGGCGCCTCGGCGTTCGGTTCGCCGTCGATCCAGTCGGAAACCGCGTCGTACACCAGCCTCGCGTGGGAGCGAATCGTGGCGGCGAAAAAGCGATACTCGCCCAGGGTACCGTCGCGACCGACATGCAGCCGGCAGGCCAGTACCGGACGCTCGACGTCCGGTTTCAGCGAACACAGGTCATCGGCCAGCGCTTCCGGCAGCATGGTGATGTTCTGGCCCGGCAGATAGACCGTGAAGGCGCGCGTGCGGGCTTCCTTGTCCGCCGGGTGGGACTCGTCCAGGTAGGCGGTGGGATCGGCGATCGCCACCGTCATTGTCCAGCCGTCGTCGGTCGCTTCGACGCGCAGTGCGTCGTCCATGTCGCGAGTCTTCTCGCCATCGATGGTGAAGAATGGCTCGGCGGTGAGGTCTTCGCGGACCAGACCTCCTTCCTGCAGCGGCCAGGTGTCGGCAGCCGGCGGGCACTCTTGTTCGAGCGCGTGGCGTGCCAGCGTGACCCGCCAGGGCACGGAAGGATCCTCACTCTTGACCACCAGCTCGTCGATCTGGGTAAAGAACGCGCGATCGTCCGGGCGCAGCGGATGGCGAATCAGCCGCGCGACGACCCAGTCGCCGTCGGCGATGTCGGACTCTTCCAGCGAGCGCTTGAGACGCGCCTTGAGTGAAAGATTGATCGAAGGATGATCGGGAACCACGGCCAGCCGGCCGTCGCGTTTCTGCACGCGTGCCACGAAGCGGTCCAGCGAGGCTTCGATCAAGCTTTCCGGATCGGCCTGTTTCTTGTCGCCATCCTCCTTGATCACCGCTTCGATGCGATCACCATGAACGACCTGCTTCATGGCGGGAGGCGGAATGAAATAGGACGTGCCATCTTCGGCTTCGAGGAAACCGAACCCCTTGTCGGTGGCCTTGACGGTGCCCTGGACACGGGGAGTGTTGGCCCGGATATTTTGCTTCAGCTGGGCTAGAAGAGAGTTGTTCTGCAGCATCGGATCGGATCGAATCGGTCGGTGGACGAGAGCGACACTATACGGATTCCTCCCGAGCCACGCCAATCGTCCCCGCCGGGAGCGCTCGCCGACGTCGGGCAAGCGAGAGGTTCGCCGAATTCGACCAAAGTTGGCGGCTTAAAGTCTGGCAGATTGGTATGCGACTGGTTATGTTGGTGGTATTGAAGTGGTATTCATCACGATACCCCTAAAACGGATCTGCCATGCAACCGACGCTGTCCCGTCTCAAGCTCGATGCCGCCCAGTCGACACCGCTCTATCGCCAGTTGGCTCAACAGCTGGTCGAGGCGATCGAAGCGGGTGACTGGGAGACCGGCGAGGCGCTGCCCTCGGAGCGGGTGCTTGCGGAATCGCTCAATGTTTCCCGTATCACCGCCCGCAAGGCGCTGGACCGGCTGGTGGCACTGGGGCTGATTCAGCGCACTCACGGCTCCGGTACCTTTATCGCGCCGCGGCTCAATCAGTCGCTGACCCGGCTGACCAGCTTCACCGAGTTGCTGGTCCAGCGCGGCCATCGCCCCAGTTCGCGCTGGTTGAGTCGCCAGCTCGGCACGCCGACGGTGGAAGAGAGCCTGCGGCTCGGGGTGAGCGCGGACCATCAGGTCTCGAGGCTCAAGCGGCTGCGGCTGGCCGACGACGTGGTGGTCGCCGTCGAGGAGAGCTGCCTGCCTCATCGTGTCCTCCCCGATCCCGAAGCCGTCACCCATTCGCTCTATCGCCACCTCGAAAGCCTGGGGACGCCCATCGTTCGTGCCCTGCAGCATGTCTCGGCGGTCAATGCCGATGCCGAACTGGCGCGGCTGGCGCAGGTGCCGGAATCCCAGGCACTGTTGATGATGACCCGGCTTGGCTATCTCGCGGACGGCCGTCCCGGGGAGCTCACGGTGACTTACTGTCGCACCGACTACTACGACTTCATGGTGGAACTGACTCAATGATGAGGCGCAATTGACTGCCATCGCTCACGCAGGAGACGAGATGCTTTACGGCAATATTCTGACTGCCGAGGGCTGGCGGCTTGGCACGCTCGAATGGCGCGACGGACGAATCGTCGCCATCGCGGGCGAGCCGGTCGATCCCGATGCCAACGATCATCCTCGGCTGTTGCCGGGCTTCGTCGATCTGCACGTGCATGGCGGCGGCGGGGCGGATGCCATGGAAGGGGGCGATGCCGCAGCGACCATGGCCCGAACCCACGTGCGTTTCGGTACCACCAGTCTGCTGGTGACCACCATGACGGCGCCCATGGCCGACATTCGCCAGGCATTACAGGATATCGCCCGGTTGATGAAGGTCCCGCTGCCTCAGGCATCGCGGCTGCTGGGCGTGCATCTTGAAGGGCCTTATCTCAACCCTGGCAAGCTGGGCGCCCAGCCGCCGCATGCCCGCCCCGGCGTGGCCGAGGAGGTCGATGCGCTGCTGGCGCTCGCCCCGATCCGGCTGTTGACGCTGGCACCGGAGCTGTCGGGACATGCCGAGCTCATCGGCCAACTGCGCGAGCGCGGTGTGCGGGTGCAGATGGGCCATACCCTGGGCAGCTACGAAGAGGGCGTGGCCGGGCTCGAACACGGTGCCCACGGCTTCACCCATCTGTTCAACGCCATGACAGGGTTGCACCACCGCAAGCCGGGCATGGTCGGCGCAGCGCTGGCGCATGCTGACTACGCCGAGATCATCCCCGACCTGCTCCATGTTCATCCCGGCGCCATTCTGACGGCGCTGCGCTGCATTCCTCATCTCTATGGCGTGACCGATTCCACCGCCGCCGCCGGCATGCCCGACGGGGAGTATCGTCTCGGCGAGCAGCATGTCACCAAATGCCTGGGCGGCGTGCGGCTGGCCGACGGCACGCTGGCCGGCAGTACGCTGACCATGGATCAGGCGCTGCGTAACCTGGTCCGGATCGGTCTCGATCTCGATGATGCCAGCCGGCGGCTATCGCGGTATCCCGCCGATTTTCTCGGCGAGAGCGACATTGGTCGGCTCGAGATCGGCTGCCGGGCCGACATCGTGGTGATGAATGAGCGACTCGAGATCGATGCCGTCTACGTGGGCGGCGAACTGGCCCATCACGTCTCGTCGGCTGGGCAGGGACAGACGGCCGCGCAACAACGGACGACACCACAGGCGGCCGGCGCGCCGCGGGAGACCCACTGATGTCACTGATGCTGGAAGAAGCCCGGAGCGCGCCTGCCTGTCTGCGGACACAATGGCGGGCCAATCGGGAGGCGATGGCCGAGTTCGGCAAGGCACTGCGAGCGGCCGACCTGCACGGGGCACTGACGGTGGCGCGCGGCAGCTCCGACCATGCCGCGGCCTATTTCGCCTATCTGGGGATGAAACATCTCGGTTTGCCGATGGCCTCGGTGCCGCCGTCATTGACCACCGTTGCCGATACGCCGTGGCGGGTTCGGGGTCAGCTGACGCTGGCCATCTCGCAGTCCGGCGCCAGCCCCGATCTGGTGGCGACGCAAAAGGCGCTGGCCGCCGGCGGGGCGCGCAGCGTGGCGCTGGTCAATACGCCCGATTCACCGCTGGGGCGCGTCTCGGAGCGCGAGATCGCGCTGCACGCCGGCGTTGAGAAGAGCGTCGCGGCGACCAAGAGCTATCTTGCCACCTTGGCCGCCTGCGCTCATCTGATCGGCGCCTGGGCCGAAGACGAAGCGCTGCTGGCCGCTCTGGAAGCGCTGCCGCCGAAACTCGAGGCGGCAGCGCAGCAGGAGTGGCAACAGGCGGTGGATGCGCTGGTCGACGTCGATCGGCTGCTGGTGATCGGGCGCGGCGTCGGGCTCGCCATCGCCCAGGAAGTCGCGCTCAAGTTCAAGGAAACCTGCGCCATCCAGGCCGAACCGTTCAGTGCCGCTGAGGTTCGTCATGGGCCGATGGCGCTGATCGAACCGGGCTACCCGGTGCTGGTACTGGCGCCGCCGGGACCGGATCAGGCCGGCCTGCTGGAACTGGCTGAATGGTTGGAGAGCATCGGTGCCAAGGTGCTGCTGGCCGCCGATGACAGTGTTCCCGCACGCCAGTTGCCGTTGATCGATGCCGGTCACGACGATCTGCAGCCGCTATCGGTGGTCCAGAGTTTTTACGTCATGGCCGCGAGACTCGCGGTCGCTCGCGGTGGCGATCCGGATCGGCCGCGCCATCTGCAGAAGGTGACTCGAACGCTCTGAGCGCGAACCACGAGCTACGAGCCACGAGCCGCCTCAGACGATGTGACGGGACGCCGCCAGGTCCAGATGTTCAAAACTGGCGCGCCGAATGAAACAGGATCGAAACAACAACAAGTTGGGAGTCTTCATGTCATCCACATTACGATTTCTCAGAGCCCCGATGCGCGGGGTGGTGGTTCCGCTGGCGGAAGTGCCCGATCCGGTCTTTGCCGAAGGCACCATGGGCCCCGGTATTGCCATCGATCCGTTGGGGGAGACCCTGCATGCGCCCTGCAACGGCGAGATCATCCATTGCGCGCGAACCGCACACGCCATCACGCTGCGCGACGACGGCGGCCATGAATGGCTTTTGCATATCGGGCTCGACACCGTCGATCTGGACGGTGACGGGCTCGAGCTGCTGGTCGCGACCGGCGAGCGTGTCTCCGCCGGTGATCCGCTGTGCCGGTTCGACGCCGATCGTCTGGCGCAGCGAGTCAAGGCGCTGGTGACCCCCGTCGTGCTGACCAACGGCCCCGATACCGACCTGGAAACGCTGGTCGCACCGGGCACGATCGTCGAGATGGGCGAGAATCTGCTGCAGTGGCAGGCCGCGGCGGATCGTCGCGACGAAGCCGGCCGAGCAGACTCGGCTCCGGATGCCGGCGCCAGCAGAGACGCCACCATCGCGGCGGCCAACGGTCTCCATGCGCGTCCTGCGGCGCGGCTGCGAGCCATCGCTCGAGAGCACGCGGTCGAGCTGACGCTGACACGAATCGGCGAGAAGGCCGGCGGGAGCCGCGATGCGGCTAGCGCGAACGTCGCCAGTCTGAGCGCGCTGCTGAATCTGGGCCTGGTTCAGGGCGACCGGGTCACTGTCTCGGCGCATGGCGCCGGGGCGCAGGCCGCGATTGAGGCGGCAACGACATTGCTCGAAACGCCCGAGCCGGGGGCTGACCGACCCCGCGAAACGCCGCCCGAGGCGCAGGCGAGCGGGCTGCCCTTAGCGTCACGGATGCCCGCTGCCGAGCCCGGCCGGTTGAACGGTCTGTCGGCAAGTCCGGGATTGGCGGTGGGGCCGCTGGTTCGCTACGAAGTGGCGTTGCCCAGTGTTGCCGACACCGCGAGCGATCCCGAGCAGGAGAAGCGGGCGCTGGTCGCTGCCATCGCCGAGGTCGATGCCGAGCTGGAACGATCGACTCAGGCGGCGAAAGCGCGCGGCCAGCAGGCCGAGGCGGACATCTTCGAAGCCCATCGGGCGTGGTTGGACGACCCCGATCTTCGTGCGGCGGCCGAGACGGAAATTGCCGCCGGACGTAGCGCCGGGCGTGGCTGGTATCTGGCGCTGGAGCGCGAGATTCAACGTCTGCGTGGCGGGGCCAATACGCTGCTGGCGGCGCGGGCGGACGATCTGCGCGATCTGCAGCGCCAGGTCATGCAGCCTTTCGCGGTTGAGGCGGCAGCGACCCTCTCAGGCCTCGACGGGGCAATACTGATCGCGCAGGAACTCACACCCTCGCAGTTCGTCGAGGTGGCGGATCGAGTTGCCGGGCTATGTCTGGCCGCCGGCGGGCTGACCTCGCATGTCTCGATTCTGGCGCGAGCGCGGGGGTTGCCGTGTCTGGTGGCCATGGGCGATGCGCTGATGGAAGCCGCCAGTGACAAGGCGTGTCTCGATATCGGCCCGGACGAGCCTCACGGGGCGCTGGAGCTGGCTCCCGACGATCGACGCCTGACGAGGATCGACGAAGAAAGGACGCGACGGCATCGGCAGGCGGTGGCGGAGCATGCGCAAGCCCAGAATCCGGCAGTGACCCGAGACGGTCATCACCTCCACGTCGGGGCCAACATCGCCTCGAGCGCAGAGGCACGGGCGGCTGCCCAAGCGGGCGCCGACGGCGTCGGGCTGATGCGCAGTGAATTCCTGTTTCTGGAGCGACAGTCGGCGCCATCGCTCGACGAACAGCAGGCCGAGTATCGTGCCGCGGTCGAAGCGATGGGGGGCAAGCCGGTCATCGTCCGTCTGCTGGATATCGGTGGCGACAAGCAGCTTCCCTATCTCTCGCTACCGGCATCGCCCAACCCGGCGCTGGGGGAGCGCGGCGTGAGGCTGTGGCAGACGCACCCGGCGCTTTTTGAAACGCAGCTCGATGCGCTGCTCGAAGCGGGCCGCGAGCTGCCGCTCGGCGAAGACGGCCTGTCGACGTTGCGGCTGATGGTGCCGATGGTCGCCGATGTCTGCGAGTTGCGCTGGGTGCGGGAACGGCTCGAGGCGCGCGCTGGCGCGCTGGGTATCGAGCGGCTGCCGGCGCTGGGGGTGATGATCGAGGTGCCGACGGCGGCGGTGTGTGCCGACAGCCTCGCTCGCGAGGCCGATTTTCTCTCCATCGGCACCAACGATCTGACCCAGTACGCTCTGGCCATGGACCGCGAAGTGGCGTCGCTGGCGTTGCGCAGCGACGTGCTCCATCCCGGCGTGCTGCGGCTCATCGCCGCCTGTCTCCAGGGGGCTGCCGGTCACTGTCCGGTGGCCGTCTGTGGCGCGGCGGCGGGGGATCCGCTGGCCGGGGCCCTGTTCGCGGCCATGGGCGTCGACGAACTTTCCGTCGAATCCGGACGTATCGCCGCCGTCAAGGCGGGCCTGCGTCGGCTTGATGCCGGGGCGCTGGCGGCGCAGTTGCCATCGCTGCTGGCGCTGGCCGACGGCGCCGCCGTGAGGCAGGCCCTGAAGACAATGCTGGAACCTGAACGTGGACATGAACCCGGCGTAGCGGACTCGAGCGCAGAAGGCATCGAGCAAGCCGTCGAGCTAGACATCGAGAGAGGCGTCGAGCAAGACATCGAGAGAGGCGTCGAGCAAGACATCGAGAAAGGCATCGATAAAGACATCGGGAAAGGCGCCGATACCCTCGGCCGCACGACTTCGGGTCCCTCCAATACGACAACAAGATCTTGAGGAGCGTGTCATGACCACGACCTTCGGTTCCCGGCTCATGGCCGGTATTCAGAAACTCGGGCGCTCACTGATGCTGCCCATTGCGGTACTGCCGGTCGCAGGCCTGTTGCTGCGGCTGGGCCAGCCGGATCTGCTCGATATCGCCTTCATCGCCAATGCCGGCAACGCGGTCTTTTCCAACCTGGCATTGATCTTCGCCATCGGCGTGGCGGTCGGTTTCGCCGATGACGACAACGGCGCTGCCGGTTTGGCCGGGGTGATCGGCTATCTCGTGCTCACCGCGGTACTGGAGACGTTGAATCCCGACATCAATATGGGGGTGCTGGCAGGCATCATCATCGGCAGCGTGGCCGGGATACTCTACAACCGTTATAAATCGATCAAGCTGCCGGACTATCTGGCCTTCTTCGGCGGGCGTCGCTTCATCCCCATCGTCACCGGACTCTCCGCGGTGGTACTCGGCGGTATTTTCGGGCTGATCTGGCCACCGGTCCAGCAGGGCATCGACCAGCTGGGGCAGTGGCTGATCGACGCCGGTGATCTCGGCCTGTTCGTCTACGGCGTACTCAATCGGATTCTGATCGTGACCGGGCTGCACCACGTGCTCAACAGTTTCGTATGGTTCGTGTTCGGCAGCTTCGACGGCGCCACCGGCGATCTCAATCGCTTCTTCGCCGGCGATCCGTCGGCTGGCTCGTTCATGGCCGGCTTCTTCCCGGTGATGATGTTCGGGCTGCCGGCAGCGGCGTTGGCGATGTATCGCGCCGCGCCGCCGTCACGTCGTGCCCAGGTCGGCGGCCTGTTGCTGTCGCTGGCGCTGACTGCGTTTCTGACCGGCGTCACCGAGCCGATCGAATTCACGTTCATGTTTCTGGCACCGGCGCTGTATGCCGTTCACGCGGTGCTCACCGGCATCTCGATGGCGGTGATGAACATGCTCGGCGTCAAGCTTGGGTTCACCTTCTCCGCCGGCGCATTCGACTACGCGCTCTCCTACGGTCTCTCGACCAATGGCTGGATGATGATCCCGGTAGGACTCTGCTACTTCGTGCTCTACTACGGCATCTTTCGCTGGGCGATCGTGCGCTTCGACCTGCCGACGCCGGGCCGCGAACCGGAAGTGGCAGCGCCAAACGTCAATCGCGATCCCGGTGAACGGGGGCCTGCCTTCGTGACCGCCCTGGGTGGCGTGGCCAATCTGGTCAGCGTCGGTGCCTGCACCACCCGCTTGCGCCTGGTGATGAAGGACGACACGGCGATCGACGAGCCCTCGCTCAAGGCGCTCGGGGCTCGGGGAATCCTGCATCTGCGCGGCGGCGGCCTGCAGGTGATCGTGGGGCCGATCGCCGACGCGGTGGCCGACGACATTCGGGTGGCGGTGCGCGATCACGGCAAGACGCTGGAAGTACCGGTAGCGGTCGAGAGCGATGCGGCCCTGAGCGATGCCTCACTAGCTAATGCCAGGCTCGACGATGAATCCCGTCAGGCGTGGCTGGCGGCGTTGGGTGGTGCCGATAACATTCGCACCCTCGCTGCCGTGGCGGCGACCCGGCTGCGCGTGGAGCTGGGCGACCGCAGCCGGATCGATGAATCCGCACTTCAGACACTGGGCGCTGCCGGCATTCAGGACTTGGGCGACAGGGTCGTTCACCTGGTCGTCGGGCGCCAGGCCGGCGCGGTGGCCAACAGTCTCGAAGCCTGACTCTCGAAACGTGAGTCCCGAAGCCTGAGCCACGGCTTATGAGATCGGAGTGAAGAGCCATAGGCCACTGATGACGAGCGCAGGATCCGGTGCGGGGAAGCGGGCGATTGACGCCCGCGGGTCCCCGCCCGACACTGTCTACTTCTAAACAAGCTCTTTGAAACAAGCCGTCCAGCTAATCCTCTCGAAGCAAGCCGTCCAGCCAAGGTGACTCCATGCCCCAGTATCTGATTGCCAGCGATCTCGACAGCACTCTGCTGAATGCCGAGCATCGTGTCGACGCCTTGACCCGCGAAACGCTGCGGACGTTGTCGGGCCAGGGGCATGTGATCGTGCTGGCCTCCGGACGGCACTATCACGACATCGCGGCCATTCGTCGGCAACTGGAGATTCCAGCCTGGATCATCAGCAGCAATGGGGCTCACGTTCACGATCCCGACGATCGCCTGGTCAGTGAAACACTGGTGCCGACGGATCAGGTGCAGGCGCTGGTGGCATTGCCGCGCCCGGCTTCGGTGAGACTCAACATCTATACTCACGATCGCTGGCTGATCGATGCCGAAGCGCCCGAACTGCTGCCGCTTCACGCGATGAGCGGCTTCACCTATCAGGTCGATGACATGCGCGATCTGGCGCGTGAACGCGTCGGCAAGGTGCTCTACATCGGCGAGCCGGCGCTGCTCGAGCCGCTGGAGCGAACCCTCCGGGAACGCCATGGCGATGCATTGCACATCACCTATTCGGCGGCCAACTCGCTGGAGCTCATGCAGCGGGGCGTGAACAAGGGCACCGCGCTGAGTCGTGCGCTCAAGGCGCTCGATCTCCCCATCGAGCGGGCGCTGGCATTCGGCGACAACTTCAATGACGTCGAGATGCTGACGCTGGCGGGCAACGCCTACGTGGTCTCCAACGCTCACCCGGAAGTCATCGAGCAACTGCCCCGCGCCAACAGGATCGGCGCTCATCACGAATCTGCCGTGGCGCATACGCTGCGAACGTTCTTTGCGCTCGATTGATCTCGGCGCGGCCTCATTCGAGCTACGGTGATACGGTTCACGCCAAGACGGATTCTATTTCACTGAGTCTGGTCCGCTGACTCAGTCTTGCTGATTCTGTATTGATGACGCCGTCCTGAGAGCGCTCAGCGCTTTTCTGCGGAATCGTCCAGCCTGCGCAGCTGCTGCCAGACTTCGCGGCGCAGGTCGGCGAGCTTGGGCTGTTCGTCGCGTTCGAAGGCCACCGGCCGGGTGGTGCGCATGGCCCGCAGCCCCAGGCGCGCCGTCAGCAGTCCGGCGCCCAGGCCCTGTCCGGCGCGAGTCGACAGCTTGGCGGCCAGGTTCATCGACAGCAGGTCCATGCCCGCGTCGCTGACCATTTCGCTAGCGCCGGCGAACGCCATGTTGCGCAACACTTCCCGAAACAGGCGCAGGCGACTGGCATAGCCGAGCTGCAGACCATAAAGCGCGGCGATGCGATCGAGCATGGCGATGTTGCGCCACGCCATCAGTGCCATGTCGACCAGCGTCAACGGGCTGACAGCGACCATGACCGCGGTTTCTCCCGACATCCGCGTGACCAGCCGACGGGCGGCCTGGTCGCGCGGGTGTAGAAGATAATGCGCGATCAGCTCGCGGGTCTCCTGCGCGGTGTGATGCGTCTGATGGGCGTGGAGAAAGGACTGCCAGTGCGGATGATCCTTGGAGAGTCCCATCTGGCTGCGTAGTTCATCGGCCAGGGTCATCGGGTTCGAGTCCGTTGCGGCTTCGCCACCGACCCATTCGTCATCGAGCTGCTGACGCAGGCGCGCATGACGTCGCAGCTTTCTCAGTCGCCACAGCTCTCGGCACAGCGCCTTGGCGCCCAGGCCGACGGCAAGCAGCCCGACCAGGCTCCAGGCACCGGCGAGCCAGTCGCCGCCGAGCGTGGAGATATAAAGCGACTGTGCCGCCTCGATCGTTCCCAGGCCCAGCGTGCCGCCCAGGACCGCCATCAGCCCCCAGCGGCGCTTGCGCGGCGGTTTGATCGCGGCGTCGAGCGCCGGCGAGTCGTGATCGTCGGCAGCGGTGTAGGGATCGCTGGCCTGGGTCGGCAGATAGGCCCGCGCTGCCTGTAGCGAAGCATCCTCAGCGGGCGTGGGCGGTTCATCGAACGTGAAACGTTGTCCGGGGCGAGGGTCGCTCATCGAAGTTTGTCTCCCATCAGCCACTCCAGTGCGGCGTCCATGCGGATGTGGGGTAGCGCTGCCGGGCCTGCGGCTGCCGGTCGGAAAGGCGTGAAGGCGAAGCCCTGGCGTCGCCAGAACTCGGGTTCCGGCAGCTTGGCCGGAACGTCGCCTGGATAGACCAGCAGTGGCTCACCGTCGAGACCGTGACCCCGCAGGGCGGCCTGGCGCTTGCCATCACTTTCGACCTCGCGCGGTTCGGTCGCTCGAATCGATGCCAACGAGAAGGCGCGTACCGGCACGTTGGCAAAGCGCAGATCCTTGATCGGTTCGGCCAGTAGCGACTCCAGCAGGGTCACCAGGTTGGCGTGCTGATCCGGGGTGACGTGATCGGCCTTGGTGGCGGCGATCGCCAGACGATCGATGCGTGGCGAAAACAGCCGATTCATCAGGCTCCGTTTGCCGTAGTCGAAGCTCCTCATCAACGTGGCGAGGGCCTGAGACAGATCCTCGAAGCGTTCGGGACCGGCGTTGAGTGCACCGAGCACATCGACCAGTACGATCTGTCGATCGAAGCGGCGGAAATGCTCGCGGTAGAAGGGTTTGACCACGTGCTGCTGATAGAAGCGGAAGCGCTTCTTGAGCACCTGATAGAGGCTCGAGGCAGGCAGCGCTTCCAGCGCTTGGCGGTCGTCTTCGCCGACGCCGGGTAGTGGAAAGAACTGCAGGACCGGCGCGCCCTGAAGTTCGCCGGGCAACAGGAATCGGCCCGGCTGCAGATGTGAGAATCCGGCTTCCCGCGCCTGGCGCAGAGAGTCGGCGTAGTGCGCCGCGAGTTCGGCCAGCCGCGACTCTTCTACCGTCTCGTCGGCTGAATGCTTGGCGACGGCGTCCTGCCAGGCCTGGGCGTACTGCTGGCGTGCCGGCCCCATGCCCTTGAGCTGGGCTTCGCTCCAACTGAGGAAATCATGTTCGAGCAGTGGCAAATCCAGCAGCCACTCGCCGGGATAGTCGATCAGATCCAGCGTCAGTGTGGCGGTATCGCCCAGCAGACCACGGGCACGGCGTGTCTTGTAACGCAGCTGCAGGCGCAGTTCGCTGATGCCGCGTGTCGGCTCCGGCCACTGGGGCGGTGACGCCTCGAGCGAGGTCATCGCTTCGTCGTAAGGAAACCGCGGGATGCCGAGATCGGGCTGGGAGACGCGCTGCGCGCCGAGCAGGCGCTCTTCGCGGGCGGACTTGAGCAGATCCAGGCGCGCATCGATGCCGGCGTGTCGCAGCTGATTGACCAGCGAGGTCAGAAACGCCGTCTTGCCGGCGCGGGAAAGCCCGGTGACGGCCAGGCGTAGCTGGCGATCCCGGCCGCGATCGATCAGATTCTGGAATTCATGAGTCAGTTGTCGGCGCATCGCCTCTTTTCCGAAGAAAGCCTACGCGCATGGTAAACGATATGAGCGGGTGTGAGGGCGGTGAGGCAGTGCGCGAGCGTTAAAAGGGAGGGGGGAGAAACGAAGACGCCTCGCACGGTGGCGAGGCGTCGTCAGGGTCGCGTCGAGTCGCGTCGTTCTCGATGAGTGATGCTGTGGTCGACTCAGCCTCAGCCCGCGAAGGCGAAGTAGATCGCGAAGACCAGGATCAGCAGCACGATACCCACCGGCACGGCACCTTTCCACGGCGTCAGGTCGACCGCCTTGACGTCTTCGTGGACCCAGGCTTCGCGGCGCGGCGCGATCTTGCCGATCAGCAGCATGACCACCACGAGCAGCACGAACACGCCGGCAACGAAGTGATACTGGTTGGTGATCTCCAGAATACCGTTGAACGGTGGTACGAAGTAGCCGGCAGCGATCAGCACGATCCCACCGACAAGACCGAAGATGGCGGCCGATTCCGGCACTCGCTTGGTCAGCAGACCCACGATCACCACGGCCAGGATCGGGATGAAGTAGATCGCGTTCATGGTCTGGAGGTAGTCGAACAGGCTGTCCTGGCCGGCCAGCAGCGGGGCGATCGTCATGGCTGCCACCGCCATGATCCAGCCGAAGATCTTGCCGGCGTTGACGACCTGCTGCTCGCTGGCCTCCTTTTTGAATATGCCTTTGTAGATGCCCAGGCTGAAGAGCGTCGTGGTGCTGTTCAGTGCCGAGTTGAAGGACGAGAGGATCGCGCCGACCATGACGGCGGCGAAGAAGCCGGTCAGCCACGGCGGCAGCAGATGGAATACCAGATAGCCGTAGGCCTGGTCGCCGGCAATGCCGTCATCGGCATAGAGCTGATAGGCGATGATGCCCGGCAGTACCAGGTAAAGCGGCCCCAGCAGTTTCAGGAAGCCGGTCAGCAGCACGCCTTTCTGGCCTTCGGAGAGGCTCTTGGCGGCGAAAGTACGCTGGATGATCTGCTGATTGGTAGACCAGTAGAACAGATTGATCAGGAACACGCCGGTGAACAGCGCCGGCCACGGCACTTGCTGATCCGGACGGCCCAGCGAGTTGAGGCGATCGGGTTGCGCTTCCTGAATGGCATGCCAGCCGGCAGCCATGCCGTTGCCGTCACCTACGGCATCGAGCCCCAGGTAGACGATCAGGAAACCACCGACCAACAGGCCGATGGCGTTGATGGTATCGGACACGGCGACCGTGCGCAGACCACCGAACAGGGCGTAGATAGCGCCGATGATGCCGACGATCCACACCGTCATCCACAGCAGCGTGGTGCTGGATTCGATCCCCGTGAGCACGGGCAGGTCGAGCATACCCTGAAGCCCCACGGCGCCGGAGTAGAGAATGATCGGCAGCAGGATGACGGCGTAGGCGACCAAAAAGATGACGTTGCAGATCAGCTGGGTGGTCGGGCCGAAGCGTTCCTGCAGCAGCTGCGGCACGGTGGCGATACCGCTGCGCAAAAATCGCGGCAGAAAGAACAGCGCCAGCAGCACCAGGGCGACGACGGCAACGACTTCCCAGGCCATGACGCTCAAGCCGTCGGAGAAGGCTGCGCCATTCAGCCCGACCATCTGTTCCGTGGAGAGGTTGGTCATCAGCAGAGAGCCCGCGATCAGCGGGAAGCTGAGGCTGCGCCCGGCGAGAAAGTAGCCTCGAGTGTTGCTGAGATCGTCACGATGGGTAATGCGCCAGGTGATCAAGGCGACCAACCCCGTGAAGAACAGAAACGAGATTAGAGTCCATGCATGCATAGAGAGTGTCCTAGTTGAATGCATCCCAGTGGCGGCCACTGTGTGGGGTTGCGCCACATTACCCGCGCAGTTTCAGACAACTCGGATCAAACCGCTATTCGCCATTTGTCTGACATAGCTAAACCAATGTGTAGGCGTTTGGACAATGTCGACGCCGATCGGCAGTTCAAAAACGGACAAATAACCCCGGATGGCGCACCGGCGGCGTTTCAGTCGTCTATCGGAAGTTCGCTCGCGGTCAGGCCGCGATGGCACTCGGCGTTGAACGAGGCAACGTAGTTCCCCTCGAACGCGTAGAGCGTGTACCAGGCGTGGCGGGCCAAGGGCTGGAGCTGTCGGCACCGAGCCTTGAATCGTTGGCGCAGCTTTGGATCGTCGTTGAGCTCGAAGGCCGACGACAGCCCCTGGCGATAGAGGTCCTGATAACCCCACCAGTAGCCGTTATCGAGATAGGGCGAGATCAGTTCGCCGATAAAGGGGTGGATGGCAATCGCGTTGCGGGTGGTTCGGGAGTAGGGAAGGGCGCCATCGATCATCAACGGTGCGGCGATCGGTTGGGTGGCGAGATCGTCGATCAGCGTCATGGAGACGTTATCGGTTAGCAGTGCCTGCTGACGCTGGGCGTTGCCGTAGGCGTAGGCCAGGCTCAATGGTGTGCCGAGAGCCACGGCGATCAGCGGCCATCTGAAGCAGCGCCTGCCGATCGGCGACAGAGGCAGCCGCCCCAGCCCGGCTAACGCGCAGAACAGCAGGCCGGCGTACAGCGCGCCGAATCCCGTCATGACTCGGGGTTGCCATATCGGATTCGCCAGCGCAGACAGAAACCCCAGCCCGCTCATCGGCAGGCAGAGCAGTATCACGATCATCAGAGCCAGCCCCGCGGGATTGCGCTGACGGCAGGCTGCGACCGTCAGCCCGACCGGCGTCACCACCGCCAGCCCGATCACGAGCCACCAGGTCGGCTTGTCCAGGGTCGCTGCCGCGTAATGCCAGAATTGTCTCGTCTGTTCGATCAAGTGGCCGGGCAACTGGTCCAGCGGGGCCAGGCTGCTGTGCTGCATGCTGTAGGCGCCATCGATCAACCCGGAAGAGACGATCTTCGATATCACCAGCGCCAGACTCCCGATCGCCAGCGCCCCCAGGTGGAGGGGCCAGTTCGGGCGTCCGCGGTGCGCTATGCTCAGGGCGACGTGAAAGGCAAGCAGCACGAAGTAGACGTTGGCGGCCGGCTGGTAGAAAAACAGCGAAGCCAGCATCGCCCCGCCACCCGCCAGCCAGCGAAATCCGGTTTGCCACCGGTGGTTTTCACGTGGATCCAGCGCGCAGGCGATACCGGTGACGGCGCAGGCCAGCGCCAGACTCATGGGCAGGGCATCGAAATGATAGGAGAGGTTCTGTAGGAAAAACGGCTGTACGACCAGAATCAGCATCGCCAACCAGGCGTAACCCGGGTCGAATGGCCGCAGGCGACGCCGCCATGGCAGAAGCGAGAACGCAATGGCGGCGAGGCCCAACCATAATGGCAGTGGCGAGAGATCGGCCAGGCGCGGGCCGCCGTTGACGAGCAGAACGAGCAGACTGGAGAGCGGACGACCGTTGGAAACCCAGCCCATTTCTCCGTGAAAGGCTCGCCAGATATCGTCGCGATACAGCTGGTCGGCCTGGACCAGGGGGTAGCTGAAAATCGCCAGATACGCCATTATGCCCAGCCAACGGGGCAAGTCGGCTGGCATGATCATCCGATCGGGGTGCGATTCGATACGCATTCATCGGCCTCATCCAACGATGATTCAGATGGCAAGCGTCGATACGGCGCGGGCCGGCCAGGAGGACTTTCCGTGCCTCAGTGTAGCGTATGCTAGACTTACGGAGTACGAAGCATGGAGGCTTCGCTATCCCGTCATTATTCATCGCAAGTTGTGTCCTTGCGCCGTCATACGGTGGCGCTTTTTCAGCTTGGCTTGGCTTACCGTTTACAGTATGGCGTGCATGGCCTTGAACGATTCGGGCCCTTGGTTATTGGGCAAGATAGCTATGACAGGAGTATGAGTGTGAGTGCATTGATCCGGCGGAGTAACCTTGAAAAACGCAAGGCGCTTCTTCCGGTGGTAGCCCTGACCGGGCTGCTACTCAGCGGTATCGCCCAAAATGTGTTGGCTTTTGGTTTCGATGATGTCGCGAAGAAAGCCGAAGACCTTTCAAAGCAGGGTTACAGCGAACCTGAGAGAAATTTGCCGGAGGCGCTGCGCAATCTGGATTATGGTCAGTACGAGCAGATCCAGTACAAGCGTGACCGTGATGTCTGGAGTGGAGATGAAGGAGTCCCTTTCACTCTCAGCTTCTTCCATGAAGGCATGCATTACGACAGCGCGATTCAGCTGCATAGCGTCGACGACCAAGGCGTCCACGATTTCGCGTTCAACGCCGACGATTTCACCTATGGCAATCTGGATCTGGCGGATGACGTCAAGAACAACGATGGCCTGGGCATCGCCGGGTTCAAGGTCAATTACGCGCTCAATCAGTCCGATCGCAAGGACGAAACTATGGTCTTCCTCGGGGCGAGCTACTTTCGCGTCATTGGTAAAGATCAGGTTTACGGCGTTTCCGGCCGTGGTCTCGCGGTGGATACCGGCTTGCCCTCCGGCGAAGAGTTCCCCCGCTTCAAGGAGTTCTGGATCGTCAAGCCAAGCAAGGCGAGTCAGTATCTGACGATCTTTGCCCTGCTGGATTCGCCCAGCCTCACGGGCGCCTACCGTTTCGTGCTGCGTCCGGGCGATGACACTGTGGTTGACGTCAAATCGAGCTTGTTCCTGCGCCGCCCTGTCGAGAAGCTGGGTGTGGCACCGCTGACCAGCATGTACCTGTACGGCCCGGAACAGCCGTCTTCGACGCTGAACTATCGGCCGGCTATCCACGATTCCAACGGCCTGCTGATCAGTGATTCTCAGAACGGCTGGACCTGGCGGCCGCTGGCCAACCCGGCGAAGTTGATGATGAACGAGCAGGCCACGCCGCGACTACGGGGCTACGGTCTGATGCAGCGCGATCATGATTTCGACAACTACCAGGACATCGATAGTCGTTATGACTTACGTCCCAGCGCCTGGATCGAACCCCAGAACGAATGGGGCGCGGGCAAGGTAGAGCTGATCCAGATTCCGACTCCCAACGAGACCAACGACAATATCGTCTCCATGTGGTTGCCGGAAACTGCGCCCGAACCCCAGCCCGACAAGACGTTGGACTACGACTACCGCCTCACCGTGACCAAGGACGAGAGCCGTTACCTCGATTCCTCGCTCGCCTGGGTGGATCAGACACGGCGTTCGCGCGGGGAAGTTCGCAAGGACGACCTGGTTCGGGAAGCTGACGGCTCGACGGCCTTCGTGCTGGACTTCGTCGGACCTTCGCTATCCGGTCTG
Organism: Salinicola sp. MH3R3-1; assembly: GCF_001937155.1. Taxonomy (NCBI): domain Bacteria; kingdom Pseudomonadati; phylum Pseudomonadota; class Gammaproteobacteria; order Oceanospirillales; family Halomonadaceae; genus Salinicola; species Salinicola sp. MH3R3-1. The sequence continues at coordinate 58,767 of NZ_MSDP01000017.1, read as the reverse complement.
GGCGACGATGCCAACATCAGTGTTCAAGCCAGTGTCGGTGACAACGGTGAACTGGTGGACAGTCATGCCGAACGTAACCCGGCGACCGGCGGCTGGCGCGTGTTCGTCAAGATCAAGCGCAGCGACAAGAATCAGCCGCTGGATATTCGCGCCCATCTGAACCAGGGCGACAAGCGAGTCTCCGAGACCTGGTATTACCGGCTGCCAGCCAATGGCTGAAGCGACGTCCACTTCCAGGATGACGTCAGCCGATCACTACCTGGAACGGCTGGCGCTCGAGACCCAGGATCGCGAGGAGCGGCGCAGGCTGCTGGCCAGTGATCTGGATACGCATGACATGGCATCTCTGCATGTCGCGCTGGGCGGCGGCGAGGTCGAAGGCGACGACCCGGCGGCCAGTTCGGTGGGCCGTCGCCTGGCCCTGGCATATGCCCAGCCGCCGTTGGCGCCGCCCGAGTTTCTGAGCAGCGACGAGCGCGGTGTCACGCGACTGCGGACCGCGCCGCCGATGCAGCGTACGGCGCTGGCCCCCGAGCAGTGGTCGACCAATCCTTTCGTGCGTTACGGGCAACGCTTCAAGAACTGGGCGGGTCGCGGTTTCCGCCGCAGGCGGCGGGAAACCAGGCCGGCGCCGCGATGGCAGCGGGTGGCGTCCGTTCGCCGCTGGGTGCTGCTGGTGCTGATCTTCGGTCAGAGCTTCGTTGCGGCCAACCAGATGCGCACGGTATTGCCTTATCAGGGGCAGCAGTGGCTGGAAATCGCCATTCTCGCGCTGTTCGTGCTGTTGTTCGCGTGGGTGTCGGCTGGTTTCTGGACCGCCTTGATGGGGTTCTTCCAGCTGCTACGGGGCAAGGATCGTTACGCCATCGATTCCGAGGTGGGTGACGAACCGATTCCGGACGACGCACGCACCGCGCTGCTGGTGCCGATCTGCAACGAGGATGTGCCACGGGTTTTCGCCGGCGTGCGGGCAACGATCGAATCGCTGCGCCAGAGCGGTAACGATCGTCATTTCGACGTTTTCATCCTGAGTGATACCTTCGATCCCGATATCGCGATCGAGGAAACCCACGCGTGGTTGGCGCTGTGTCGGGATCTCGATGTCTTCGGCCAGGTCTTCTATCGCCGTCGTCAGCGACGCGTCAAGCGCAAGAGCGGCAATCTCGACGACTTCTGTCGACGCTGGGGAGCGCTTTACCGCTACATGCTCGTGCTCGATGCCGATAGCGTGATGACGGGGAGCTGCCTGACTCGCCTGGTTCAGATGATGGAAGCGCATACGGAGGCCGGCATCGTGCAAACGGCGCCGCGGGCTTCCGGGCGCCTGAATCTCTACGCGCGCATGCAGCAGTTCGCCACGCGCGTCTACGGTCCACTGTTTACCGCCGGACTGCACTTCTGGCAGTTGGGGGAGTCGCATTACTGGGGGCACAACGCCATCATCCGGATGGCGCCGTTCATGCGCCACTGCATGCTGGCGCCGCTACCCGGCAAGGGATCGATGTCCGGCGAGATCCTGTCCCACGATTTCGTCGAGGCCGCGTTGATGCGCCGCGCTGGCTGGGGTGTATGGATCGCCTACGAGCTGGAAGGCAGCTACGAGGAAATGCCGCCCAACCTGCTGGAAGAGCTCGGTCGCGACCGGCGCTGGTGTCACGGCAACCTGATGAACTTCCGGCTGTTTTTGTCCAAAGGGATTCACCCGGTACACCGGGCCGTGTTCCTGACCGGGCTGATGTCCTACATCTCGGCGCCGCTCTGGTTCCTGTTCCTGGTGTTGTCGACCGCGCTACTGGCGGTGCACACCCTGAGTACGCCCAATTACTTCCCCGAACCGGGAATGATGTTTCCGGTATGGCCCCAGTGGAACCCGACGCTTGCCGTGGGTCTGTTCGGCGCCACGGCGACACTGCTGTTTCTGCCCAAGGTATTGAGCGTGATCCTGGTATGGGTTCAGGGCAGTCGTCAGTTCGGCGGGCCGCTCAAGGTGCTGCTGAGCATGGTGCTGGAGTCACTTTTCTCCATGGCGCTGGCGCCGGTGCGCATGCTGTTCCACACGCGTTTCGTGTTGACGTCGGTCATGGGCTGGGCCATTCAATGGCGATCGCCATCGCGTGAGAACAGCGATACCACCTGGGGAGATGCGGTCCGCAACCACTGGAGTCAGACGCTGATCGGTGCCGTCTGGGCAGTGGGGGTCTATCGCATGGAGCCGACTTTCCTGTGGTGGTTGTCGCCGATCGTGGGGGCCATGATGATATCGATCCCGGTGTCGACGCTATCGAGTCGGGTCTCGCTCGGCAGAGCCTGCTTCCGGGCGCGCCTGTTCCGGATCCCTGAAGAGACGCATCCACCACGAGTGCTGCGTCGAATGGTGCGTCATCTGGGCCGGATGAACGCCGCGGCGCCCGCGCCGACTTTCGTCCAGGTGGTTCTGGACCCGGTTTCCAATGCGTTGGCGACGGCGCTGGGCACCTCGCGCCATGCTCGCGCCGAGCCGCTCGAACGCCGCCGCCACGAGCGGGTGACCCAGGCCGTCAGGCAGGGGCCGTCATCAATGAGTAACCTGGAGCGATTAGCGTTTCTGGACGATCCCGTGATGTTGTCCCAGCTGCATTGGCGAGTCTGGGAAGAAGCTGATGCCCATGCGGCGTGGCATCAGCACGGGTTGCCGACCAGGGCCTCTTTCCGAGTACCGGCATTCGCCTGATCGAGGCGGCAGGTCGGCCCGCGATAAAAACGTGCCACGATGGACATCGTTCACGTGTTCGGGGGCTTCGAAGATTGTTCGATTGGAGTCTATGCTTAGAGGGGGATGACGATACGTCATCCCCGCGCTATCCATGCAGAAGGGAATCAAGGAGTAACACTATGGGCTTTATCTTGTGGCTGATCATTGGCGGGATCGCTGGCTGGATCGCCGGCAAGGTCATGCGCGGCGGCGGTTTCGGCGTTCTGGGAAATATCGTAGTCGGTATCATCGGTGCCGTGATTGGCGGCTTCCTCTTCAGCCTGCTGGGGCTGTCCTCCAACGGATTTATCGGTTCACTGGTCGTTGCGACCATTGGCGCGATTATCCTGTTGTGGATCGTTGCCAAGGTCAAGAAAGCCTAGGCGCGTCTCGTGGCGCCAGGTTCTGAAACGAAAGCCGCGCTGATGCGCGGCTTTCCTGTATGGGGCTTTGACAAGCAAGCCCTCAAAACGGATCCTAGAAAAGTAAGCCGCCGAAAAGAATGTCGTAAAAAGCGAGGCCGCTGGGTGCCGAGTCTCGGAGAAGCCGCTTTTGGGGAAACAGCTTTCGGGAAACAGGGCGCGAATAAGACGGCGGCAAGCGAGAATATTGCGGGCAAGAATCGGGTACACTAGCGCCTTTTGACGGCCAGAGATCTGCAACGGATGCCTGATTCAACGACCGCCATGCGCAAAGAACGCTTTATCGGGCTCGAGTGGTTACGCTTTCTGCTCGGCCTGTACATCGTCATTTTCCACACGCTGCATAACTACCCGTCGATTCGTGACTGGTCGCACTATGTGACCGATATCGGATTCTTCTCGACCAGCGCCTTCTTCGCGTTATCGGGCTTTTTGCTGACGCACGTCTACCTCGATGCGTCACATCAGATGCGCGAGCCACCCCGAAGCTTCTGGCTCAAACGCTTCTCCAATCTCTATCCCATTCACATCGGTTCGCTGGTTCTCGCCATGGCGGTGTCGGCTCTGGTCGGCTATCTCGCGATAGCGCCGGGGGACAGCGATATCTCGCTGCAGTTCGTGGTCTACGACGTCAACAACGATGTCGGACAGCTGGACTGGGAGAGTTTGAACCACACCATGGGGTCAGTGGAGACGGGCATCAATTTGCTGCTCAATCTGACATTGCTGCACGCCTGGAACCCGCTTTATCTGACGTTCAATCCGCCGTCCTGGTCGATTTCCGCGCTATTCTTCTTCTACCTGACGTTCCCGTGGCTGGCGCCGCGATTACGTCGCGTATTGCACCCGCGTCGCGCGATCCTGCTGGTCAATATCCTCTATCTGATTCCACCGCTCTACGTCATTCTGACCACTGACTATGGCGTGCCGGAAACCGGTATCCTGCATCGCAATCCGCTCATCCGCTTACCGGAGTTCGCCTCCGGGATCCTGCTGTATGTCTTCTATGCCCAGCGCAAGGCTCAGGGACGATTGATGTCGCTTCCTCAATGCTGCCTGACGCTATTGATCGTGGCGCTCAGCGTGGTTGTCGCGGTCTATCTGCTGGGGTTGGGGCACGCCTGGTACTACGCGCTGCACAACGGTTTGCTGCTCTGGGCGCAGCTGGCACTGATCTATGTCGCCGCGCATTGGGGTGAGCCTCGGAGCCCTCGGTTGATGCGGTGGGCGACCAGGCTAGGGGGCGCGTCGTTGCCGATGTTCGCTTTGCACGTGCCGCTATACGCCGTGTTCTCGCGGATCGAACGAGTATTGTCCGGCGATCCCGGTCTGTGTTCCACGAACTTCAAGGGCTGTCTGGCCGCGGCGGGCGAGCTGCATCTGTGGCTATATCCGCTGTTTCTGACCATGACCGTGCTCCTCTGCGTTCTGTTCCAGGAACAGTTCGTGGTCCGAGTCAGAAAATTCCTGCTGCGCCATCTGCTGGGGCAAGCCACGCGCTCCCACACCGAGAAATTGAGCTAGCCTCGGTTCGATCGGTTGTCTCTCGCCGGGGCGGTCGGTCCTCGGGCCATCGGCGTGAGGTCGGCTTTCCGGTATACTGTGCCGCCGCGTCTGCTGTCTGCGGCGCGATTCAAGCCGACCGGCGCTAGCCGCTTCCGTGTCACGAGGTCTTTCTTGAGCGAACTTCTTTTCCCGTGGTGGGCCCAGCAACTGACGCTCCGAGGTTGGCCCTTTGCCAGCGACGCTCGTCAGGCGCTCGGCGCGGACGAGGTATTTGTGCGCCTGCAGTCCCTGGGGATCGGTGATCGGGATGAGTTCGCGTGGCGACTCTGGGACAGTGCGACTAATATCCAAGAGGTGGCATCGTCGCGTCTCGAGGCCCTGGAGCTGCTGGCACTCGGCAGTCGAGCCGGGTGGACCGATCCCCAGTCCGATGACACCTGGCTGTGCTTGCTGGCTCGCGACATCGTGACGACTTTTCCGACGCTCAGAGGCTGGGTGACGGCATTGGCGCGCGCGGGTGAGCCGATTCCGGACGAGGCGGGCCGCGAACTGTTGAGCCGCGAGCGCCAGCAGCGGGGCGTTTCCTGGTCCCGGCTTCGACATGACCTGCGACCGATCGAGTCGTCCACGCCGTCGGGGTCGGAAAATTTCTGGTCGGCTGGGCCTTGGCGGGCGAGAGCCGCGATTGCGCCAGTGCTGGCATGGCCTTTCGAGTGCTCCGCCGATGAACGTCGTCAGCGCCAGGCGCTGCTGCGTGAGCAGGGCGAGGTCGGGGGGCGCGATGAGCTGCTCTCGCTGCTGTTCTGGCTTGCCGGTCAAGGACATCGATATGGATGGGACATGGATGCGACCCGGGTTGGCCGTCAGGGGCCGGCGGCGCAGGTCGAGTGGCTTGAGTCACTCAATGATCAGCGGGATTACGGTCAGGTTCTGCTGCGCTTGCTGGCTGACGGCGAGCCGCTGGAATGGGCGGCGTGGGACTGGTTGCGGCTTGTCGACCAAGCCTTTCTCGGCTATTGCGCCGGTTGGCTTTCGGCATCCGAGGCGGAGACTTTCGCCGCCCACGCCGTCGATCTTCTGCAGCAGCGCTACGCGGACTGGCGGGAGGTCGCCCAGGCCTATCAGCGAGGGCGCAGCCTCTATGAGGGCAGGGATCTTCGCGACTCGTTCGAGGACGATTGGGAACCTCTGCTGGCTGGCAGCGCGAGTCCGTGGCAGGTATCGCTCCGAGATACGCTCGAGCCGCCTCAGCGTGACTCGGCACGAGCGTTCGTCCAGCAACACCGGGCCGCGGCCGATAGCTGGGTGTTGGCCATAGCCGCGATCCGGGATCCGGATCTGGTTCACCGTCGACATCTTGCCGAACCGATAGGCCAATCCAGGCTCGAAGACGCGGAACGCTATCTCAGCGAGGTGCTGGGGCTCCATCGGGAAGAGGGCGTCGCCGGGCTGTCGCGCTTCTGGATGCCCGCCCAGGTTCATCACCTCAACCAGTTGGCGGCGGATGCCCGTCATTCGTCGAGCCGCCGAGCCGCCGGACGCTCCAGGCGTCAGCTGGCCGCTTGTGCGGAGCATGCGGCGACGATCACGATGGCGGAGAAGTATGCCTTCTATCTCGTTATGGCGGCGGACAGCGGTCGTTATCCGCCGGCAGAGATCGAGGCGCTGGCGCGCTCGCTGTGCGATGTTCTGAGCCGCTTTTACAGTAGCCCGCTGAGGCTGCTGGCCGCCTGGCATGCCTGGGAAACGGTCTTGAGCCAGGATGAGGCGCCGGAGGAAGTATCACTGGCCGATGACATCGCCTGGCACCTTGCCGACCCCGGTTCGCCATTCCGCTGGTTGTCGCCTTCACGGTCAATCACCTGGCGAGAGCCTGGCGTCAGGCCGACATTGACGCGTTTCACCGCGATGTCGCTGGCGGGGCCGCTCAATGAAGCGTTGTGGCAGGCGCCGCAGCCGTTGTCGCCGCAGGATCGGGCCGATCTGGGTGAGTGGGTAGAACACCAGTATGCGCTGCAGGGCGCTGCCGGACTTGTGGATTTTCTCGATTTTCTGGTCGGGTCGGGCGATCGACAGGACTATCTGATCAACTACGCGCCCTACACGCTCAATCGAGCAAGACTCGATGCCGAGATCGCGATCCTCGAATCGGGCGACTGCGCCGACGAGGAGCGAATTCATCTCCTGCGGCTGAAACACGTTCGGGATAATGCCTGCCATTGCAACGATCAGGACATGACCGCCTGGGACGTCGCGCAACTGGTCGATCTGGCGCTGGCCGGGCGTCAGCTCGACTGGCTGGATGAAAACCGACTCTCGTACTATCTCGACGCCGCGCTGCGTCTGGCCGAACGTCACTACAGTAGTTGGCAGGATTATGCCGAGGGGCTGTACAGTGGCTTCGGATTTTTCATGGACGATACGCCGGAGCGAGACGCGTTTCTGGCTCGCTTCCGGCAGGCGCTCGACGCCTGGCTCGAGGCCTCGCCGCTGCTGGCCGGCGCCTGGGCAAGCCTCGATTTCCCCGGTAGCGCCATGGGTCATTGGACCTCGCTTCACATCGATATACTTCCCGGTGAGCCGCAGCATTTACATTAACGCTGTTCAATAACACGATGGGCTCGCCAAACACTATTCGATGACATATGATCTCCGCTGTGCTACGCCGGCCGTTGGGACGGGCGTGGCTTTTTTCTGTCCATCTAGTCGATAATTCGAGCCGAAAACTGGCCGTTATGGCGGTGACACCTTAAGTCGGTAGTGTCACCACCACAGCGACTCATTTCGCCGGGCGACCGCAGTTTCGTCGTCGGGAGAGGCGTGCCCGTGATGGCTCACAGGCGAAAGAGGTTGCGCTGAATGCTAAGACGCACGGCCATGGGGCTGGCACTGGTAATGGCCATATCCGGCTGTACCGCCCCCGTAAAACAACAACAGGTTAACGCGCAGTATTCACTTCCACTGGTCAATTCGCGTTCCGTGGCAGTCGATATTCCTCGGAACGCGCCCCCGGCCCCGCAGACCATCCGCGATTTCAAGCCGCTGCCCGTGTCGCCGACGGTGATTCGCCGGGCGCTGCTGAACGAGCACCAACGTTGGGTGGGAACGCCCTACGTGCTGGGCGGGACTACGCATCACGGTATCGATTGCTCGGCGTTGATGCAGCACGTATACGGGGAAGCCTTTGCTCTCGAGCTCCCGCGCACGACCGAAGAACAGGTGCTGGAGGGAAACCGGGTTGACGAGTCGAATCTCAAGGCCGGAGATCTGGTCTTCTTTCGCCCGCCCGGCCCGTACAACCATGTCGGTGTCTATGTGGGAGAAGGTTATTTCCTGCATGCCTCGTCGTCTCAGGGCGTGAAACTGTCGCGTCTGGATAACGTCTTCTGGAAGCGATACTACTGGCAGGCGCGCAGGCCCGTCGAGCGCACCCAGCTTGCCCAGCGGGTGATGCTGGCGAGCGAGGGTTGAAGGTAGCCGAAATCGAGCCGGAACCGCTGATGGGAGCTTGATGCTGCTTGCAGACTTTTCAGTATCGACAGCGTCGAGGCTGTGAAGCGAGGGGCAGAGTCAGTCCATTGATGATGGGTCGTGGGACCAACAAGTGGTACTGAGAGTGGCACTAAAAAGTGGCACTGAAAATGGTACAAAAAAGGGCAGCCGAGAGGCTGCCCTTTTTGCGTATCGACGAACGATCTCGCCGGACAAGGCCCGGAGATCAGTGCTCGTGACCGCCTTCGCCGTGGACATGACCGTGAGAGACTTCTTCTTCGGTCGCTTCGCGAACTTCAGCGATTTCGACGTCGAAATTCAGCTTCTCGCCAGCCAGCGGATGGTTGCCGTCTACGGTCACGGTATCACCTTCGACCTTGGTGATCGTGACCATGAGCGGTCCTTCCTGAGTCTGGGCCTGGAACTGCATGCCGGGCTGCACTTCGTCGACACCCTGAAAGGCGTCCCGGGGCACTTCCTGCACCAGTGCCGGCTGCACTTCACCGTAACCTTCTTCCGGAGCGACCGCGACCTGGAGCTTGTCTCCGCTACCGTGACCCTCGAGCTCTTTCTCGAGACCCGGGATGATGTTGCCCGAACCGTGTAGATAGGTCAGGGGATCCCGACCTTCTGAACTGTCCAGTACCTCTCCCGCATCATTGGTCAATGTATAGTGGAACGCGACCACGGAGTTCTGGGCAATTTGCATCTCGAAACCTTTGCGTTTGTGCATGTCTCCCATATCCTAACGTGCCAAGACGATTCTGTCAGGTCGCAATGCGGCAGAAGTTCGACTGACACGAGGTTATCTGCTGCCGGAAACGCCGGGTGCGGCGGTTGCGAAGCCCTTCGGGTGTGGTTAACCTTCCTTGAGGATAACCCCTCTTTTCTGCGGTTGAGGAGAAGTTCGTCATGACCGTTTTTATCGTTTGGCTGATTGCCTTTATCGTCTTGTCGTTTCTGGCGCTCAAGGCTTGGGATGGCGCGCTCGGCGGCGCGATCATGCGTTGGCTGCCGGTCCAGCTGCGCGGTGATCCCGCTCAGGATCGCTGGGTGATGGCCGTTGCCCTGGGCGTATTGGGCGCCACTTTCATCATCAACCCGGTTTCCATGCTGCTGACGCTCATTCTGCTGGCGCTGGGGGTGTGGGTCGGCAAGCGCCTTGCCTGCTGGGGTATGCGCAAAGCCAAGCTGCACTGAAGGTAGTGCTGGGCCCTCGCGGTCAGCTCGATACGGCAGCGGGCGGTGCTTCAGGCACCGCCCGCTGCTGTTTTCATGGCCTCGATCATTCGATTCGGAATGAAGGTGATGGCCGACGAGGTGTCAGAGCCAGGTCGAGAGGGTGAGAGAACCGAACTGATCGCCGTTGTCCTGGCTTTCGAACTCATGGGTGCGCCAGACCGAGCTGTAGGTCAGCTGCCAGCGGTTCCAGGATAGCGCCAGGCCGAGCTGAGCGTCTCCCACCCAAGGACGGCGATCGACCGAATGGCTGTCTTCGAACGTATTGCCATCGAGCAGCATGTTGTAAGCCATAAGGCGCCCTTCGACGTTGGCGAAGAGATACCAGTTGAAGCCGCTGTTTTTCTCGAAAAAGATCCGACTGCCTTGGGAGGGCGCCACCGCAGGGATACCGAAACTCTTGTCGAGTCCCTGGCCCAGGCGCAGACCGAGCCCCGTCGCACCGTAGGTGTAGAGGTTGCCGACCGCGACACCGACGGAAGGGCCGTACTCCGCTTCCAGAGCGCCCAACTGACCCTGCTTCCACCATGCCGTCTGATAGGCGACATTCACGAATGGCTCGTTGCGTAGCTGATTGTGCCAGCCTTTGGGCTCGTCACTGTCGATCAAGTGATGGAAATTCTGCTGCACCGTATGGCCGCCGGCACCCGGGCCGACGAGACCCACGTCGAAGAAGAGTCCGCTGGTTCGTCTCCATCCCGTCAGCTGCTGATCGTCGAACAGCGATAGCCCTGCGTAGAGTACGCCGGCATAGGGGCGATCATCCTCGATCAGACCACGCTCACTGATGTCTTCCGGCGTGTAGATCTGCTGGCCTACGCGGTAGGCGGCTCCGTCGAGCGCGGATGCACTCCATCCGGGAATGACGCCGGCCAGCTCCCGTGTCCAGTGATCAGGGCCAGGTCTGAAAGACCAGTCTCCCTCGAAGCCGTTGGTGTAATGGCCGTCGTCACCGCTGGCGAATATGTCGTTTTCCGATTTCAGGGTCAGAATGCCGTCTGCCCAGACAGAGCTGGAGATCGCAGCCATGACAATGGCCAACCCGGTGTGCGTCCAAAGGTTCCCTTTCATGAATCGTTCTGTTCCCTTAAACGAATGATGTGACACTTGAAACATACAATAACGTATGTAAAGTGTCGATGCATCCGAAATTGGTAACGCGCTAACAAAAAAAACGGCGCCCGAGGGGCGCCGTTCGAAGGTGATACCGTTGCAGTGACTCTGGAATCGTCATTTCCGTCGCCGTGTCGCAGCTCCGGAAACGTCGCGGCCGACTCAGTAAGGCGCGACGCTGACGCTGGAGCCGCTCGCGACCAGCTTGACGCGCTGGCCCACCTGCCAGTTGCGATCGGCTTTCTGAACCACGACCACGCTCTGACCACTGTCCTGACGAATCTCCAGCTCGTAGCCATCGACGCGATCGGTAGCCTGCTGAACCTTGCTGCCCGCGATAGTGCCGCCGAGGGCGCCAGCGGCCGTGGCGATGGTGCGTCCTGAGCCGCCACCGACCTGATTGCCCAGCAGGCCACCGATAACGGCGCCGCCCAGGCTGCCCAGAACGCTCTCACCGTTACCGCCCTGAATTTGTACCGGGCGCACCGACTGGATCGTACCGTAGCTGACGGATTGCGCGGTGCCAGCCTGATCCCCGCGATAGACATCTCCTGAGTACGTGGAGGTGTTGGTACAACCGGCCAGGGCCAGCAGGCTCATGACGAGTGCGGGGGCAATGAGTCGTTTCATCATCGAATTCTCCTTAACATCCAGGTAGGCGTTGATAGCCAGCATACTAAAACGGTGTTTTAAAACCAATCCAGCGTTTTTGGCTCATCGGGAACGGAATCACGTCCGGTTATCTTGCCCGTCTAGAGTGTAGGGGGCGCCGGCAGATTTTGCTTTACCATCCCGCGAGTCATTCCTCGTCATCGATGCCGCTCAGGCTGCCGCTGTCGAGAAGTGCGGCGAGCACGCGCTCGCTGTCGGGATAAGCCAGCACGTCGGCATCGATGAGAGACTTCGCCGCCAGATACCGGGCCAGCGCTGGATCGCAGACGACCGCGTCGCCGTCCACGAACAGCGTGGCCCGGGCGTCGTCCTGGCGCCGCCAGGCGAAGCGCGAGCCCGGGCTGCGAACCAGCTGCTCACCGCGTTCTAGCGAAGCGCGCAAATCCTCCGGCGTCGTCGCGGACTCCGCCGGTACGACCTGATCCAGATACTTGGGCTGAGTCATCGCGCGGCCGAACCACTGGGCCATCTGCTCCGGACGATCAATGGCGCTCAGCAGCAGATCTCGGACTCGTGCGATGGCCTGATCGTCCAGTTCGCCGACATCGAGGGGCGGCTGCAGATCGGCGTCGCCGTAGCGCTGACTATCGCCGAGCTGCTCCCCGATATAGTCCGCGTAAGAGGTTACGACCTCGTCGGCGGACGGAGCGCGAAAGCCGATGGAGAAGGTCATGCAGTCTTCGGATTCGCTGACGCCGTGATGGGCGACGCCGGGGGGGAGATAGAGCATATCTCCCGGTTCCAGCACCCACTCCTGACCGGCTTCGACACTGAAGTTTTCCAGGATACGCAGATCGATTCCGGGGATCAGGCTGGCCTTGTCGCCGGGGCTGCCCCCCAGCTGCCAACGGCGCTTGCCGCTGACCTGCAGTAGAAAGACATCGTATTGATCGACGTGGGCACCGACGCTGCCGCCGGGCGGCGCGTAACTGACCATGACGTCATCGAGCCGCCAGCTCGGCACGAAATCGAAAGCTTCCAGCAGCTCGGCGACTTCCGGGACATAGTGATCCACCGCCTGCACCAGCAACGACCAGCCGCTGGTGGGCAGGCGCGAGAACGTCTCGTCGTCGAACGGGCCATGGCTGACCTGCCACGCCTTATCCGGGCCGTTCTCTTCCACCAGTCTGGCTTCGATCCCTTCCTCGCAGGCCAGCCCGGCGAGATCGTCCGGCTCGAGCGGCGAGACGAAATCGGGGAGGGCACCGCGAATCAACAGCGGTGATTTCTGCCAGTGCTGGCTGAGAAACTGGGCGGGCGTGAGGCCGCCGAGCAGCGTGCGGGGCGTATTGGCCGACGTCATGTCCGTTCTCCTGCCTGGAAGGTTCGTGTAAGAGGAATCAGAGTGCCCTGGCCTGATCGACGGCGTTGCCGATGTAGGTGGCCGGGGTCAGCGTCTTGAGTTCGGCCTTGACCTCGTCCGGCAGCGCCAGGGTCTCGATGAAGGCGGCAAAGCCGGCCTGATCGACGCGCTTGCCGCGGGTCAGCTCCTTGAGCTTCTCGTAGGGCTTTTCGATGCCGTAACGGCGCATCACGGTCTGAATCGGCTCGGCCAGCACTTCCCAGTTCTGATCCAGATCGTCGGCGAGGCGCTGCGGGTTGGCCTCCAGCTTGCCGATGCCCTTGAGTGCGGCTTCATAGGCGATCAGGCCGTACGCCAGACCGACGCCCAGATTGCGCAGTACGGTGGAATCGGTCAGGTCGCGTTGCCAGCGAGAGATCGGCAGCTTGCGAGCCAGATGATCCAGCAGCGCATTGGCCAGCCCCAGGTTGCCCTCGGAGTTCTCGAAGTCGATCGGGTTGACCTTGTGCGGCATCGTGGAGGAGCCGATCTCGCCCGCGACGGTGCGCTGCTTGAAGTAGCCCAGCGAGATATAGCCCCACACATCGCGGTCGAAGTCGATCAGGATGGTGTTGAAGCGGCTGATCGCATCGAACAGCTCGGCGACATAGTCGTGAGGTTCGATCTGGGTAGTGTAGGGATTGAAGGTGAGCCCCAGGGATTCGACGAACACCGCGGCGTTTTCGGCCCAGTCGATTTCCGGGTAGGTAGCGAGATGCGCGTTGTAGTTACCCACGGCGCCGTTGATCTTGCCCAGCAGTTCGACCGATTCGATCTGCTTCAACTGACGCTGCAGGCGATAGGCGACGTTGGCCATCTCCTTGCCCAGCGTGGTGGGGCTGGCGGTCTGGCCGTGAGTTCGCGACAGCATCGGCTGTTCGGCATGCTCGTGGGCCAGCCTGGCGACGGCGTCATGCACCTGGCGCATCGTCGGCAGCAGGGTGGTCAGGCCGTCGCGCATCATCAGTGCGTAGGAAAGGTTATTGATGTCTTCGCTGGTGCAGGCGAAGTGCACGAATTCGGTGATGGCGTGCAGCTCGGGCTGATCGGCGATCGCTTCCTTGATGAAGTACTCGACCGCCTTGACGTCATGGTTGGTGGTGCGCTCGATGGTCTTGATCCGCTCGGCGTCGGCGATCGAGAAATCCTTGACCAGCGCATCCAGAAACGCCTGCGACGACGCGGAGAGCGGCGGCACTTCGGCGATGCCCGGGTGAGCCGCCAGCCGTTCCAGCCAGCGCACCTCAACGGTCACACGGGCGCGGATCAGGCCGAACTCGCTGAAATGTTCACGCAGCGGCGCGGCTTTGGCGGCATAGCGACCGTCAACGGGTGAGAGGGCGGTCAGTGCAGAGAGTTCGATCATCGTGGGTTCCCGAAACGTCGCGCGAGCAGAGAGTTCGCGGTGAAGAAAGTCGTGCGGCTCGAAGTCAATGGGTGTCGAGCTGGCGAAGGGTGCGCTTGATCGCGCCGCGCTGGAATATCAGCCGCCAGCGGCGGCCACCTTGCTGGTGCCACAGCAGCGCGAAGCGAACCCCGGCGAGCAGCGCGGTGCGGATACGTTCCGGCATGCCGGGGCTCTGCAGCAGGCTCGGTTCGCCCTGCACCACGATCCGGTAGCGGAAAGTGGAAAGGGTCTCCTGATAGAGCTCGCCCAGGCTGGCGATGACGTTCTCGTGGCTTTCGCCGAAATGTTCGGCCTGGCCCTGCACGCGGCCGAGGCGCTGCCCGAGGGTACTCATCATGGCATCGTCCTGGCGCAGTTTCTGCATCAGCAGAACCATCGAGAAGCCGTAGCGCATTACCGCCGGTTGGGCATTCTGTCGTGACATCACCGTCAACAGAGTGTCGATGCCCTGTCGCAGGTTGTTGTGATGACCGCCATAGATCGACTCGAAGCTAGGTGGATCGGTATCCAGCGTGGCATGGATCAAGGTGCTCCAGGCGCGTTCGTCGCAGTGTCCCGTGCGGGCGAGCTGATCGACCACGGCAGCGGCCTGAAAAACGCCGGCTAGGGCAAGTGCCTGGCGACTGGTGCTGTCGAGCGGTGCCGATTGGATGGGCGTCGGGTTCATGCCGGGCGCTGGCTCCCTGTCGTTGCGGTCGTCGCTGCGCTAGCCGTAGTGGCAAATGAAGTGGCAAAGGTGGACGTGCCCGTCAGCTCGGCAACGGCCGCCGTGTCGGCCGTGGTCGTGGCACGTATGACCGCGCCGCCAAGACAGACCTCACCGTCGTAGAGCACCAGTGATTGCCCCGGGGTGACGGCGCGCTGCGGGTCGTCGAAGCGAACTTCGAGTTCGCCGTCGTCCAGCAGCGTTACCTCGCAAGCGACATCCTGCTGGCGATAACGGGTCTTGGCGCTCAGGCGGCGCTTCGCTGGCGCTTCGCCGGCAATCCAGGCCGCCGGTTCGCAGTAGACGACATCGCTGTAGAGCAGCGGATGCTCACCCTGAACCACGATCAGCACGTTGCGTTCGAGGTCCTTGGTGGCAACGAACCAAGGGTCTTCGCTGTGATCCTTGAGGCCGCCGATGCCCAGCCCACGGCGTTGCCCCAGGGTGTAGTACATCAGGCCCATGTGCTCGCCGACCACGTCGCCTTCCGGGGTTTCGATGCGGCCGGGTTGCGCCGGCAGATACTGCCGGAGGAAATCACTGAAGCGGCGCTCGCCGATGAAACAGATCCCCGTGGAATCCTTCTTGCGCGCCGTGGCCAAGCCGTGACGCTCGGCCAGCGCCCTGACGGCCGGCTTCTCCAGCTCGCCTACGGGGAAGAGCGTACGGGCGATCGCGGTTCCCGGCACGGCGTGCAGGAAGTAGCTCTGATCCTTGTTGCCATCGAGCCCCTTGAGCAGCCGAGCCTGGCCATTGCCGTCGTCGTCCTTGCGAACGTAATGTCCTGTCGCGATGAGGCCCGCGCCGAGCATCTCGGCGTAGTCGAGGAAGACTTTGAACTTGATCTCGCGGTTGCACAGGATGTCCGGATTGGGCGTCCGACCTGCCTGGTACTCGGCCAGAAAATGTTCGAAGACGTTGTCCCAGTACTCGGCGGCGAAGTTGGCCGTATGCAGTTTGATGCCGAGCGTGGCGCAGACCGCCTCGGCGTCTGCCAGATCGGCCATCGCGGTACAGTAGTCGGTGCCGTCGTCCTCGTCCCAGTTCTTCATGAACAGGCCTTCGACGTGATAGCCCTGCTGGATCAGCAGTAACGCCGTCACGGAGGAGTCGACGCCGCCCGACATGCCGACGATGACTTTTCGGGCGTCCTGGCGGGGAGCCGGCGACGCAGAGCCTTCGCTGGGCGAGCGCGCGGTATCGCTGGATGAGCTGGCTGTGGTCATGGCACTTCCCCGACGACAATGAGCAGGCAGCGCCGGAATCGGCGCCCAGCGCATTTCTGCTGCCTGAATAAATGACCGGCGATTATAGCCGAAAGCGGGCTGTCGCATCGAGTCCATCCGATGGAGTGCGATGAGCCAGTTGGCGGGAGCGGCCTGCCCGGACGGCGTAGCCGGTCTCAGCGCTCGCGAATGACCTCGAGGGGATAGCGGCGGCCGTCGCGGGCATCGCGCAACCTCTGCATCACGACGGGAGTGCGCAGCCGGCGGCCGCGGTCGAGATCGTCGATCTCGTCGAAGGTCAGCCAGTGTGCGCTGATGATGCCTTTGTCTAGGGTGTTGCCCAGATGAGCCAGCGGCAAACTGAGAAAGGCGTGGCTGTGAAAGGTGAGCCCATCGGGCGTCTGGTGAACATACAGGCCCAGGTAGTCGGTGATGGCGACCTGCCAGGCCGACTCTTCACGGACCTCTCGTTCGGCAGCCGCGATCAGGCGCTCTCCGCGCTCCAGGTGTCCGGCAGGCTGGTTGAACAGACTGAACGGCCCGCCGCGATCCTCTTCCACCATCAGGTAACGACCGGCCCGTTCCACGACCACGGCGACGGTCACGCGGGGTGTCCAGCGATTCATGTGATTTCTCCCAACTCGGTACGCCCAACTCGATACGCGGCCCTCGACACCGGGCCGCGGGGCTCACGCCGATCATACCCGGTCTGCGCCAATTCGAAAGTCCGCCAGCGGATATGCCGTTGCCGGATCGAATATGGTCAGCGTCTTCGACCCGGCCTCGAGCGTCCGGTCGGGGTCTGACGTGGCGAGCTCCGAGGAACGTTGACGGTTTCCCAGCGCCACTCACCGGGCTGCAGGCCGTCCAGACGCCATGGGCCGATCGCGACACGAATCAGACGCAGCGTGGGGTGGCCCACGTGGGCCGTCATCCGGCGAACCTGACGATTGCGCCCCTCGCGTAGCTCGATCGCCAGCCAGGTGGTGGGGATCGATTCACGATAACGCACCGGCGGATCGCGCGGTGCCGGCTCCGGCTCGGCCAGGCGCCTGACTCGGGAAGGCCGGGTCGGGCCATCCTTCAGAGTGACGCCCTCGCGCAGTGCCTTGAGGGCGGCCTCGTCCGGCTCGCCCTCGACCTGGACCCAGTACTGTTTCGGCAACTTGTGACGCGGATCGCTGATGCGGTGTATCAGGGCGCCGTCATCGGTCAGCAGCAACAGGCCTTCGGAATCGTAATCGAGGCGTCCAGCGGGATAGACGTCTCGCACGTCCAGATGGTCGGCCAGGGTGGGTCGGCCCTGGCCGTCAGTGAACTGACAGAGAACGTGATAGGGCTTGTGCAGTAGATAGATTCGACTCATGCCGGTCGCCGACGCGCCTCTGAGCGGATGGGTTGATGACCTTCGACAGAGCGACATCGTGGCGGTCGAGGGCTGTCGTGACTATTTTGAACAAGGACTTGTTTGAACGAGGGCTTGCATACGAACCCCGTCGGCCGCATCTTCAAGGAACCTCCGGGCTCCGATGGTATCCAATACCTGACCTCAGTCCCAACTCGTACCCGAGCCGATGCATCCAGGGCTTCATCCAGATTGTGCCAAAAACCGTATGTCAGAGATCGTAGAAAAACTATCGTCCTATCCGTTTCGGAGGTCATCGATTATGGGTATGACGCGGCCCCCTGATCCCGACCATCAGGAGCAGGGCGACGTCGCCGAGCAGGTTTCCGACCCGCAGCTGGCGCCACCGCCCATGTACAAGGTCGTGCTTTATAACGACGACTACACACCCATGGAGTTCGTGGTCGAGATCCTGCAGCGATTCTTCGTCATGGACAGCGAGAAAGCGGTGCAGATCATGCTTGCCGTTCACACCCAGGGCAAGGCGACCTGCGGCATCTTCACCCGCGACATCGCGGAGACCAAGTGTCATCAGGTCAACGAATATGCCAGAGAGTGTGAGCATCCCCTCATGTGTGATGTGGATGCCGCAGAGTAGAGAAACCGATAGCGGTCACATATCGTTGACGCATTTGTCCTAGAGGACTTGCGAAACCGCCCATTGTGCCCGATTGTGAAAGTGCCGACCGACGCCCTCAGTGGCTAAAAGGGGACTGCCATGTTGAGTAAAGAACTTGAACTCACCCTGAACACGGCCTTCACCGTGGCGCGCTCGAAGCGACACGAGTTTATGACCGTGGAGCACCTGTTGCTGGCGCTTCTCGATAATGCCTCGGCAGCCGATGTGCTGAACGCCTGCGGCGCGAACCTGGAAAAGCTTCGTGCCGATCTGCAGGACTTCATCAATTCCACGACCCCGCTGATTCCCGAAGAGCAGGAAGATCGGGAAACGCAGCCGACGCTGGGCTTCCAGCGTGTGCTTCAGCGTGCGGTCTTTCATGTGCAATCCTCCGGCAAGAGCGAAGTGACCGGTGCCAATGTGCTGGTGGCGATCTTCTCCGAGCAGGAGAGCCAGGCGGTCTATTTCCTCAAGCAGCAGAGCGTGGCGCGCGTGGATGCGGTGAACTACATCGCCCACGGCATCTCCAAGGTGGCCGGCCATGGCCAGTCACAGCAGCCGTCGCCGGAGTCCGAAGAGGGCGAGGAAGCGGTCGGCGAGAACGGTCAGAGCCCGCTCTCCAACTACGCCACCAATCTCAATGATCAGGCGCGCCTGGGCAAGATCGATCCGCTGATCGGCCGCGATCACGAGCTCGAGCGAGTGGTGCAGATCCTGGCGCGGCGGCGCAAGAACAACCCGTTGCTGGTAGGTGAGGCCGGGGTCGGCAAGACCGCCATCGCCGAAGGTCTGGCCAAGCGCATCGTCGAGGAAGACGTACCGGACGTCATCGCCGACGCAGTGGTCTATTCGCTCGATATGGGCGCATTGCTCGCCGGCACCAAGTATCGCGGCGATTTCGAGAAGCGGCTCAAGGGTTTGCTTGCCGATCTGCGCAAGCAGGACAACTCGATTCTGTTCATCGACGAAATCCACACGGTGATCGGCGCCGGCGCCGCTTCCGGCGGGGTCATGGACGCCTCGAATCTGCTCAAGCCGTTGCTCTCCTCGGGTGAGCTGCGCTGTATCGGTTCGACCACATTCCAGGAATTCCGTGGCATCTTCGAGAAGGACCGCGCGCTGGCACGGCGTTTTCAGAAAGTGGACGTGCCGGAGCCGACCGTCGAGGACACTATCCATATTCTCAAGGGGCTACGCGGGCGCTTCGAGGAGCACCATCAGCTGAAGTACACCGATGCGGCGCTCGAGAGTGCCGCGCGGCTGGCGGATCGCTACATCAACGATCGCCATCTTCCCGACAAGGCGATCGACGTCATCGACGAGGCCGGTGCGCACCAGCGTCTGCTGCCGCCGGAAGCGCGCATTGCCACGATCGATGTCGATCAGGTCGAGGCCGTGGTGGCCTCCATCGCGCGCATTCCACCGAAGAGCGTGTCCAGTTCGGATCGCAAGCTACTCTCCAATCTGGAGCGCGATCTGAAAATGCTGGTGTTCGGTCAGGACGAAGCGATCACCAGTCTTTCCGCCGCGATCAAGCTGTCACGCGCCGGGCTTAAGTCCCCGGACAAGCCGGTGGGCAGCTTCCTGTTCTCCGGTCCGACCGGCGTCGGCAAGACCGAAGTGGCGCGGCAGCTGTCGCTGCTGATGGGCATCGAGCTGGTGCGGTTCGACATGTCGGAATACATGGAGCGCCACACGGTATCGCGGCTGATCGGTGCGCCTCCGGGCTATGTCGGCTATGACCAGGGCGGGCTGTTGACCGAGGCGATCACCAAGCAGCCTCACTGCGTACTGCTGCTGGACGAAATCGAGAAGGCGCATCCGGAAGTCTTCAACCTGCTGCTGCAGGTAATGGACCATGGTCGTCTGACCGACAACAACGGCCGTGAAGCGGATTTCCGTCACGTGATCGTGATCATGACGTCGAACGCCGGTGCCGAGCAGATCTCGCGTCGCTCGATCGGTTTCCAGACTCAGGATCATTCGACCGATGGCATGGAAGTGATCCGTCGCACGTTCACGCCGGAGTTCCGCAACCGTCTCGACGGGATCATTCAGTTCCATGGTCTCGAGCCGTCCATCGTGCGCAATGTCGTCGACAAGTTCCTGGTCGAACTGCAGGCGCAGCTGGACGAGAAGCGGGTGCAGCTGGATGTCGATGACGACGCTCGTGCCTGGCTTGCCGAGAAGGGCTACGACCCGGAGATGGGGGCGCGTCCGATGGCCCGCGTCATCCAGGAGAAGCTCAAGAAGCCGCTGGCCGAGATGATCCTGTTCGGCGAGCTGGCCGAGAACGGCGGCCTGGTGCATGTGCGCGTCGAAAACGACGAGCTGCAGCTTGAGACCGAAGCCGAAATCGCCTGACGCAGCAGCGGCAAACGACAACGCCTCGCCATGGTCGACATGGCGAGGCGTTTTTGATTCTGTCGTCGTTTGCGTCGCCTGCCTGACGTGGAACCAGCGTGTCAGATGCGTTCAGGGAGGCGAGCGGCCGCTGGCGCGATGGGCCGAGCGAGTCGCGATATCAGCGAGAGCGGTAGACGATGCGGCCTTTGGAGAGGTCGTAAGGAGTCAGTTCCACTTTGACCTTGTCACCGGTCAGGATACGAATGTAGTTCTTGCGCATCTTGCCGGAAATATGGGCGGTCACGACATGACCGTTTTCCAGTTCGACGCGGAACATGGTGTTGGGAAGCGTGTCGACGACGACGCCTTCCATTTCGATGTGATCTTCTCGTGCCATATAGGCGATCCCTCTTGACGTTTTGAGCTAGGGCTTGGTGAGGGCCTGGCATGGCGCCTCGCGGTCGGCAATCGACGTAATATGACGCGAACAGCAGTGTCGCCGTCCACGTTATCATCGTGCCAGCCCGCCATTGGGCCTCTGAAGTGCGCGATATTATGGGCCATCTCGCCGGGGAAGGCAAAAATACGCTTGAAATCGAGCCGGAAGTCCCTGGCGAATGCCAGACCGGACCGCTTTTTCATCATGGCCGAGCCCGGTTTCGCTGGGGCGCTTTTGATAGGAGAGCGGTACTGTCGGATCAGGAGAGCGCTGCTGTCGGAACCATGCGCTGCCAGCGTCCGCCGTTGAGGTACTCGAGCGGCTGGTAGTCCTGCTTGTAACGCATTTTCTGGCTCTCCCGGATCCAGTAGCCCAAATAGACGTGGGGCAGGCGGCGTTCACGCGCGAGTTCGAGCTGGCTGAGGATGGCGAAGCTACCCAGCGAGCGTCGTTCGAATATCGGATCGGGGTCGAAGAAGGTGTAGATCGCCGAAAGTCCATGACTCAAGATATCTGTGGCGGCCACCGCCATCAGATGACCGCCGAGTCGAAACTCCAGCAGCTTGGCGAACGGATGCGCCTGGGTCAGAAACATCCGGTACTGCTCCCGGCTGGGCGGAAACATGTCGCCATCGGCATGGCGGGCGCCGATATAGCGGGCGTAGAGCGCGTAGTGATGCTCGTCGAACTCGGTCGGCCGCAGTCGCAGCGTCAGGTCCCGGTTGCGGTTGATCAGTTTGCGCTGCGTTCGAGACGGGGCGAAGTCATCCACCGGTATCCTGACCGACGTGCAGGCGCTGCAGGCCTCACAGTGGGGGCGGTAGAGATTGCTACCGCTGCGCCGGAAGCCCAGCAGGGTGAGCGCGTCGTAGACTTCCGGGGCTACGGTCTCCTGGGGATCGAGAAACAGCGTCGTTGCCTCTCGTCCCGGCAGATAACTGCAGGGATGTGGCACCGTCAGGAAGAAACGAAGGTCACGTGTCTGATGCTGCGGGCCATTCGCGTTGTCGCTGCTCACGTTGGCTCCGTTGGCCAGAGATCGGCCGGGTTGGGTGCGTTGACGTTTTTCTCAAGATAGTTGATGAACGTCTCGCGGGCGATGTCTCTCGCCCCCATGCTGGCCAGGTGCGGCGTGTGCATCTGGCAGTCGATCAACGCGAAGTCGCGCTGATGGAGTTCGTGTGCCAGATGAACCAGCGCGATCTTCGAGGCATCGGCGGCGCGGCTGAACATCGATTCACCGAAGAAGATTCGACCGATCGACAGCCCGTAGAGCCCACCGACCAGCGCCTCTTCTTGCCAGACTTCCACGCTATGCGCGTGTCCCAGCCGGTGCAGGTCCTCGTAGGCTCGACGCATGGCATCGTCGATCCAGGTGCCACCGGCGTCGGCGCGAGTCTCGGCGCAGGCGGCGATGACGCGTTCGAAGGCGCCGTCGAACGTCACGCTGAAACCCACGTTGCGTAGCCGCTTGGATAGACTTCTCCGGATCCGAATCTCTTCGGGGAACAGCACCATGCGCGGATTGGGCGACCACCACAAAATCGGCTGGCCTTCGGCGTACCAGGGGAAGATGCCATGACGGTAGGCGTTCAGCAGCCACTCGGGCGTCAACGCGCCGCCGACGGCGAGCAGCCCATCGGGATCATCGAGAGCGTGAGTGACCGGAGGAAAAGCGACGATATGGGGCGGTAGCCAGGGGAGCATGCATCACGACCGAATGAGAAAGCGGCTGAAAACGCCGGCCAGCATATCAATGCTGGTCGCATCTTGCGCGGTGCGGATTTTTTCTCGTGGGCATTATCAAGATTGTCATTGTCGCCGCCGATAGATTGTCCGACTACTCAACTCGCGGAAAGACTCATGGCTGCACTCCGACAGCGTCTTCGCCATGCCAGTATCGGTATCAAGCTGGCTTCCATCGTTGCCTTGTTACAGGTCGCCGTGCTGATGGGGCTGGCTTTCGCCATGGCCCAGTCAAGCACGACGCAGCTGCGTGCGGCCACCCAGCACGAACTGCAGACCCAGCAGGACTCCATCACCGACATGCTGTCGCTGTTCGATTACAGCCTGCAGCAGCAGGCCGATCGCTTCCTGAATATCTTTTCCGATCAGTATTCGGGCCGGTTCTCGTTGAGTCCGGATCAGCAGGTGGAGGTCTCCGGGCGCCAGACTCCGACGTTGAAAGATGGGCTGGAGGTGCTCAACGACAACACCTGGAAGCTCGATCGCTTTACCGCCCAGACCGGGACGCCGGCGACGATCTTCGCCCGTGATGGAGACGATTTCGTGCGGATCTCCACCTCTCTCAAGAACGAGGCGGGCGAGAGGGCAATGGGAACGTTGCTCAAGCGTGACTCTAAGAGCTACGCCAAACTGATGGCGAATGAGCCCTACATCGGCCTGGCCAATCTATTCGGGACTTCCTACATCACCAAGTACCAGCCGATTCAGGACAGCGATGGCAACGTAGTCGGGGCGCTTTTCGTCGGGGTCGATGTCAGCGCAGAGATGGCACAGGTGCAGAATCGCATTCGCGAAATGGGCATCGGCGATGCCGGCTACACCATGCTGATCTCGGCCGTAGGCGATGCACGGGGCCAGGTCATCGCCGGGGGGCCTTACGAGGGACAGAATCTGCTGGACGGCGAGCTGGCCGATACCTATGCGCCGCTCTTCGACCAGACAACCGGTGAGATCGACTACCAGGCCAGCGACGGTGACGAGCGCCTGGTCTCCTACTCCCGCTATTCGGAGTGGCAGTGGATCGTGGCCGGCTCGGTCTCGGTGGACGAGATCCAGGCCGGGGTCATTGCCGCGCGGGACCGCTTCCTGTTGATCGCACTGGGCTTGGCCGCGGCGCTGGGTCTGACGCTCTACTGGATCGTCAAGCAGCTGGTGACCCGACCGATGAACCGTGCGGTGGGTCTGGCACAGGCGCTGGCGCAGGGGGACCTGTCGCAGCGTATCGATACGCGCCGACGGGACGAGATCGGCCAACTGATCGCCGCCATGAACGGCATCGGCGACGGGCTCGAACGTATCGTCGGCCAGGTGCGCGGCGCGGTCGCCTTGACGGAAAATCATACTCGGGAACTGGCATCCGGGAATGCCGAACTGGCATCGCGCACCGAATCCCAGGCGGCCAGCCTCGAAGAGACCGCTGCCAGTACCGAAGAGATCAATGCCACGGTGCGCCAGAACGCGCAGCGAGCGCAGGAAAGTGACGAGCAGGCGCGACGCACGGCGCAGGCTGCCGGCGAGGCGCAGAGTACGGTCGAGGCCACGGCCGACGCCATGCAGCGTATCGTCGCCATGGCTCGTCAGATCTCCGAGGTCGTCGGAGTGATCGATGGCATCGCGTTTCAGACCAATCTGCTGGCTTTGAACGCTTCCGTCGAGGCCGCTCGGGCCGGCGAGCAGGGCAGAGGATTTGCCGTGGTTGCCCAGGAGGTGCGGAGTCTGGCGGAGCGTTGCGCGACCTCGGCGCAGGAGATCAAGGCGCTGATCGGCCGCACCGTCGACGAGGTCGATAGCGGCAATCTGCGAGCCGTCGAAGCAGGCGAGCGTGTCGCCGAAATCGTCTCCCAGGTGGAGCGCATCAGTACACTGATCTCGGAAATCCGTCTGGCCTCCGATGAGCAGTCCCACGGGATCGAGCAGATCAACGTGGCGATTTCACAGATCGACGAAAGTACGCAGAGTAACGCGGCGCTGGTGCGCCAGTCCCACGCCTCGACCCAGCAGCTTAGCGAGCAGAGTCGCGGGTTGGCCGATACCGTCGCCCTGTTTCGTCTGCGTCACGCGCCTCAGGTCGGTTCCGACGAATCCGAGACGGCTCCGCGGGTATCCGGCACCGGGCAGCGAACGGTGGTAGAGGATTCGCTGCCGGCCTGAATCGATAGGTTGCGAGATAGGGTTGCGAGATAGGGTTACGAGATAAGGCTGCAAGATAGGGCGACAATCGTAACGCCGCGAGCTAGCGGCGCCCCCTGTGATGTCGGCCCCGCCCCCGGTATGATGGCGAATCGAAAGAGCCGGACCCGCCAGTGGGTTCGGCCGCTGATCGCCAATGCCGCGAGCGGAATGGAATGCCGCCAGCGGCGTGGCAGTTGATTGTGCTACGCCACGCCAGATCTGGCGCGAGGGGGTTGATCATTTGAGTGCCAAGAGTTCGGCTAAGAAGAGCCGTCGTTCATCAACGCAAGCGCAAGCCAGGGAGCAGGCCCGCCACGTGATCATGCGCCTCCAGGGTGTGACTCGCGAGGGCGCGGTGATCCTGCTGCTCGCCATCTGCGTCTTTTTGCTGTTGGCGCTGTTCAGCTACACGCCGACGGATCCGGGGTGGTCGCACAGCGGACCGGATCAATCCGTCTCCAACTGGATGGGCCCGATCGGCGCCTGGCTATCCGACGTTCTCTACTCACTGTTCGGCGCCAGCGCGCTGTGGTGGCCGGGCATGTTCGGCCTCGGCGCATGGCGCCTGATGCGTCAGGCGCAGGTTCAGATCGCCTGGGATCCGGTCGCCCTGGCCGTTCACACCGGCGGTCTGCTGCTGCTGTTGATGAGCACCACGACGCTTGGCGATCTGCACTTCTACAGTGCGGCCAGCGAACTCCCCAATCAGGCCGGCGGTATTCTGGGCCGGGGTATCGCCGGCTCTCTCACCTCGCTGGTGGGGGTGAGAGGGACCACGCTGATCGCCATTGCCGCTTTCATGTCGGGCTTCACGCTGTTTTCCGGGATGTCCTGGTTGACGGTGATGGACGAACTCGGCAGTTCGCTCAGCCGCCTGTTCCATTGGTCGAAAGCGCGCGCCGGCGAGCGACGTGAGGTTCGCGAGACCCGCCGGCTCGACAGGGCCGAGGCGCGTCGCGAAGCGTCCATCGAGCCTGCGGGTGTCGAACGTGACGATGAGGAAGATTCGGTCAGCGAAGATGACACGCCACGCAAGACGGCGTGGTGGGCGCGCTGGTTGCCCTGGCACTGGTTATCCTGGAACAGGGCGCCGGATCTGGAGCAGTGGGACGACGACGCCGGCTATGCCCGGCAGAGCCGTCAGGAACCCGCCTGGGAAAACGCCGTCGGCGCGACCGACGGCGGCGAGCGTCGTGAATCCTCCCTTTGGCGCAACGATGGTCGCACGGACATTCCGTGGGACATCCCGGCGCGCACGCCGTCGGCCAAACGGCCGGAAGCGTCCTATACCGCTCGCCAGCAGCGCGACGAGAGCCGTGAGCCGACCCTGGGCTCCGTACCGCTGGATGCCACCCCGGCGCAAGATGGCGAGCCGACGCCGCGGCGCGCTTCGGCGGCAACGCGTCCGGTCACCGACGCTGGCGTACGCTCGTCCGGTGTCGAGCCGGCGTCGAATCGCATCTCCGCCCACGATCCGGTTCCAGGTATTGCTGCGAGTTCGGTGACAACGGCAGGCGCCAGGAACGAAGCCGATGCCAACGATAAAGCGTCGTCGGAGCCTCAGTCGGACAGTTCAGCATTCCGTGCCGACGTTACACGGCGACGTATTCCGGACGCCTTTCAGGCTCCTGCTGGTGCGCCCTCTGGCTTCGCCGGCAGAGTCGACCCTGAGATTTCCTCGCAAGGCGACGCTTCCCTCGGTGTCGATGAGAGGAAGGTCGATGAGAGGAATGTCGATGGCAGGGGCATCGATAAAAGGGGCGTCGATGAAAGGGGCGTTGATGAAAGGGGCGTTGATGAAAGGCAAGGCGCTGAAGCGACCTTCGACACGACTTCAGGCCTCGACAGACGTTCTGAAACCAACCGGCATTCGGCTCCCGAAGCAGGCCGCAGTTCGGTAGCGACGTCGTGGCCGTCTCGGGATGACGAGCGCCAGGTATCACCGGCAGATGAACCGCACTTCTCCGGCCTCGCGGCAGACGATGACGACGCACCCACGCAGCAGTGGGGCATTAGCGCCGATCGCCACGAGCCCGCGTCGACCTGGCAGCCAGAGGACGACGCCGATGACGAATCGGTCGCCGGCCCCCTCGAAACGTCGCCTTCCTGGCAGCAGGACGCTTCGCAAGATCGGTCCGGCATCGATTGGCGCAAGGCCGAAGCCGAGGGTGGCGAGATGCCGGCGGATCCGGCGCTTTCGGCCTTCCCGGATAATGAACCGGTCGATGAACCGGTCGATGAACCGGTCGATGAACCGGTTGATAGGCCAGCTCGATCCGCGACCGAAAGCCCGGCCCGACGTCAGGAGCCGCGTTTCGATATCGAGGATGACGCCGAGGCTGTGGACGACAACGATAGCGAGCTCTCCGGAGGAGCACGATCGTTTCAGCATGCGCCGGCACCTCAGCATTCGCTATCAGCGTCAGAATCGGCATCCGTGCCCAACGTGGCCACCGCCGCGCAGGCAAGGGCTGCGGCCAGCGATCAGCCGACGCTGTGGACGGTCGAACATCTGCAGAGCCAGCGCCCGGTGATGGACGACATGCCTGAGCCGAGTGGCAATCTGCCGTCGATTCGCCTGACCACGCCCGCTGATCCCGAGCAGCCCAACTACACCCCCGAGCAACTGGAGGACATGGCGGAACTGCTCGAGATGCGTCTGCGCGAATATGGCGTCAAGGCCGAAGTGGTCGAGACCTGGCCCGGCCCGGTCATCACCCGCTTCGAGATCCGTCCGGCGGCGGGCGTGAAGGTCTCCAAGATCAGCAACCTGGCCAAGGATCTGGCGCGTTCGTTGATGGTCAAGAGCGTCCGCGTGGTCGAGATCATTCCCGGCAAGCCCACGGTGGGCATCGAAATTCCCAATCCCAACCGGGCGATGATTCGCATTCGCCAGGTGCTGGATTCCGACGTCTATCAGAACGCGGAGTCCCCGGTCACCTTGGCTCTGGGCCAGGATATCGGCGGCAATCCGGTGGTCGCCAATCTCAACAAGATGCCTCATCTTCTGGTGGCCGGCACCACCGGCTCGGGCAAGTCGGTGGGTATCAACACCATGCTGGTGTCGATGTTGCTCAAGGCGACGCCAGACGAAGTTCGCATGATCATGGTCGATCCCAAGATGCTCGAGCTCTCCGTCTACGACGGCATTCCGCATCTGTTGGCGCCGGTCGTCACCGACATGAAAGAAGCGGCCAACGCGCTGCGCTGGTGTGTCGCCGAGATGGAGCGGCGCTACAAGCTGATGGCGGCGATGGGCGTGCGCAACATTGCCGGCTTCAACGCCAAGCTCGATGAAGCCGAGAGCCACGGGGCGCAGGTTCAGGACCCGATGTGGGAACCCCAGCCGTGGGAGATGCACCAGCCGCCGCCGACGCTCGCGAAGCTGCCCTACATCGTGGTGGTGATCGACGAATTCGCCGACATGTTCATGATCGTCGGCAAGAAGGTCGAGGAGCTGATCGCGCGTCTGGCCCAGAAGGCGCGAGCGGCGGGTATCCACCTGATCCTGGCGACCCAGCGGCCTTCGGTCGACGTGGTCACCGGCTTGATCAAGGCCAACATTCCCACGCGCATGGCGTTCCAGGTCTCGTCCAAGATCGATTCGCGCACGATCCTCGATCAGGGGGGCGCCGAGAACCTGCTGGGCCACGGTGACATGCTCTATCTGCCGGCCGGCGCCGGCATGCCGCAGCGGGTCCACGGTGCGTTCGTCGACGACGATGAAGTGCATCGTATCGTCGAGGACTGGAAACGCCGCGGCGAGCCGGAGTATATCGAGGAGATTCTTTCGGGCGGCGTTTCCGCCGACGCACTGGCAGGGCTCGAAGCCGACGGCGGCGATGGCGACGATGCCGAGCAGGATGCGCTCTACGACGAGGCCGTGCAGTTCGTCACCGAGACGCGGCGGGCCTCGATTTCCGCCGTGCAGCGTCGTTTCAAGATCGGCTACAACCGCGCCGCGCGACTGGTCGAGGCGATGGAACAGGCCGGCGTCGTGACCTCGATGGGTAACAACGGCTCACGCGAAGTGCTGGCCCCGCCCCCCGTCGGCCATTGAACGATCGCTGACGGCCACGGGGCAGCGTTAAACCCCGTGGCCGTTTTGCTGTCCAACGCTTCAACACGCCGAATGAAAGCTACTGGGAATGAAGGCCACTGGTAGATGATCGTCGGCCGAGATTCGCCAATTCACGACTCATCGTTTCAAGACTCGCCGTTCGAGGCTCGTCGTTCCAAGACTCGCTGTTTCAAGAAAGGAATATCCATGCGCAAGATGAAGACGTTGGCTATCGCCGGAGCCGTGTTGCTGGCGCCGGCATTGATGACCCAGGCGGCAGTGGCCGATCAGGCCTCTGCCGATCGCCTGACACATCTGCTGGAGCCGCTGAAGACTTATTCGGCGGATTTCGAGCAGCAGATTCTGGATGCGTCGGGGTCAAGCCTGCAGGACACCAGCGGTCATATGTGGCTGTCGCGGCCGGGGCATTTCCGCTGGGAAGTGAACGAACCCTATCGCCAGTTGGTCGTCTCCGATGGCGATGAAGTCTCGCTGTACGATCCGGATCTGGAGCAGGTCACCATCCAGCCGCTGGATGACCGCGTCACGCACACGCCGGCACTGCTGCTGTCGGGAAGCGCTTCGGAGCTGGCCGATAACTACGACGTGTCACGTCAGCAGCAGGGCGCCAGCGAGACCTTCACCCTGGTGCCGCAGGCCAATGACACCCTGTTCGAGCAGCTCAAGCTGACCTTCTACAGCGAGCAGCTCGATGCGCTGCAGATGACCGACAGCACCGGGCAGCGCACGGCGATCGACTTCGACAATGCCGAGACCAATACCGATATCGATCCGGCGCAGTTCCAGTTCCAGCCTCCCGAAGGCGCCGACGTGATTCGCGAGCAGTCGCCCGCGACACCGTAAGCGGTTCGTTCGTAGATTGATTCGCCCCCGCCGTGGTTCTCACGTCGGGGGCGAATTTTTCCTGCAGCGGTAGCAAGCTCGGCCGAATGGGCCGAGGGAGTTGGTTCCGCCAGGCAAGGGCGTCAATCAGGGTTCGGTGATCGGAACTCGTTGATTAGGGCCGTCGATCAGAGCTCTTCGATCAGGCCTCGCCATCGGCCTGTCGATCCAGCTCCTCGCGCCACGCCTGCATCTGCTGGAAACGCTTTTCGTGGCCGAACTCGCTGGCGGCGTAGAAGTGCGTTCTAGGGAGGTTCGGTGGCCAGCAGTCGTGGGCACTACCGGCCGGATAGCCGTTGGGCTCGCCATGAGCGTAGCGGTAGCCGTCACCATAGCCCAGCGACGCCATCAGCTTGGTAGGGGCGTTGCGCAGGTAGACCGGCACTTCGAGGTTGGGGTGTTCGGCGACGAACGCCTTGGCCTGGCTCCAGGCCTGATCGATGCGGTTGCTCTTCGGCGCGATCGCCAAGTGGATCGCGGCGTGGGCAATGGCGCGCTGGCCTTCGTAATCGCCGAGTCGCAGGTAGGCATCCCACGCCGCTATCACCAGCGGCAACGCGCGCGGGTCGGCATTGCCCACGTCTTCCGAGGCGATCGCCGCGAGACGTCTGGCGACATCCAGCGGGTCGCCGCCACCGCTGATGAACTGGGCCATGTACAGAAGGGCGGCATCGGGGCGCGAGGAGCGAATCGATTTGTGGATGGCCGACAGCAGGTCGTAATAGTGCTCGCCCTGCTTGTCGAAGGCGGCGGCCTGGTGGCCGATGACTTCGATCACCGCGTCGCGATCGAGATGCTCGCCGTGTTCGTCGGTCTTGACGAAATCGCAGGCGGTTTCGAGCAGGCCCAGGGCGCGCCGGGCGTCGCCGGAGGCCGCTCGCGCCAGGATCGAGAGCGTCTCGTCGCTGGCGCGGATGTTGCGCTGTCCAAGGCCCAGCGTCTCGTTGGCGAGGGCGCGCTTCAGCACCGTGATCAGCTCGTTGTCGTCGAGCGTCTTGAGCACGTAGACCCGTGCGCGGGAGAGCAGCGCCGAGTTGACCTCGAAGGAGGGATTTTCGGTGGTCGCGCCGATCAGCGTTAGCAGGCCCGATTCGACGTGCGGCAGCAGGGCGTCCTGCTGGCTCTTGTTGAGACGGTGAATCTCGTCGAGAAAGAGCAGGGTCTGGCGCTCGCGCATCTGTCCTTCGCGGGCGCGTTCGACCGCCGCGCGGATATCCTTGACCCCGGCCATGACCGCGGAGAGCTGCTCGAGCCGGGCACCGGAGGCCTCGGCGAGGATTTCGGCCAGCGTCGTCTTGCCGACACCCGGCGGCCCCCACAGGATCATAGAGCGAACGCTCGCCGTCTCGGCCATTCGACGTAGCGGTTTGCCGGGGCCGACCAGTGCCTGCTGGCCGACGTAGTCTTCCAGTCGGCGCGGTCGCATGCGATAGGCAAGAGGCGCGCTATCCGGCTGGGTGTCGCCTCGCGAGGCATCGTCGGTGAAGAGATCCATGGCATCATCCAGGCTGGCTGAGGGCAACGAAACCGTACATTTCGCTACAGCGATTCAGACGTTAGGCGTAGAGCGTTTATTCGGAAAACCGCTAGGGTAGGAAATTCTAGCGTGCCGTTGGCGATACGCCCAATTGCCCGTCGATTGGATCCGGTTCTTCACGGGTACCGTTTCCTCGCACACATGTTCTTCACAGAACACGTTCTTCACACAACACGGTCTTCGCACAACACGCTATTCTGGCATCACGCTATTGTTCTGACACCCGACGAGTCTGGAACTACACTTGGCTTGCGGTACGCTATTCTGGCATTGCGCCAACCTGGTATTACATCAGGCTGACAAGGCAGCGTGATCAAGATCGCGCTTCCCGGACAGGAGTCTCACCATGCCCATGCTGACCCAATTGCGTCAGGACCATGCCAACATGGCGCGCCTGCTGCATGTGTTGCAACTCAAACACAAGACACTGGCCGCTGGAGATCGTCCCGATTTTCGGCTGATTCGGGAAGTGGTCGATTACATCCTCGACTACATGAACGGGTTCACCATTCCCCTGGAGCGCATCTGCAGCGAACAGCTGGTGGCCAAGGAGTCGCACATCCATGAGCTGAGCAGTCGGCTGGCCGATGACTATCAGCATCTCCATCAGCAGTTGATGCAGCTGTCTCAGGATATCGACATGATCCTGATGGATGGCGTCATGCCGATGGACAAGTTTGCCGAAGATCTCCGCTCCTATCTCGAGGCGCATCGCGCCTATCTGCGCGCCGAACGCGAAGAGCTGTTCCCGCTGATCCGTGAGCACTTCGACGAGGAAGACCTGGCGCGCCTGGCCGAGGAGATGCCTGCCCAGGCCGGTGCCGAACTGGCGCGGCTGCAGGAGGCCTATCCGGAGCTGTACACCGAATTTCGCGAGGCTCCCTCTCCGCTATAGTCGTTTTCGACGCTGCGCCCCGGGGTGGCAATCGCCCCCGGCCGTCTGCCAGCACGGATCCTCGATCTCCAGCCTCTCCTCACGACGACGATCGCCACTGCGCGATCGTCGTCGTTTGCGTAGAATATGGCGCTGAATCGACACGCGAGGGCGGAATGGATCGATCGCATGAGACGCCGATTTCCCCGGCGAGGGCCAGGGTTGATGCACTGATCTTCGACTCGGGCGTCGGCGGTCTCTCCGTCAGCGCCGAGATTCGCCGACATCTGCCGCAGCTCTCGCTCGGCTACGTTTGTGACAACGCGGCGCTGCCGTACGGTACCCGGGAAGACGCCTGGCTGGTGGCGCGAATCGTCAGCGTCTGCGAACGCGCCTGCGAACATGCCCGGCCGCGCGCACTGGTCATCGCCTGCAACACGGCCAGTACGCTGGCGCTGGACGCACTTCGCCAACGCCTGTCGATTCCAGTGATCGGTACCGTGCCGGCGATCAAACCGGCCGCTGCAATGAGCGAGCATCGGATCATCGGATTACTGGCCACCAGCGCTACCGTTCATCGGCCTTATCTTGATCGGCTGATCAAAGAGTTCGCCGGCGATTGCCAGGTCGTGCGCGTGGCGGCGGACCCGCTGGTAGTCGAGGCGGAGCGTCTGTTGCGGGGGCTGCCCATCGACGCCTCGTCACTGGCGACCGCGATCGCGCCGCTGAGGGCCGCGGTGGGTCTCGACGTAGTGGTGCTGGGGTGCACCCATTTTCCGCTGTTGCGCGAGCCGCTCGAGGCTCTGTTACCGAGGGGCGTTCGCTGGATCGACTCGGGCCAGGCCATTGCCAGACGCCTGAGTGCGGTGCTGTACGAACCTGGCGTCGCGGGCGATCGTGACGGACTCCCGTGGCCCCCGGAGGTCTCAGGGCTCCCGGAGGCATCCGTTGCCGAGCCCGGAGCGGCCAGCTGGGCCACGGCTGCTTCGGCGGTAGGGCTGACCTCGGCGTTGGCACGATTCGGCTACGCGCCGCCGACGATGCTCGAGGTCGATTCACCGCCGTCAGGGTAGATTGCTCCAGATTTCATGTCTCGGTTTAGGCACTCGTCTTTTCCGATCCTGGGTTCGGGAATCGATTTTCGAGGGTTTCAAAGGCTTCTTTTTAAGAACGTATTTCCAAGAGCTTATTTTCAAGGACCTATCTTCCAAGGATCTATCTTCCAAGGACCTGTTTTCCAAGGATCTATCTTCCAAGGACTTATCTTCAAGGACTTATGGTGTGGTGATTTTCGATATAGACC
Organism: Salinicola sp. MH3R3-1; assembly: GCF_001937155.1. Lineage (NCBI taxonomy): Bacteria > Pseudomonadati > Pseudomonadota > Gammaproteobacteria > Oceanospirillales > Halomonadaceae > Salinicola > Salinicola sp. MH3R3-1. The sequence goes on along the minus strand of NZ_MSDP01000017.1, from coordinate 25,506 downwards.
CTTCCCGCTACGACGCCCAGCTCGAAGCCAAGCGCGAGCGAATCGAACGGCAGTTCGCCCGGTTCTCGCCGCCGACCCTGGAAGTCTTCGCGTCGCCGCCATCGCACTATCGCATGCGCGCCGAGTTTCGGATCTGGCACGAGGGAGATGATCTCTACTACGCCATGTTCGAGGCTGACCCGGAGGCGCCCCTGCAGCGAGGTCGGGTCGCCCAGCGCGTCGTACGGGTCGATCGCTTCCCGGTCGCCAGCGAGCGGATCAACGCCCTGATGCCGCAGCTGCTGGACGCAATTCGCGACGAGCCGCTGATGCGTCGCAAGCTGTTCCAGGTCGAGTTCCTCACCACGCTGAGCGGCGAGGCGCTGGTCACCATGATTTACCACAAGCCGCTGACCGAGGAGTGGGAGGCGCGCGCCCGCGAACTGCAGGCCCAGCTCGGCGTGTCGTTGATCGGGCGTTCCCGCAAGCAGCGGCTGGTGCTGGATCGGGACCACGTCTGGGAGCGACTGGAGGTGGATGGTCGCGAGTTTCGCTATCAGCAGGTCGAGAACAGCTTCACCCAGCCCAATGCCGAGATCTGCCGTTCGATGCTGCACTGGGCGCGGGATGTGACTCGTGACGTGACACAGGAAGGCCAGGATGATCTGGTCGAGCTCTACTGTGGCAACGGCAACTTCACGGTGGCGCTTGCAGAGAACTTTCGCCGCGTGGTCGCCACCGAAATTTCGCGGACCTCGGTCGCCTCCGCCCAGGCGAACCTCGAGGCCAATGCGATCGACAACGTGCACGTCGCCCGGATGCCGGCAGAGGAGTTCGCCCAGGCGCTGAGCGGGGAAAAGCAGGGTCGCCGAGTCACCGCCATGCAGCTCGACGAATGCCATTTCTCGACCGTGCTGGTCGACCCGCCGCGGGCCGGGCTGGACGCCGAAAGCTGCGAGCCGCTGATGCGTTATCAGCGTATTGTCTATATTTCATGTAATCCCGATACACTGGCCGCCAATCTCGAACAGCTGAGCCAGACCCATCGCGTGACGCGAATGGCACTGTTTGACCAATTCCCGTGGACGGACCACTGTGAGTGCGGGGTGCTGCTCGAGCGTCGATAGCCGCCAAACCCGGCAATCAAACCTCGACGGCCGATATTGTCAATCGTTAGTGCTGTCGAGCAGGGTCGCCGCCGATGCATAACCGACATGCGTCATGACGAAGCTTCAATTGAGTGGGGCGCCGTGTGACGCTGACGTAAGCTCCCATCCTATTGAATGCGGCCGCCATATTGACGGTCGATGCCAGCCGAGGTGATAGATGCAACACGTCGCGATCGAGGGAAAAACGGAATTTCTGGAACAGCTGAAGGAAAAGCTGTCCAAGCGCCTCCCCGAAGACAAGGTCAAGCGGATCACGGCGTTCGCCGAGGATCTCTACGCCACTGCCCCCTTCGAGGAGGCCGCGGATCGGCAGCTCGATGACATCTACGGCGCCACACTGGCAGCCTGGCACTTCATGCGGACCTTCGATCCCGACGAGGCCAAGGTGCGGGTCTTCAACCCCAATTTCGAAGCGCATGGCTGGCAGTCGCCACACACCGTCGTCGCCGTACTTCATCGCGACATGCCGTTTCTGGTCGACTCCGTGCGCATGGAGCTCAACCGCCGCGGGCTGACCCTGCACGCGATCCATAACGCGGTGCTGGCGGTCGAACGAGACGCGCGCCACCACGCCACCCGGATTACCGGCACTCGGGCTGAAAAGGCGCCGGAAGCGCGCGAGTCGATCATCCTGATCGAGGTCGACCGCCATACCGACAGCGATACGCTGATCGATCTGGAGCAGGGCCTGCGCGACGTGCTGCTCGACGTACGCACCGCCGTCGTCGACTTCGATCCGATGCGCGACAAGGCTCGCGAGATCATCGCCGAGCTGGAAAAACAGCGTTCGGAAGGGGTTGCCGAGGACGATCAGCAGGAGACCGTGGCGTTTCTCAAGTGGCTGCTGGACGAACACTTCACCTTTCTGGGCTATGCCGAAAGCCGCCAGGTCGGCAGTGGCAAGAAGGCCCATGGCGAGCGTGTCAGCGGTAGCGAGCTGGGCGTGCTGAAGCTCGACCAGCCGCGCTACCGGGAGCCGGTGCGCTTCGAGCAGGACAAAGGTTCCGCGCTGCTGCACTTCGCCAAGAGCGCCTATCACGCTCGCGTCCATCGTCCAACCTACCCGGACTACATTGCCATCACCCGGCATGACGCCAAGGGCAAGGCGATCGGCGAATGGCGTTTCTTCGGTCTATTCACCTCGCTGGTCTACAACGAGTCGCCGCGCACGGTTCCGGTTCTGCGACGCAAGGTACAAGCGGTGATCGACGCCGCCGGCGTCAATCCCAAGGGCCACAACGGCAAACTGCTGCTGCAGGTGCTGGAAGTGCACCCGCGCGACGACCTGTTCCAGAGCTCCACCGAGGAGCTGAGCCGGACCGCATTCGGCATCCTCAATATTCGTGAGCGCCGCCGCGTGCGTCTGTTCGTCCGCGAAGATCGTGCCGGTCAGTTCTACTCCTGCCTGGTCTTCGTGCCGCGGGATATCTTTTCCACCGATCTGCGCCTGCGCATTCAGAATCTGCTGTGCGAAGAGCTCGACGCGACCTTCGCCGACTTCAACCCGTACCTCTCCGAGTCGATTCTGGCGCGGATCCAGTTCACGTTGCGCTTCAATGGCGACAAGCCGGTGGCGTTCGACGGTCGCGCGCTGGAAAAGAAGATCATCAATCTGGCGCGCAACTGGCGCGAGGAGCTGCACGGCGCGCTGATCGAAAGCCTCGGCGAGGAGGCGGGCAACCGCCGGGTCCAGACCTTCCGTGACGCCTTCCCCGGCAGCTATCGAGACGACTTCGCGGCACGCACCGCCGCCAATGACATCCGTCATCTCGAGGCGCTCGACGACGGCGCGCCGATCGGCGTCAGCCTCTATCATCTGGCCGAGAGTGCGGCGGAGAGCGTCAATCTCAAGCTCTACCATCTCGAGACCCCGATTCCGCTCTCGGACATGCTGCCGGTGCTCGAGAATCTCGGTCTGCGCGTCATCAGCGAGCGGCCCTATCGCATCGCCACCGAACACCAGACCTACTGGATCCATGATTTCACCTTTGAATATCGCGGCGTGGGCGAGGTCGATCTGCGCGACATGCGCGACAACTTCATCGATGCGTTCACCCGGATTTGGGTCGGCGATGCCGAGAACGATCGTTACAACCGGCTGATCATCGGCGCCGATCTGGACTGGCGCCAGGTGGCGGTGCTGCGCGCCTATGCGCACTACATGAAGCAGCTGCGGATCGGGCTGTCCCAGGCCTACATCGCCAGCACGCTGGCTGCCCATGCCGATATCACCCGGGGTCTGACGCGGCTGTTCTCGCTGCGGTTCTCGCCGGAAACGACCAAGCAGCGTGACGAACAGTGCCAGGCCTGCATCGACGAGCTCAACGCGATGCTCGATCAGGTGGCGAGCCTCAACGACGACCTGCTGCTGCGCCGCTACGTCGATCTGATCCAGGCCACCGTGCGGACCAACTTCTTCCAGCCGGGCGAAGACGGCAGTACCAAGGCCTACATCTCGTTCAAGCTGGAGCCGAGCAAGGTGCCGGGCATGCCCAAGCCGCGGCCGATGTTCGAAGTGTTCGTCTACTCGCCGCGGATGGAAGGCGTTCACCTGCGCGGCGGCAAGGTCGCTCGCGGCGGCTTGCGCTGGTCGGATCGCAACGAGGATTTCCGCACCGAGATTCTGGGGCTGATGAAAGCGCAGCAGGTCAAGAATTCGGTCATCGTTCCCGTCGGCGCCAAGGGTGGGTTCATCTGCAAGCGGATGCCGGAAAATGCCGACCGTGACGCCATCCAGGCCGAAGGAATCGAATGCTACCGGACGCTGATCCGGGGCCTGCTGGATCTCACCGACAATCTCGACGGTACCACCGTGGTACCGCCGCTTAGCGTCGTCCGTCACGATCCGGATGACCCGTATCTGGTGGTGGCGGCCGACAAGGGTACGGCGACGTTCTCCGACTATGCCAACGCGATCTCGATCGAGTATGACTTCTGGCTGCGCGACGCCTTCGCCTCCGGCGGGGCCCAGGGCTATGACCACAAGGGCATGGCGATCACCGCGCGCGGTGCCTGGGAGTCAGTCAAGCGTCATTTCCGGGAAATGGGCCTGAACACCCAGGAAGATACCTTCAGCGTACTGGGTATCGGCGACATGGCCGGCGATGTCTTCGGTAACGGCATGCTGCTGTCCGACAAGATTCAGCTGGTCGGGGCCTTCAACCACCGCCATATCTTCGTCGACCCCAAGCCGGATGCCGCCAAGTCCTTTACCGAGCGCAAGCGCCTGTTCGCATTGCCGCGGTCGAGCTGGTCGGATTACGACGACAAGACGATCTCCGAAGGTGGCGGCATCTTCTCCCGCGATGCCAAGTCGATTCCCGTCTCCGCGGCGATGAAAAAGGTCTTCGGCATCAAGGCCGACAAGCTGTCGCCGAACGATCTGATTAACGCGATGCTCAAGTCGAAGGTCGATCTGGTCTGGAACGGCGGCATCGGCACCTACGTCAAGGCAGCCAGCGAGAGTCATGCGGATGTCGGCGACAAAGCCAACGACGGGTTGCGGATCGACGGCCGGGATCTCAACTGCCGCGTGGTCGGCGAGGGTGGCAACCTGGGTCTGACCCAGCGCGGACGCATGGAAGCGGCGGAGAAGGGCATCCGCGTCAATACCGATTTCATCGACAATGCCGGTGGCGTCAACTGCTCGGATCACGAGGTCAACATCAAGATTCTGCTGGACGGTATCGTTCAGCGTGGCGACATGACCGAGAAGCAGCGCAACCAGCTGCTGGTCGAGATGACCGAGGAGGTCGGCGAGCTGGTCGTGCGCGACAACTATCGCCAGACCCAGGCGCTGTCGCTCTCCGAACTGCAGTCCAAGGAGGGGCTTGGCCCGTATCGTCGCTTCATTAACGAGCTCGAAGCGGCCGGCAGTCTCGATCGTGAACTTGAATTCCTACCCAGCGACGAACAGCTGATCGAGCGCAGCAATGCGGATGGCGGCTTGACCCTGCCGGAGCTCAGCGTGCTGATCTCCTACGCCAAGAGTACGCTCAAGAGCGATCTGATCGCCGCCGAGCTGCCGGCGGACCCGCAGTTGCAGCAGCACGTGACGAAGGCGTTTCCCGCCACCTTGTCGGAGCGCTACCCGGACGATCTCTACCAGCACCGCCTCAAGCGCGAGATCGTCGCGACCCAGATCGCCAACGACCTGGTCGACCACATGGGTATCACTTTCGTGCGCCAGCTACGCGACTCCACCGGCGCCTCGCGAGTGGAGATCGCTCAGGCCTACGTGATTGCGCGCGACAGCTTCGGGTTCAATCAGCTGTGGGAGCAGATCGAAGCGCTGGATCATCGTGTCGAGAGTCAGACGCAGTACGCCATGATGCTCGACCTGATGCGCCTGCTGCGCCGCGCGACGCGCTGGTTTCTGCGTCACCGAGGCTCGCTCAGCATCAAGGAGTGTGTCGAGCAGTACGCGCCCCAGCTGGCACAGTTGCAGGAAGATATCGGCAATCGCCTCAATGGCGACGAGCGAGAAGCCTGGGCCAAGCGCTGCGAAGCCCTGGTCGAGGCCAAGGTGCCGGAAGCGTTGGCTTCGATCGTTGCCGCGGCGTCCAATCTGTACGCCGGACTCGGGATCATTCGCGCCGCCCGCACCAGTGGCGATAAAATCCAGCGGGTTGCCGAGACCTATTACGCCATCGGTCAGCGTCTGGAGCTGCCGTGGGTGATGCAGCAGATCAATAGCCTCGAGGTGCGCGATAGCTGGCAGGCCCAGGCGCGGGAGACCTTCCGCGACGATCTGGATCGTCAGCAGTTGGCATTGACGGTGAAAGTGCTGGGGATGACGGATGCGCCGCGAGAGGTCGAGCCGCGGGTCGAACATTGGCAGGAACAGCACTCGCCGCTGCTCGAGCGCTGGAATGCGTTGCTGGCCGAGATCGGAACGGGCGCATCGATCAGCTTCCCGCTGGTGGCAGTGGCGATCCGCGAGCTGGTCGACCTTGCCGAGAGTGAAAGCGAGGGATAAGGTGGCGACAGGCAGGCGGGCGGCAAGGCCGCCCGCTCTGGATGATCGTGACGAGCAACAGCGATGTTGCTCGCTGCGCGTCAGGCCACAGGTTTTCTGGTAGCAAGACGATAAGACGTCTGTCGGCAGCCTTTTAAGGTGCGTCGGTAGGCGTCTCTGTTATGCTTTGCTCCGATTCGGTCGCAGAATGCAGAGAGGCCCCATGAAGTATCGCGTATTGTCCACTTTATTCGTGGCGTTGAGCCTGGCGGGCGCCAGCACTCAGGTTCTGGCTCAGAGCGAAGCATTGAAGGATGCTCAGGAAGCAGCCAGCAAGGTCGATCTGACCCACTTTTTCAAATCCGATTCCGATGCGCGCAGCCGGAGCTTCTTCTTCGGGGGCCTCCACCAGCATCCGTTCACGGTCGACGAGGCGGGACGCTATCGGTTCACCAGTTCGACGCTGCCGGGGGAGTCCGACGATTACAAGATCTCGGCCAAACTCGTGGACAGCAACGGCAAGGTGCTGACCAGCGGTTCGGGATTGGGCTCCACCGGGGGGCTCGAGCTGACGCAGGAACTCGAGCCGGGTGATTACTCGCTGCAGGTTTCCGGGCAGAAGTTCGGGACCACCAAGACGGGCGGGAACAGTTTCAACGTCGACGTCGCGAGACTGGATGCCAGCGGCAACGTGGTCGGCAGCGATGATGGCGGGGTCGACAACGGCGGCGGCATCATGTTCGGCGGGCCTGGTCCCAGCGGCCGTACCACGGCGTTCGTCGACGAAGGCGACCAGGTCGCGACATTGAGCGCGCCGGGGCGTAAGGCGGCCAGCAGCGTCGGCGCCAGCGGGGCGGCTTCCCAAGGCGCTTCGACAGGACAGCGCAGTTCGACTGGGCAGGGTGGTTCGGCAGGACAGGATGACGCCACCTTCGGCACCACCAACACCGGCACGGCGGCAAAACCGAGCTCTGCGACAGATGCCTCGAGCACCTCCGAGAGCAGTAGGGCCCGCAACAACCAGCCGGACTTGCCCGATGCTTTCGACGAGATCGTGGCTGATATCGAGATTCGCCAGGAAGGCCAGGTGTTGAGCTTTGATGTCGTCGACCGGGGCACAGTCTCGATCGCCAGCTCGACGTTCCCTGGCAACGAGGGCACGTATCGCCTCCAGGCCAAGGTTCTCGATGCCAATGGTAATACGGTGGCCAGCGACGAGGGCTCTCTTGCCGACGGCGATTTCGATATCGAGAGCGTACTGCAGCCGGGTCGCTATCGCGTCTGGGTCAAGGGGCAGCGGTTCGGTTCAGCCATGAACGGCGCCAACAACTACACCTTGCGCGTTCAGCAACTCGACACGCAATAACGGCTCGCGCCATGACACGGCCCGGTGCATCGTCGCCGGGCCTTGTCGTTGCTGGGCGTCGAATTCGTGTCGCCGCGTCGAGTTGGGATATACTCGCCCGCCGCTACTGCCCCCTTTCGTTACCGACGAGATTTTTCCATGTACGCCCTCGTTCGCTCCCTGTTGTTTCGGTTAGAACCCGAGACCGCTCATCGACTCACGCTGACCGCGCTGGATACCGCGCATCGGGCGCGTCTGACCAGTATGCTGGGCGATGCCTACGTGGCGTCGGCCTCCACCGAGTTGATGGGGCTGGCGTTTCCGAATCGGGTCGGACTGGCAGCGGGCTTGGACAAGAATGCCGACCATCTGGACGCCCTCGGGGCGCTGGGCTTCGGTTTTGTCGAAGTCGGTACGGTGACCCCCAAGCCGCAGCAGGGCAATCCCAGGCCGCGTCTGTTTCGATTGGCCGGGCCGCAGGCGATCATCAACCGGATGGGATTCAACAACGCCGGCGTCGACCATCTGGTCGCCAATGTGCGGAAGAGCCGCTACAACGGTGTTATCGGCATCAACATCGGCAAGAATCTGACGACACCGGTCGAGCGCGCAGTGGACGATTACGTGACCTGCCTGCGCAAGGCCCATGGCGCTGCACACTACGTGACGGTGAATATCTCCTCACCCAACACGCCGGGGCTGCGCAATCTTCAGTTCGGTGATCATCTCGACGGCCTGCTCGGGGCGCTGAAGACCGAGGCGTCCAGGCTCGATGCTGAAACCGGCCGTCGCGTGCCGCTGGCGGTCAAGATTGCCCCGGACATGACCCGAGACGAGATCGCCTTGGTGGCGGAGACGCTTCAGGCCAACGACATCGACGGCGTCATCGCCACCAATACCACGGTATCGCGGGAGCACGTGACGGGCATGCCGCACGCCCATGAGGCGGGAGGATTATCGGGCGCGCCGCTGTTCGCGAGTTCGACGGCGGTGGTCCGGGAATTGAGGCGCCTGTTGCCGACGATGCCGATCATCGGTGCGGGCGGTATCGACAGCGGCGTTCGGGCGAGCGAAAAATGTCAGGCCGGGGCCGATCTGGTCCAGCTCTATACCGGTTTCATCTATCGCGGTCCCGAATTGATCGGCGAGTGCGTTCGGGCGACCCAGAACGACGACCGCCGGCCAGCGTGAGCCCCGGGCGAACACGTTCGACGGCAAGCGCACGCGATGATAAGAGCGTTTCAAGAGCGAGACGGGTAGGAGTACGCGGTAAGGCGGTGAATGAAGCGACCGACTCGAGCCAAAAAGCGGGCAATAAAAAGGCCCGCCAGTAGCGAGCCTTGATCATGCCGAGGTAAGCGGCAGCTACGTCATCACCGCGGGGTTCTTATGGATACCCGAAACGCCTGTCATTCCGGCCCACTGGTCTCCGCGACCCTCACGCCATCCGCTCATCCAGTTTTCACGCAGATTCACTTCCTGGCTGGGACACTCATCGCGTGAGCGACCGACGATGCCAGCCTTGTAGCCGTGGAGAAATGCCCGCTGGTTGCGATCACGTTTCTGTCGTTTCATCGTGTAGTAGCCTCTTGTCTGAACAAGTGCATCTCCTGGGGAAAACCACAGCCAGTCGATCGGCACAGGGCCAAATTCGACAGGCTGCCCGCGAAAACGTCCGGACAGGCAAACCGCATGCGTTGTTTCGTAGCTACGACTGTCATCTTTAGTCGAAATGAGAAACGATGTCGATAGGCGTTTTGTCATAAAGCCTTTTCTTTACTGCCTCCAAGGGAATATGACCGCTATACACGGGTCCGATGATGCCGCCATGAAGGACGATAACTTGCTGTTAAATCTCTACATCACCTGCCCTTGGGGTATCGAGTCCCTGCTGGCCGACGAAGTCGCGACGCTGGGAGCCGAGATACAAAAAACTACGGTCGCCGGTCTCCACGCGAGCGCCGATCGGGCCACTGCCTATCGCATCTGCCTGTGGTCGCGCCTGGCCAATCGGGTGATCGTGACATTGGGGCGGGAGACCGGTTGCGAGGAGCCCGCGGCGATTGTCGAAGCGGTCAGATCTCAGCCGTGGGCCAAGATGCTGAAGCCCGGGCAGACCCTGGCCGTGGATTTTCATGGTCAGTCTGCCGCCATTCGCCATACACGCTTCGGCGCGCAGGTCGTCAAGGATGGCGTGGTGGAAGCGCTGCTCGCGGCGGGCTGGGAGAGGCCCTCCATCGATCCGCGAGAGGCGGACGTGCGCCTTTATGCCCATCTGCACAAGGGCCAGCTGCTGGTCGGTATCGATCTGGTGGGCGCGAGCCTTCATCAGCGGGGCTACCGGCGCGATGCCGGCCACGCTCCGCTGAAGGAGAACCTGGCGGCGGCGCTGCTGGTCCGGGCCGACTGGCCGGCCCGGGCCAAACGCGGAGAGCTGTTGGTCGACCCGATGTGCGGGGCCGGTACCCTGTTGATCGAAGCGGCGATGATGGCGGCTGACATCGCTCCGCAAATGAGTCGCGAGCGTTTTGCCCTGGAGACACTGGCCGATTTCGACGCCGAAATCTGGCACACGCTACGTCGCGAGGCCCAGACGCGTGCCGATGTCGGCCGGCGTGGGGCACGCTCGCATCTGTTCGGTCTGGACCAGAGCCCGCAGGCGATCGGTGCCGCCAAAAGCAACGCCATGCGTGCCGGCATCCCGGCGTTGATCACGCTGAATGGCGGCTCGGTGAAGTCGCTCGAGCGCCCGCAAGCGGCGGAGGGCAGCGAAACCTTGCAGACGGGGCTGATCGTGACCAATCCGCCCTACGGCGAACGCCTGGGGGAGCTGCCCGAACTAGTCGCTCTCTACAGCGATCTGGGCGAACGCATGCGCCAGCAGTTCCCGGGCTGGCAATTGGCGCTGTTCACCGGCAATCCGGATCTGGGCCATCGGCTCGGGCTGCGAGCCCACAAGCAGTACGCGTTCAAGAATGGCCCGCTCGACTGCAAGCTGCTGCTGATCGACATCGACGAACGGGATCCCGCCGAAGCCGAGGAGTCGCGATCTCGGCCGGTGCCCAAGGAAGCGCCGCTGAGCGAGGGCGCGCAGATGTTCGCCAATCGGCTGCAGAAGAACCGCAAGCGGTTGAACAAGTGGCTCAAGAAGTCCGGCGAATCCTGCTACCGGCTTTACGACGCCGACATGCCGGAATACGCCTTGGCCATCGATGTCTATGGCCACCAGATCCACGTGCAGGAGTACGCTGCGCCCAAGTCGGTCGACCCGAGCAAGGCGCAGCGTCGTCTGATGGACGCGTTGAGCGCCATTCCCGTGGCCATGGACGTGCGGCCCGAGCAGATTCACTACAAGCAGCGCGAGCGCCAGAGCGGCAAGGCGCAGTATCGCAAGCAGGCCAATAGCGGCGACCGCTTCGTGGTCGAGGAAGGCGGCGCCAGGCTGTGGGTCAATCTCAAGGACTATCTGGATACCGGGCTGTTTCTGGATCACCGCCCGGTGCGTCGTCTGCTCGGCGAGAAGGCCAAAGGCAAACGCTTCCTCAACCTGTTCTGCTATACCGCCACGGCCAGCGTTCACGCGGCGCTGGGCGGGGCCAGCGACAGTATCAGCGTCGACTTGTCGAACACCTACCTGGAGTGGGCGCGAGACAACTTCACGCTCAACAAGCTCGATCCGAGCCGACACCGGGTCGTGCGCGACGACTGCCTGCGCTGGCTCGAGACTGCCGGCAGCGAGTTCGACCTGATCTTCATGGATCCGCCGACGTTCTCGAACTCCAAGAAGATGGAGGGGACGCTGGATATCCAGCGCGACCATGCCCGACTGATCGAACTGGCCATGGCCCGTCTGGCGCCGGCCGGGGAGCTGATCTTCTCCAACAACCAGCAGCGTTTCCGGCTGGACGACGAGGTGGCATCACGCTATCGCGTCGAGGAGATCACCGCCCAGACCTACGATCCGGACTTCACCCGGCGTGCCAATCTGCATCACTGTTTTCGCATTCGGCACGCCGGCTAGCCGACGAACCCGACCTCCGCGGCGACGGAGGTCGCGCGGGGTCTAGTCTAGTAGCGAGGTCTAATCCAGTAGCGAGAGCTGGGCCACGGCCTGGCGGCCTTCGGGGCTGTCGTCGTCGGCCTCGAGCACCTTGCGATAGCCCCGCGCGGTCTGAATGTGGGAAAGATCGTCGACCCACATCATCGCCTGGGCGTAGCTCTCGGCGACGGCATGCTTGAGACCGCCATACTGGGTGCCGATCTGGCCCCAGGCGCGACTGTAGATCCAGTCGCCAAACATGTCCTGGTGCAGATGGACCAGAACGTAGTCATGTTCACTTTCCCAACGGACGATCACACGGTCTCCTGCTGCGTTGGCGCTCATCGCTTGTTCATCGCGAATGGCGGGCCTAATATGGCTGCGCCAAGCGTTGCGGTGCTTCGACCCCGCGGCGCAGCTGACGTCAGGCGCCATTGTAAAGCAAGCGCTGCAGAAATCGACGCCGCTTTCGAGGCCCATGACCGGCACTTGATCGGTCGTCACCATTGCCTGGGGTCGGGATTGAACGAGACAACCGTCGGGACGGAACCAATCAAGAGGAAAGTCATGCGTATCCTGGTGGATGAGAACATTCCGCTGGCGGAAGAGTTTTTTGGCGAGCTGGGCGAAGTCACTCGTCAGCCCGGCCGTGAGATGACGGCAGACAGTCTCCGCGGGCACGATGTGTTGGTGGTGCGATCGATCACACCGGTAAACGCCACGCTGCTGGAAGGCGCCGACAAGCTGAGGTTCGTCGGCACCTGTACCATCGGCACCGACCATATCGATACGAACCTGCTCGCCGAACGGGGTATCGGTTTTGCCAGCGCGCCGGGCAGCAATGCCGATTCGGTGGTCGACTATGTGCTTTCCAGTCTGTTGCTGCTGGCCGAGGAAGACGGCTTCTCGCTATCCGGCAAGACGGTGGGAATCGTGGGTGCCGGCAACGTCGGCGGGCGGTTGGCGGCACGTCTGGACAATCTCGATGTCGACTGTCTGATCTGTGATCCGCCGCGTGCCGAGGCCGAGAATCGGGAAGATTTTCTGGATCTGGATACGCTGATCGAGCGTGCCGACATCGTCTGTCTGCACACGCCGCTGGTGGCCGACGGCAAACACGCTACGCACCACCTCATGAATCGCGACCGTATCCAGGCACTCAAACCGGGCACCGTGCTGATCAATGCCGGCCGGGGCGACTGTCTCGACGGTGTTGCGTTGCGCGAGCGGCTCGAACGCGAGGGCGACCTGCGTACGGTGCTCGATGTCTGGGAGCACGAGCCGGGGATCGACGAGGCGCTGTTCGAGCTGGTCGATATCGGTACGCCGCATATCGCCGGCTACAGCGTCGACGGCAAGATGCTGGGCACCGAGATGATCTATCAGGCCGCCATGCGCCACTTCGGGTTGCCGTCACGCAAGAAACTCGGCCAGCTCAAGCCGGACCCGTGGCTACGCAAGATTGTGCTGCACAGCTGGACGCCACCGCTGGAAGCGCTGTCGCTGTGCGCGCGGGCCTGCTACGACGTGCGCCGGGACATGCTGGCGTTCGATCGCTATCGTCGTCGACTGGGCATGGCCGCGGGGTTCGATGCCTACCGCCGCGAATACCCATCACGGCGGGAATTCCAGACGCTGCGGGTCGAGCTGAAGAAGAACAAGGGCGGCCTGCGTGACGCAATGGAAGGCTTCGGGTTCAACGTCAAGCTGGGCAAATAGCCGAGTCTCGCCTCGTTAAAGAGCGCCCGTGCCGACCTCCTTGGCTAGGCGCTCTCGATTTCCTCTCTTTCCGCGTCCTCGCGCTTGACCACGCGGTGGCCATCTTCGCTCGCGCCCAGTTTCCAGTAGCTCGAAATATACATCTCCCGTTTGCCCACGCCGCGATCGTCGATCAGATGGCGACGTAGCTTGCGCATGGCCGAAAATTCGCAGGCGACCCAGATCCCTGGGGCGCCCGGAAGCCAGTCGAACTCGCGCAGGGCGTCGGTAAGACGATCGCTGTCGCTGCCCGGGTGCGGATTGATCAGCCAGTCGATCCGCATGCCGTCGGGCAACTCGAACGCTTGGATGTCGGCTTCGCTGGTCACTTCGATGATCGCGCGCCCCTCGGCGTCAGGTGGCAAGCGTTCCAGGTTGGCGCCGATCGCCGGTAGCGAGGTCATATCGCCGACCAGTAGATACCAGTCGGCGTTTTCCGGCAGACGTTTGGCGGGTCCCGGGCCACCGATCAGGATCGTGTCACCGGGTTTCGCTGCAGCGGCCCAGGTGGCGGCGGGGCCACCGTCATCGTGAACCACGACGTCCACGTCGATCTCTCCGTCGCGCTGATGGCGCACCGTGTAGGTGCGCGGGACCGTCCGGGCGTTGCCCTGTTCGTCTTGTCCATCGGGAACCATTAGCTTGACGTAGGCGCTCTCCTGATCGGCGGGAAAGCCGGCCATGCCCTCGCCGCCGAACGTCAAGCGCAGCATGTGGGGGGTGACGAGTCGACGGTTCAGTACGGTGTAAGGTCTGGGGGCGGGTTTGGGCATCGAAATTCTCGTTCAATTCAGGTTGGAGATCATCAACCGCGATAGCCGCAGAAACGCATCGAGGTCTTCCTGCGTCATTCCTTCCGACAGTCTCGCGTGGGCATCCCGTTCACAACCGTCGACCTGTGCCAGCACGGATCGTCCGCGATCCGTCAGCGATAGAAGTTGGCTGCGCCGGTCTTCGGGATGGGGCGATCTGGCGATGATGTCGGCATCGAACAGGTCCCGCAGCAGCCGGGTGATCTGGGCCTTGTCGCGCTGGGTGTACTGGGAGATGTGCTGGGCGGTGCAGGGCGCCTGACTACGAATGGCCTTGAGCGTGCGGATATGTGAAACGGTGAGGTTCAACTGCGTATCTGCATAGGCCTGGCGTAACCTGCGCCTGTAGGCATGCATGAGCTGGTGCAGGGAGTCACCCACCGACGTGTCGGTCATGTCGCAGCCTTTCGGTTGATAGTGTCAACTAATTAAGCGCGGGAAGGGCGTTGTTGTCAACTGTTCTCATTGGCTACCGACGAGTTGGTTATCGACAAGTTAAATGTCGAAAGTTGGCTATCGAAGTCTGGTTATCGAAAGTTGGTTATCGAAAGCCCTCTGCAGCGGGCGTGGCCGCTGCAGAGGGCCGATGAGCGCTACAGTTCGACGGCACGGCCGATGAACTGAATCGGGCCGGTCGGGCGGTCGAGCGGGGAGCCTGTGGCGTCCTCCAGCGTCAATTCGAACAGCTGGTTGTCTTCCAACGGAGGCAGATCCTTCAACGAGAGTCGTTGGGTCTGCCCCGGCTGTACCAGACCCAGCGAGACCGGCCCGCTCCAGTCGTCGGCCTTGGTCCAGAACTCCAGCGCCTTGCCCGGTGGCACCTCGATAGTTCCGACCGGTATCAGACTGATCTGCTGCGATGAACTCGCCTCGACGACCCAGCCGGCCTGAGTGTGCTGGGGCGTCATCAGCACGACCATGTAGCGGGGCGAGGGTTGGGCGCCCGGGCCGAAGGCCAGCATCGCGGCGAGGCCGACAACTGCCAGCACGCTGGCGAAACTCACGCCTCGCCACAAGGTCACGTTGTCCCACAGCCGTTCCCAGAGCGTATGCCCAGCGGGCGATCGATCCGGCGAGCGGGTCGAAGTCGGCGCATCCTGGCGGTCGAGACTGCGCTCGATGCGCTGCCACAGCTGGGCCGAGGGCGCTACCGGTTCCGCTAGCGCCGTGTAAGGCTGCAATCGCGATTCCCAGCGCCAGACGGCGGCCTGAAGCGCCGAGTCTTGGGATAGACGATGTTCGACCGCCTCGCGCCGTTCGGCACTCAGAGTGCCCAACACGTATTCGCCCGCCAGGTCGTCGGTCTCGTCCGGTCCGAGAGAAGAAATTTGCTCAAGATGATCGGTCATGACAGGCACTCACGCAGCGCCGCCAGGCTTCGCTTGATCCAGGCCTTGACGGTCCCCAGGGGACGATCCAGGCGCGTGGCGATCTCCTGATGGCTGAAGCCGTCGACATAGGCGTGGAACAGACAGTTGCGGCGCTCCGGCGACAGTTGTCCGAGGCAGCGATCCAACTCGCCATGGCCGAGCCAGTCGAAATGATCCTGGGTATCCGTAGCCGCCTCCTGTGATCGCTCGGCATCGAGCCTTTCGGCCGTATCGTCATCGACGGTCACTTCTCGATGACGGGTTCTGACATGATTGAGTGCCAGATGACGCGTGACGCTGAATATCCAAGTCTTGCCCGAGCCGCGTTGGGCATCGAACGTATGGGCCTTGTTCCAGATCCTGACGAACGCGTCGTGGATGATGTCTTCGGCGATACCGCGATCGCCGACGATGCGGATCACCACGCCCAGCATGCGGGATCCTTCCTGCGCGTAGAGCCGCTGAAGCGCCTGGCGGTCCCCATTGGCACAGGCTTCGAGTAAAACGCCATGATCGAACGTCGACTGATTGAGCGCCGCTGTGTCGTCTGTCACACGCACTATCCTTGAAGCGCACCCCGGTCGGGGCTGATGAGTCTCATACTACGCAACACGGACTCGTCATGGCGAGTCCGTGTTGACCTGTGGATGAACGCGGAGTCATCCACTGCGTCTGCAAATCAGCTGCGTTGGCAAATCAGCTGCGTTGGCAGATCAGCCAGCATTGTCGTTCAGCTGGCATCGTCTGCCGTTCAGCTGGCTTTCCAGAACAGATAGTCAGCCTGATACTCGACCACTTCCTCGGCGCCGTCGTTGTCGGCGCTGCAGGCCATGTCCGGCGCCACGCCGCCCTGAGTGTTCAGGCGCTGGACGTAGCTGACACCAGTCATGTGTCCTTCACCCTCGGCCGGGTTGGCTTCCACGAGCTGGAAGGGAATATTGCCCTCGCCACCTGGCGCGGTAGCCAGCTGAGTGCCGGTGATCTTGGAGCCGTCGCTGGATTCCCAGGTGGCCGGCGGGCCGTAGTAGCTGCCGACCTGATTGCCGTCCGCGTCGTTGAGTTTGGCATCCGGTCCCTTGAACACCCATTCGTGCGCGCCGTCCTTCATTTCGCAGGCATAGGTGATCTCGCCGACGCCTACGGTTTCCATGGCGACCTTGTTGCCGTCCGGTACCTTGACGTCTGCCGGCACGTCGTTCGCATTTGCCACGAGGCTGAAGGAACCCAGCAGGGCGGCGGTCAGGGTAACGCTGGCTAGCTGTCGAGTTTTCATTGGCGTCTCTCCGAGCGTGAATAGGGCAGGACTTCATGCCCTGCGCCGGGGATACACGCGAGTCGAAGAATTGGATGCAGATGGTGGAGAAGGGAAGTTTCGCGCGGCTGACGGTGAGCCCGTGGCCGAGGAAGATACCGATGAAAAAAGCCCCGCGGGATGGCGGGGCTCGAGGATGACAGGGCTTGAGAATGATGGCGCTTCGCGGATGACGGCGCGGCTGCCGGGGCACCCCCACCGCGATTCACTCGCGGTAGGCAGATTCCTTCAGCGCCCGGATGCGCTCGTCCAGCGGCGGGTGGCTGGCGAACAGCTTCTCCATGACCTTGCGCGTCTGGCCGGTGGTAATGGCAAATGCGGTCAGCGAGTCCGGCATCTGGTCCGGCTGGCTGGTCTCGGCTTTGAGGCGGGCCAGTGCGTTGATCATCGCGCCGCTGCCGGCATATTTGGCCCCGGCGGCATCGGCCCGATATTCGCGGAAGCGCGAGAACCACGCCACGATGACCGAGGCGACCAGGCCGAAGACGATTTCCGCGACGATTACCACCACGAAATAGCCCATGAAGCCCAGGCCGCCGCCATTGTCGCGGCCGCGCAGGAAACTGTCGACGAGCTGGGCGACCACGCGCGCGAAGAACATCACGAAGGTGTTGAGCACGCCCTGAATCAGGGCCAGCGTGACCATGTCGCCATTGGCGACGTGGCCGATCTCGTGGGCCAGCACGGCACGGATTTCTTCCGGACGCATGCGTTCGAGCAAGCCTTGAGAGACCGCGACCAGCGCATCGTTCTTGTTCCAGCCGGTGGCGAAGGCGTTGGACTGCTGGGCCGGGAATATCGCGACTTCCGGCATCTGGATGTTGGCCTGCTGCGCCAGTTCGCGAACGGTATCGAGCAGCCACTGCTCGGTCGAATTGCTCGGCTGTTCGATCACCTTGGCCTTGGTGCTCATCTTGGCCATCCATTTGGAGATGAACAGCGAGATCAGCGAACCGGCCATGCCGAACACGAAGCAGAAGATCAGCAGGCTGTTCATGTTCAGCCCGTTGGCGTTGAGATAGGGCTCGACGCCCAATAGTCGCAACGTGACGCTGGCAACGAGTACCACCGCCAGGTTAGTCGCCAGGAACAGGATGATTCGCATCATCGGTCTTTACCCTCAGTCGTGGAATAGCGCTACCGACGCTAGGCGCGTCGTTTTTGGTTAGTCTGTTATTCGTTATTGTCTGATAATCAGACGGTTATGAAACGTTAGATACGACTTTCGCGAATAGGTTTCAAGAGGGCAGGTCGTAAGAGAGCAGGTTGCCAGAGGCACGGTTGCCAGAGAATCGGCGGCCGCGTCTGGGCGCGGCCGCGACAATCATTGGCGATAGCGAGACAGGAAGCGGGCGAAGCGGTCGATGGCATCACCCAGTTGATCGGCCCAGGGCAGCGTCACGATGCGCACGTGATCCGGCGTCGGCCAGTTGAACGCGGTGCCCTGGACCAACAGGATGCGCTCCTGCAGCAGCAGATCGAGCACCATCTGGGCGTCATCGTGAATCGGGTAGATCTCCGGGTCGAGCCGCGGGAACGCATAGAGCGCACCCTTCGGCTTGACGCAGGAGACGCCTGGAATGGCATTGAGCTTTTCATGGACCACATCGCGCTGCGCCAGCAGTCGCCCGCCGGGCAGGATCAGATCGTTGATCGACTGATAGCCACCCAACGCGGTCTGGATCGCATGCTGCGCCGGCACGTTGGCACACAGGCGCATCGAGGCCAGCATGTTGAGCCCCTGAATGAAATCCTCGGCGTTTTGCTTGCCCTGACCGCCGGAGAGAATCATCCAGCCCGAGCGGAAACCGGCACAGCGATAGCTCTTGGACAGACCGTTCATGGTCACGACCAGCTGATCGTCCGCTGCCAGGGCGCCGGTGGAGACGTGCTCGACGCCGTCGTAGAGAATCTTGTCGTAGATCTCGTCGGAGAACACCACCAGGCCGTGCTGGCGAGCGATCGCCAGGATCTCCTTGACCACCGCCGGTGGGTAGACCGCCCCGGTCGGATTATTGGGGTTGATCAGCACGATCGCGCGGGTGCGGGTGGTGATCTTGTCGCGGATATCGGCGATGTCCGGCGACCAGTCGGCGGCCTCGTCGCACAGGTAGTGCACGGGATGGCCGCCGGACAGGTTCGCCGCCGCCGTCCACAGCGGATAGTCCGGCGCCGGAATCAGAACTTCGTCACCGTCGTTCAGCAGCGCCTGCATCGCCATCACGATCAGCTCGGAAACACCGTTGCCGACGAACACGTCCTCGACGCCGACGCCGGGAATGCCCTTGCGCTGGCACTCCTGCATGATCGCCTTGCGCGCCGAGTAGAGCCCCTTGGAATCGCAGTAACCCTGGGCCGTCGGCAGGTTGCGCATCACGTCCTGAAGAATCTCTTCCGGCGCCTCGAAACCGAACGGCGCCGGGTTGCCGATATTCAGCTTGAGGATGCGATGACCTTCGTCCTCGAGCCGTTTGGCGTGATCGAGAACGGGCCCGCGAATGTCGTAGCAGACGTTGTCGAGCTTGTGCGATTTGCGGATGGGGCTGTTCATTGGGATTCCGTATGCGGCACAGCCTAAAGAGTCAGGCGGGTGGCAAAGAGTAGGGCGATGGCGAATTCTCGGCGGGCTGCGTCGCCGATATCCCAGCATACCGCCGCGCGGGCGCGGCGCAAGGGGCAGAAAAGCCTCGATTTTACGCCCATCTGTACGGCGGGATCAGCTTTCGGATTCTGCCTCGGTTTCCACCACAGGCTCGGGAATGTCCTCGGGCAGCTCCAGCGTCACGCGTCCCAGTTTGCCGTCACGCAGTTCATGCAGCAGCACTTCGGCGCCGCGATGCAGGTTGATCACGCCGCCGGCCCTCAGCCCGCCACGCTTGCGGGCGATCTCGTTCATGATCGCGTGACCGTCGAAGCCGGCCTTGGCTTGAAAATCGACCAGTTTGGGGCCATCGGCGTCAACGCTGTCGATCTCCGTGGGCGCGACATAGACGGGGAGTTCGCCCAGCTTGTAGCGCTCGCGCAAGGCGTCGGGGTAACGCTTGGCCAGCTCGGCAGCACAGACGATGGCGACGTCGACGTACTCGATCGCGGTATCGCGAATCGCGCCGCTGGCCGCGAGCCGATAGGCGCTGGCCTGATTCTCGATCTTCGGCCACAGCACGCCTGGCGTATCGATCAGCGATACGCGGCCGTCGATGCGAATTCTCTGCTGGCGCTTGGTCACCGCCGGTTCGTTACCGGTCTTGGCGATCTTGCGCCCGGCCAACCCGTTGATCAGCGTCGATTTGCCCACGTTGGGAATGCCCATCACCATCACGCGGACATCGCGATCGGCGCGAACCTGGCCGGCGAGTTCGTGACACAGGGCAGGAATTGGCTTGAGTTCACGCGCCTGAGTGGTGGTGACGGCAATCGCTCGGCTGTCCGGCTGGGCGTCGAAAAAGTCGATCCAACGCTGCGTTGCGACGGGATCGGCCAGATCGGCACGCGAGAGGATCTTCAACACCGGCTTGTGCTCGGTCAGATCGGCCAGCATCGGGTTGCCGCTGGAGTAGGGGAGCCGGGCGTCGAGAACCTCGATCACCACGTCGATTTCCGGCAGCGCCTCGGTAATCTGGCGCCGCGCCTTGTTCATGTGTCCGGGATACCAGCCGAGCATGTCTTTCTCCTGCCTATCTCTTTGCCTGCGTCATCGGGCCTGCGTCGTGCCTGTCTATCTAGTCGTGCCAGCATCGCGCCTGTCGAACGTTCCCGACGGAAAAGCGGGCGCCTATTCTACCAGCAAGTTCGCGTGGTTTGCTGGCCGACGCGTTCCGGGTGCCGTCTGGGGCCTATCGATCCAGGGTGGGAATCGTCCATATCGGCGGAGGAATAACGGCGGAGGGATAACGGCAGAAAAGAGAGCATCGCAAACTGCGTCCATAAGCAATGCACCCCGATCGAACTTTCCGATCGGGGTGCATTGAGACGGGCCAGCGGTAGAGCGGGTCTATGACCAGGCGGATCAGCGTTTCGGCCCGCGCTCCGGCGTACTTTTACGGTTCTGGTACTTGCCGTGCAGATCCCGCGCCGTCCGCTTGGCCTTTTCCCGGTTCTCGGGCTTGCGCAGCCAGTTGGCGATGGCCCCGAATAGCAGCTTCTTCATACCGTTTTCCTCGATGGCGATGAGCTAGTTACTGTATGGGTGCGAATCGCCGACGTGTCAACGTGTTCGCCGCCCGAGCCTTGTCCCCGGCATCGAGAGTCGGCACCGCTCATTCGCCGGCGTGGAACGTCATCGCCACCGAGTTGATGCAGTAGCGTTGCCCGGTCGTTTCCGCCGGTCCATCCGGAAACACGTGCCCGAGGTGGGCGTCGCAGCGGCGGCAGGTCACTTCGATCCGGCGCATGCCGTGGCTGTCATCGTGGTGCTCCTCGACCGATGCCGCCGCCAGGGGCCGGTCGAAACTCGGCCAGCCACAGTGCGCTTCGAACTTATGCTCGTTCTCGAACAGCGGCGCGCCACAGCAGACGCAGTGGTAGATCCCCTGGACCGGCTCGACCTGATAGTCGCCGGTGAATGGCCGCTCGGTGCCTTTCTCGCGAGTGACGTGGTACTGCTCGGGGGTCAGCTTCTCGCGCCACTCGGCCTCGGTCTTTTCCACCTTGCTCATGTTCGCTCTCCTCATGTTGCCGCATTGATACTTTCGACTTCAGCTCATGTCCTGCATTACAGGCCATTTGCCGGCCGCTGACCAGCCTTGATTAGGTCGAGGTGAAAATCGGTTAAATCAATTGCTTGACACCCCAAAACGGCCTCAGTAACATACGCGCCACTTCGACGGAGCCGAGACATTACGTCCCATTCGTCTAGTGGTCCAGGACACCGCCCTTTCACGGCGGTAACAGGGGTTCGAACCCCCTATGGGACGCCACTCGGTTTTGCGAAGTGTGCAGGAGAAGGTTTCGGTGCGGGAATAGCTCAGTGGTAGAGCATCGCCTTGCCAAGGCGAGGGTCGGGAGTTCGAATCTCCTTTCCCGCTCCAAATTTAGGTAGTATCGGAACGGTAGGTGTAGGTCGGGAGCTGGAACGCCAGCCCGGTCGATCTCCTTTCCCGCTCCAACTTTTGCGGTATCGGAACAGCTTGCTGCTCCATTGCGTCCCATTCGTCTAGTGGTCCAGGACACCGCCCTTTCACGGCGGTAACAGGGGTTCGAACCCCCTATGGGACGCCACTTTCATGATCGCCAGGTCATGTCGTCGTCGCTATCAGCGCCGGCAACGATAAGCGGGAATAGCTCAGTGGTAGAGCATCGCCTTGCCAAGGCGAGGGTCGGGAGTTCGAATCTCCTTTCCCGCTCCAGTTTTGGAAAATCTTGAAACGTGGTCGAGGGTCGTGAGCCGGAACGCCGGTCCGACGGAGGGCCGCCCCATCGCTCTCCTTTCCCGCTCCAATCGTGAAACTCCAGAAACCTCGATTTCCGTCAGCATCGTGATAGCCAGCCTGTTTCCTGACCCTCTCTGCTTCCGATTTGTCTGCCTTACCCGCCAGTCATACCAGTGAGCGCGCTTATTGGCGGTAACCGGTGGCCTGGATTTTCAGCAACGCGTTTCGCCCTCTCTATTCGTCACACCCGGTAGCATCGACAGCCAGATCGTTCGACTGTCATCACGAATCATTCATTCGTCTGCTAAAGATTGAACCTCGTGGAATTGCCCCCATATTCACGGCACTACGTTTAAGCTGATTTCATCACTCTCGATTTCTCAAACATGACAGGAATCCCTGATGGCAGAACCTGCACTGTCCATCCGCGGGCTGACCAAAGTCTACGGTAATGGTTTCGAGGCCCTGAAAGGCATCGATCTCGATGTTCCCCAGGGCGATTTTTTTGCGCTGCTCGGTCCCAATGGGGCGGGTAAATCCACCACGCTCGGCATCGTCTGCTCGCTGGTCCAGAAGACCGCGGGACAGGTGAGCATCTTCGGTATCGATATCGACAAGGACTTCGCCAAGGCGAAATACGCGCTCGGCGTCGTGCCCCAGGAGTTCAACTTCAGCCAGTTCGAAAAGGTCGAGGACATCGTTCTGACCCAGGCTGGCTACTATGGCATGCCATTGAAGGAAGCCAAGCCGCGCTGCGAGCGGCTGCTCAAGGATCTCGGCCTGTGGGACAAGCGCAACGGCGCCGCCCGCATGCTTTCCGGCGGTATGAAACGCCGCCTGATGATCGCCCGGGCCTTGATTCACCGGCCGCGGCTACTGATTCTCGACGAACCTACCGCCGGTGTGGATATCGAACTGCGTCGCAGCATGTGGGAGTACATGCGTCGGATCAACGAGGAAGAGGGCACCTCGATCATCCTGACGACCCACTACCTCGAGGAAGCCGAGAGCCTGTGTCGCAACATCGCGATCATCAATCACGGCGAGATCATCAAGAACACCTCGATGCGGGGTTTGCTCACCGAGCTGGATACCGAGACATTTCTGCTCGATCTGGCCGAGCCGCTCGAAACGACCCCGGTGATCGAAGGCTTCGAGATCGAGCGTGTCGACTCGCATCAAGTGGCGCTGTCCGTACGCAAGGGCACCAATCTCAACGATGCCTTCCAGCAGCTGACCGAGCAGGGCGTCCGTGTGCTCTCGATGCGTAATCGCGCCAATCGTCTGGAAGAGCTGTTCGTCTCGATGACTTCGCAGCCGGAAACCTCGAAGGGCATCGACAGTGAATCCGCGCAATCCACGCAGGCCAAGGAGACGGCGTCTTGAATACCCGGCAACTGCTGATTTCTCTCTGGACCATGGTGGTCAAGGAAGTACGCCGCTTCGTGCGCATCTGGCCGCAGACGCTGGTACCGCCGTCGATCACCATGACGATGTACTTCATCATCTTCGGTAATCTGATCGGCTCGCGCGTGGGCGAGATGCACGGCATCTCGTATATGTCCTATATCGTGCCCGGCCTGATCATGATGTCCGTGATCACCAACAGCTACTCCAACGTGGCCTCGTCGTTCTTCTCCAACAAGTTTCAGCGCAGCGTGGAAGAGATGATGGTCTCGCCGATGCCCAACTGGGTCATCCTGGCGGGCTTCGTCATCGGTGGCGCGGCACGTGGCCTCGGCGTCGGCCTGATCGTCACGATCGTGTCGTTCTTCTTCACCGACCTGAATCTGCATCACCCGCTCGTGACCCTGGCCGTCGTGATCATGACCGCGATGCTGTTCTCGATCGGTGGCTTCATCAACGCGTTGCTGGCCAAGAAGTTCGATGATATCTCGATCATCCCGATCTTCGTGTTGACCCCGCTGACCTATCTTGGCGGCGTGTTCTACTCGATCGATCTGCTGCCGCAGTTCTGGCAGAACGTGACGATGATCAACCCGATCCTCTATATGGTGAACGCCTTCCGCTACGGTATTCTCGGAATTTCCGACATCCCGGTGGGCGGGGCGCTGATCGCCATTGCCGCGTTCATCGTCGTGCTCTGGAGCCTGGCGCTGTGGATGCTCAATCGCGGCAAGGGAATTCGTTCATGACTCAGGATCGCCCGCACACGCTGACCGATGCGCCGCTCGGGCGGGAGTCGGCTTACCCCGAGCGCTACGACGCCTCGCTGCTGTTCCCCATCGAGCGGGCGGCCAACCGCGCGCCGCTGAGGATCGACTCCACATCGCTGCCGTTCGTCGGGGGCGATGAATGGTGGGCGTTCGAGCTTTCCTGGCTCGATCTGCGGGGTAAGCCGGTGGTTGCTGTGGCGCGATTCCGGTTGCCGGCGGATTCGCCGCAGCTGATCGAATCCAAGTCGTGGAAGCTCTATCTCAACAGCTTCAATCAGACGACGTTCGCCGATCGCGAGGCGGTGGTCGAGTTTCTGCAGCGGGATCTGAGCGCGGCGGCCGGCGCACCGGTCACGGTGGAGCTCTACGGCGCCGATGATGCCGAACTGGCCCCCCAGCCGATGCCGGGCGACTGTCTTGACGACATCGAAGTCGATATCGATCGCTACACGCCTTCGCCGGATCTGCTCGCCTGCGACGAGAGCGATATCGTCGAGGAGACGCTGCATTCGCACCTGCTCAAATCCAACTGCCCGGTCACCGGCCAGCCGGACTGGGGCAGCGTGTTGATCGCCTACCGCGGCCCGCGACTCGATCGTGCCGCCTTGCTGCGTTACGTGATCTCCTATCGTCAGCATCAGGATTTCCACGAGCACTGTGTCGAACATATCTTCGTGGATCTGATGGCGCGCTGCCGTCCGCAAGAGCTGCTGGTGATGGCGCGCTACGTCCGCCGTGGCGGGCTGGATATCAATCCCTGGCGCGCCACGCCTGGCTGGACACCCGCGCTGCCGGCACGGCTGCTGCGGCAGTAACGCTTTTGACGTAGAGTCGGGCGATCTGCAATCGCATCCGATATTCTGCTCAACACTTGGTCAAGAGCATTCGGTCAAGAGCATTCGGTCAAGAGCATTCCTTTAAGAACATTCGTTCAACCACGTGCCTGGATGGAGAAGCCGAACATGGACGCTCTGGAACTACTGCATCAGCGCCGTTCGATGGGCAAGCTGGCCGGCCCCGCACCGACCGCCGAACAGCTCGACGCCCTCTATCGTGCCGCGCTGCGGGCGCCGGACCACAAGGAAATGACGCCGTATCGCTTCATCGAGATCAGTGGGGAAGGGCTGGATCGACTAGGGGAGCTTTTCGCCCAGTCCGATTATCAGGCCAACCCGCATATCGATGAAGGCAACCTCGACGCTGCGCGCAAGAAGCCCAA